>NZ_CP026265.1:4970420-5301880 GCF_003071665.1 Aminobacter sp. MSH1 | reverse complement strand
GTCGCAATCCCTAACCTTCGGTCCTCGTTGCCGTATGGGGATGCGCCGCTCGCATCTCCACCGGTATGTTCATTCGGGATGCTGCCGTTTCCGGCGAGGCCCCGTATCGCCTTCCTCGGCGCCGTCAGGCGCTTTCGGAAGGCTGGTGCTGCGGGGGCAGCAGCACCAGGCAAATGCGTAGCCCTCCGGCGAAATCGCCGGTGCATTGCAAAGTCACCATGCCGTGTATCCCCACACGCCCCAAGTATAACTCGAAGTGAGCACGCCTCCCCCGATCGCGGATTCCATCCACGCCGAGAACGCCGCCGATTTTTAGGCTTGGCAGAGGGCTTGGTGCCCGTCCCTTCGATGAAAAGACCTTACAAAAATCGCTGTGGACAGGGCAAGGCCGAGTCTAACGCGTTTTTAATGAATCTGCTTAGCCCCCGCCCGGATTCAAAGCCCGTTTGTGTCCCTCGCGCGGCCAAAGCCTTTGTGATTCAAACCCTTTTCCGGGGATCGAAAAAAACCGGGCCCTGTTGGAAAAAATTATAAAAGAATCCGCTTGACACCAACTTGTCCCCCAAGCCCCGTGGGTGACGTGAACAAGCTGTGGATGACCGTTCACAACTCTATGAATTTACAGGAGAATTTCTGCCAGGGTGAGTCTGCGGGGGAGGCCGCTTGCTGCAGTTGTACTTATGAGAATAGCCGCATATGCCGGCAAAGAACTTGGTGCCCCAAGGGTATGCTCGCACGGCCATTGCGGACTGCTTTTCCGGCCGTTTTCGGACAAAAGAAAAACCCGGCTGGTGAGGCCGGGTTGATCAGAAATCCAATTGCTTGCAGGGCTTAGGCGGAAAGCGCCTTGAGCCGCTGAGCCAGACGCGAAACCTTGCGCGAGGCGGTGTTCTTGTGGACCACACCCTTGCTGGCGGCGCGCATCAATTCCGGCTGAGCGGCGTTGAAGGCGGCTTCTGCCTTTGCCTTGTCGCCCGAGGCCAGTGCCTCTTCGACCTGGCGGATATAGGTCCGGACGCGCGAACGGCGGTTCTTGTTGACCGCGGTGCGGGCGGCAATCTTGCGGGTAGCCTTCTTGGCCGAGGAGGTATTGGCCATGGTGCCTCTCTTTGATCTATGGTGGGCGCGAGCAGCTTCCCGCAAAGCGCAGAAATCATTCGGGCGTCCCTAGGGGCGCCTCGGTTGGTGCGGCTTATAGTTCAGCTTACTCCCAACGTCAACGCGATTCCGGTCAGCGGTTGCGGAAATTCGCAGTCCTCTTCTCCGCAAAAGCCGCCATGCCTTCCTTCTGATCTTCGAGTGCGAACATCGAATGGAACAGGCGGCGCTCGAAGCGCAGCCCTTCCGAAAGCGTCACTTCATAGGAGCGATTGACGGCCTCCTTGCACATCATGACCGCCGGCAACGAGAAATCGGCGATCTTGGCCGCCGCCTTCATTGCCTCTTCCATGAGGTCGGCCGCCGGTACGACGCGCGATACCAGCCCCGAGCGCTCGGCTTCGGCCGCATCCATCATCCGGCCGGTCAGGCACATGTCCATTGCCTTGGACTTGCCGACGAAGCGGGTGAGTCGCTGCGAGCCGCCCATGCCGGGCATGACGCCGAGGGTGATCTCGGGCTGGCCGAACTTGGCCGAGTCGGCGGCGATGATGAAGTCGCACATCATGGCGAGCTCGCAGCCGCCGCCCAGCGCATAGCCCGCGACAGCCGCGATCATCGGCTTGCGGTTGCGGGTGAAGGCTTCCCAGCCGGAGAAGAAATCCTCGAGATAGGCCTCGACATAGGTCTTGGCCTGCATCTCCTTGATGTCGGCACCGGCGGCGAATGCCTTTTCCGAGCCGGTGATGATTATGGCGCCGATGCCGTGGTCGGCCTCGAAGGCTGCGGTGGCGGCCAGCAGTTCGCCGAGCACCTGCGAATTCAGCGCATTGAGCGCCTTCGGTCGATTGAGCGTGATCAGCCCGACCTTGCCGCGTGTTTCCACGATGATCGTTTCATAGGCCATCTCAGGCTCTCCCTGTCTCGCAGCACCACCAATGAGACCTGATCTAGCTTAGCGCTGGCACTGGCGGCAATAGAAGGTTGACCGCCCACTCTGCACTATGCGCTCGACATGGCCGGCACAGCCGGTGTGCGGGCACGGTTCGCCCTCGCGGTCATAGACGGAGAACGAGTGCTGGAAGTATCCCAGCGAGCCGTCGGTGTGGACGTAGTCTCGCAGCGAGGAGCCGCCCGCCGCGATCGCATCGGCAATCACCTCGCGCACGGAGGTGGCGAGCAGCGCGGCACGTTCGCGTGCCACCTTGCCCGTGCCGGCGAGGGTGCCGGCAGCGCGCAGTGGCGACAGGCCGGCGCGCCAGAGGGCTTCGGAGACATAGATATTGCCGAGCCCGGCAATCAGGCGCTGATCTAGCAGTGCCGCCTTGAGCGGCGTCTTTTTGCCTTCGAACAAGCCGCCCAGCAATTCGCCGTCGAGCGTGTTGCCGGTCGGCTCGACCCCGAGGCCGGACAGCATCGGATGCTCGGTGCCGTTGCGCTCGGCAAACAGCATGAAGCCGAAACGCCGGGGATCGTTGAAGACGACGCGCGCCGGGGCGCCTCTTTGATCGGCGACGTGGAAGACGACGTGATCGTGTGCTTCCGACTTCGATCGTTCGTGGTGGAACTGGCCCGGCGTCGTTCCATCCTCGTCGGTTTCGACGCGGAACGAGCCGGACATGCCGAGATGGCAGATCAGCAGCGGGGCATCCTCGACATCGGCGAGCAGGTATTTGGCGCGGCGGCCGAGCGAGGTGATCTTCTTGCCCGCAAGGCGTTCGCCGAAATGTTCGGGGAAGGGGTAGCGCAGGTTCGGCCGGCGCGTTTCGACCCGTTCGATGCGCGCGCCTTCGAGCACCGGCTGCAGTCCGCGCCGGACGGTTTCGACTTCGGGCAATTCAGGCATGGGTGGCGATCGTTTCGAGGAAGGAGGTGCCGTGGCGCCCACGTGGCAGGCCGAGATGCTCGGCCACCGTCTCGCCGATGTCGGCGAATGTCGGCCTGAGGCCGATATCGCCGCCGCGAAGGCCCTGCACAACACCGATCACCGGGATGCGTTCGCGGGTGTGGTCGGTGCCGCGCCAGGTTGGGTCGTTGCCGTGGTCGGCGGTCAGGATCAGCAGGTCGCCCGGTTTCAGCCGTGCGAATGCTTCCGGCAGGCGCCTGTCGAAGGCTTCCAGCGCCGCGGCATAGCCTGGCACGTCGCGGCGGTGGCCGAATTCGGTGTCGAAGTCGACGAAGTTGGCGAAGACGAGATCGCCGTCGCCGGCATCGTCCATGGCGCCGAGTGCTGCGTTGAACATCGCCATGTTGCCGACGCCCTTGCGAATTTCGCTGATGCCGCGATGAGCGAAGATGTCGCCGATCTTGCCGACGGCGATGACCTTGCTGCCACGCCCGGTGAGCCTGTCGAGCAGTGTCGGTTCCGGCGGCGGTGTGGCGTAGTCCTTGCGGTTCGGCGTACGCTCGAACGTCTCCCTGCTTTCGCCGACGAAGGGGCGGGCGATGACGCGGCCGATGTTCAGCGGGTCGACGAGCCGGCGGACAGTCTTGCAAAGCGCATAGAGCCGCTCGAGGCCGAAGTGCTCTTCGTGCGCGGCGATCTGCAGCACGGAATCCACCGATGTGTAGCAGATAGGCTTGCCGGTGCGGATGTGTTCCTCGCCGAAGCGCTCGATGATCTCGATGCCCGAGGCGTGGCAATCGCCAAGGATGCCCGGCACGTTGCCTTTGCGGGTGATGGCTTCGGTCAGCGATACCGGGAAGGCCGGCACGGTCTGTGGAAAATAGCCCCAGGCGAAGGTGACCGGCACCGCGGCGATCTCCCAATGGCCCGACGGCGTGTCCTTGCCGCTCGAAATCTCTTGGGCGGCGCCATGGAAGGCGCCGGCGCGCAGCTTGGCGTTCGCTTCGAATTCAAAGCCGGTTGCCAGCCTTGCCGCGCGGCCGAGCCCGAGCGCCGTCATGTTGGGCAGATCGAGCGGGCCTGAGCGCAGGTCCTCGCGATTGCCGCGGCCCTCGGCGCAGGCGGCTGCTATGTGGCCGAAGGTATCGGACCCGACATCGCCGAAACGTTCGGCGTCGGCCGCGCCGCCAATGCCGAAGGAATCCAGGACGAACAGGAATGCACGCGCCATCTATAAAGGGCTCTCGGTTGCCAGCTTGCCGCACAGACATAGGATCAGTCGCGGTCGTTGGCAATTATCCCGCAAATGGCAACTGACGACAGCAGATGGACCGGCTACCTAGATTTCGCAACCGGTGCAGGGGATCGTCTGGCTCATGCGCGGCCGCAGATAATAGGTCTCGTCCATCGTGATCGGATCGATTGCGGCAGCGAGGCCAAGCACGGGCTTGCTTTCGGCGGCCCAGGTGATCATCGGCTTGTAGTCGAGTTCGCTGACGACCCGGATCAGGAAAGCGCCCTTGGTCTTGAGGGCGTCGGGCACGGTCGTCACCGTGTCCTTGACGACGTCGGGCTTGCCGACGCCGTCGACGTATTTGCGCGACCAGACCACCAGCACTTTGGGCGACGCCTCGTCGGTGACCTGGATTGCCGTGATGAAGATCTTTCCAGTGCTGCGGTTGTAGGGCTGCAGGATCGACTCTGCGATCTTCATCACTGCGTCCACTTCCGCGGCTTTGATCGTCTGCTGTTGGGTGATGAGGTCGGCGACCATCGAGCCGGCCCGGCTGACTTTCTTGTTCGTCTCGATCGCCTGGGAGACCTCCATGGTCACGAAATACAGCGACAGCAGGAGAGGGACGACGAAGGCGAATTCGACCGCGGCGATACCGCGCCGGTCGCAAATCAGGGCATATGCGTATGATCGCAATTGCTTCAGCATCGATTGTGCCCCCCGCCACGCCGACATCCCAAGACTTTCCGCTAGCTGCGGCCGTAACTGGCCGTTTCGATCAATCATTGAACGGTTCGTTCTGCCAGATGGCAGACGCAAACTGCAGCGTATAGCCACCGTTCAGGTTCGACATGGACGCCCGCATGAAGTCGGTGATGACTGGCCATTTGTAGAAAACGCGCAGCATGTTCTTGGTGCCGGCTGGTCCAGGCGTGACACTAATGCCGGTCGTGTCGATCTCCCGGCCAGTCAGCCTGAGCTTCACGTCGGCCGCAGCAGCAAAAGTTGGATAGCTGCGCAGGTCAACGATCAGATTGGGGCACCCGTCGGCGACGATGACCTCAAGACGCTCACAGATCTTGCCTTCCAGCCAATCTTTGGTGACGTCCTTGCTCTTGACCTGTCCAGTGCGCAACTGGCGGGCGACATCGTCGACTGCGTTAGAAAGTACCTGCTGGCCGGCGAATGAAATGCAACTCTCGAGTATCGCAAAGACCAGCAGCGAGAAAGGTATCACCAGCATGACGAACTCGATCGCCGTGCTGCCGCTGCGGTCGCGCGCGAAGCCGGCGAACAATCCTCGCCGGCGCGCCTTCGTCTTGTCATGCACTGCAGACGCTGTGTCGCTCATGTCCCGACCGCCTTCTCGTTCCGGGCGGACAATAGTGCAAAGCCGTTGAGGTCCCGTTTTGATGTTCGGGAAAATAGCAGGCAAAATCTTTACCCAAGGCTAACCTTGTCCGGTACGTCCTGCGGGTCCCACGCTTACTGGGAAGCGTTCATCTCGCTTTCGGACATCCGCTCGGCGTCGCTCTTGTAGGAGCTCTCGCAATAGGGCGTGCAAGAGAGCGTCTGTATCTCGGAGCGGCGGTAGATCCGTACGGAAGAGGCGTCGTGACGGATGACGGTCACCTGTTCGTCGACGATGGGCGTGCCGTCCGCATCGAGCACCACGAGGTTGGTGACGCCAAAACCCTTGCCGGTCAGCACTAGGGTCGAAGCGTCTTGGACCGAGGCGTCGGCGATGGACGAGTTGCCGACCACGATGGTGTCGGCAGGGCGGGCGAGTCGCACGATCTTGGCCTGGTTCATCGTCACTTCGATGCCGCCACCCGCATGGGCCGGCATAGCGGCGGCGGCCATCGCTATCGCAACTGCGCACGCTCCCGGAAAGAAAGCTTTCGGCCTTGTCATCGCTGCCCCTCGATCACTGTCAGTATCGACTGATCAACGGAAGATGAACGCTTTTGGTGAACCAACAGTTAAGCCGTCTGACCGGTGGCAACCGGTGCGCGAGCAGCGCCGCTCAGGAAGTGCCATGCAGCCCCCAAACGCCTTGCGGACAGCGGTTCCCAGCTGAAGACAAAAGGCCAGCCCAGCTTAGCCTGTAGTTAACCACACGGTGGCAATGGCCGGCTAAAGGTTTCGGTAAGGCTGTTTCTTAAGCCGTTTGAAAGAGCTCCCCGCTAGGTTGCAGTCATCCGATCGACGACAAAGAAATGTTGACGGAAGTGCTGTAACAAACGGAGTAAGGAGCTCTCCAATGTCCAATCTCATCGCACGCTTTGTGAAGGACGAATCCGGCGCGACCGCCATCGAATACGGTCTGATCGCCGCCCTTATCGCAGTTGCCATCATTGCCGGCGCCGGCTTGGTTGGCAGCGCGCTCGACACCAAGTTCAGGGGTGTCGCGACGGCAATCGAAAACGCCCCTGTGGCTCCGTGATAGGCGGCTCTACGCCAAAAATCACGTAGACAAAAAGCGAAAGGCTGCTCAATGGCGGCCTTTTTCTTTTTGAGAATAGGCCCAGCCTTCACCCAAGATTAATGTCAATTCTCTAAGTTAGATCTTGGTTCAACCTATCAGGTATGTGGCGATGCTTGAAGCACTGATCTTTGTCGTGTTCCCGTTCTGCATGGTCTATTCAGCCGTATCCGACACCATGTCGATGACCATCGCCAACCGTGTGCCGCTACTCCTACTTGGCGTCTTCCTTGTCGTCGCGCCGCTGACCGGCATGGCCTGGGCCGACATCGGCATGCATCTTGCTGCAGGCGCCTTGCTTCTTACCGTCACCTTCGCGCTGTTCGCACTCGGCGGCATGGGCGGCGGTGACGCCAAGCTCATCGCCGCGTCCGCCGTTTGGATGGGGTTCGGCATGCCGCTGATGCAGTACCTGCTTACCTCCGCTGTATTTGGCGGGATGCTGACGCTCGCGATCCTGACCTTCCGCAGTTCCGCTCTTTCCCACATCACCAGCCAGAACATGTTCCTCAGGAATTTCTCCAAAGATGCCGGCGGCGTGCCCTACGGCATTGCGCTCGGCATAGGTGGCCTAATCACCTATCCGAGTTCGCCCCTGATGGTCTGGGCGCTGGAGCGGCTGACTGCCCAATGATCTCCACGCCTGCGGGCGTAAGGTATCGTTAATCATATATATAAGCATCGCGTTAACCATAATTTGACGATTGGCTATGCAAAGTCCGACTTGGCTTGATGGGTTGCCGGGGCGAGGTTCGGACAATGGCTGCATCGCGACTAATGATACTTGGCGTAGCGGTCGCCGCCGCGGGTGGCGCTGGTTTCGTCGCTAAGAATATGTCTGCTCCACCTCCTCAGGAGGTCATCGTCGAATCCGGGCCGCAACAGCCGCAACTCGCGCTCACCGACGTGCTGGTGCTCACCGGCGACGTGCCGATGGGCGGTGTTGTGGAGGGCAACATCAGCTGGCAGCCTTGGCCGAGCGACGCGATAAATCCCAATTTCATCACGCGCAGTGCCGAGCCTGAAGCGCTGGAAAAATTCAAGAATTCGGTCGCGCGCCTTGCCATGTACGGCGGCGAGCCGCTGCGCAAGTCGAAGCTGATCGGCGAAGGCCAGAGCTTCATGTCGGCGGTTTTGCCGGCAGGCAGTCGCGCGGTCGCCACTGCGATTTCCGCCGACACCTCCGCCGGCGGCTTTATTCTCCCGAACGACTATGTCGACGTGATCATGACCCGCCGCAGCGATGCCGCGAAATCGGGAAGCGGCTTC
Organism: Aminobacter sp. MSH1; assembly: GCF_003071665.1. Lineage (GTDB taxonomy): Bacteria > Pseudomonadota > Alphaproteobacteria > Rhizobiales > Rhizobiaceae > Aminobacter > Aminobacter niigataensis. The sequence continues at coordinate 5,293,948 of NZ_CP026265.1, read as the reverse complement.
ACCACCGAGACCATCCTCAAGAACATCCGCGTGCTGGCCATCGACCAGACCATCCAGGAGGATGAGGAGGGCAAGAAGGTCAAGGTCGGCGAAACCGCGACGCTGGAACTCACCGCCCAGCAGGCCGAGATCATCACCGTGGCCCAGCAGATGGCGGACCGCCTCACCCTTGCCCTGCGCTCGGTTGCCGACGCCCAGGAAAAGAACCTCGCCGAGGCCGACTATCTGGTCTCAGGCAGTGGCAAGCGCGGCACGGTGCGGCTGATCAAATCAGGTGAGATTTCCGAATCGGGAGCAAGGAAATGAGGTCCACCGCCAGACTTCTTGTGACTGCTGCGACGTTGGCCATAGGCTCCGTTGGGGTCTGGCAGTCGCCGGTACTTGCTGCCAAGGCGAGGGTCGGCGCGGAAAATTCCAGCCAGCGCGTCAAGCTTGGGCTCAACAAGTCGGTGGTCATCGATCTGCCGTCCGACGCCTACGATATCCTTGTCGCCAATCCGGCTGTTGCCGATGCAGTGACGCGCACGGCGCGCCGCATCTACCTGTTCGGCAAGTCGGTCGGCCAGACCAACATCTTCGTCTTCGGCCCCAATGGCGAGCAGATCGCCAGCCTCGATCTCGCTATCGAACGCGACGTTGCCGGGCTTGAGGACTACATCAAGCGTTTCATCCCGAATTCGCAGATCAAGGTTGAATTGATCAACGACAACGTCGTGCTGACCGGCATGGTAGATACGCCGCTCGATGCCAAGCGCGCTGTCGATCTGGCGACCATCTTCGTCACCGGCGGTGAGGCGACGACCGGGCAATATTCGCAGACCGCCAGCGGCGGCTCCGAAAATGGCGGCGTCGACATCGACAATCCTGACTCGACGCGCCAGAAGAGCAAGATCGTCAACCTGCTCCAGATCGTCGGCGACGACCAGGTGATGCTCAAGGTCACCGTCGCCGAGGTCAGCCGCACGGTGATGAAGCAGCTCGGCGTCAACATGATCGGCTCGGGCGATGCCAACGGCATCAGCTGGGGCGCCATCAGCGACAGCATCCCGGGTCTCGGCAAGCCGCTTGGCGCCTCGCAGGTCTCGATCGGGACCTCGCTTCTCGACGCGTATGTCAATGCCATGGAACAGGCTGGCGTGATGAAGACGCTGGCCGAGCCGACACTCACCGCAGTTTCGGGCGAAAAGGCGACCTTCAAGGTCGGCGGCGAGTTCAACCTGGTGACGAACCAGGAAGGCGGCGGCTCAAGCGGCGGCCGGACCTACGAAATCGAGAAGATCGAATACGGCATCGGTCTCGAATTTCAGCCGGTGGTGCTGTCGCCAGGGCGTATTAGTCTCAAGATCAGGACCCAGGTCTCCGAGCCGACCACCGAAGCGTCGGTCTCGCTGTCGGGAGGCGGATCCCGCGGAGCGAGGTTCAATGCTCCTGGCATGACGGCCCTGTCGATCCGTAAGCGCCTGGCCGACACGACGGTGGAGCTGCCCTCCGGCGGGTCGATGATGATTGCCGGCCTCGTCCGCGACGACGTGCGTCAGGCGGTCAACGGATTGCCCGGGCTGTCCAAGATTCCCGTTCTTGGCACCCTGTTCCGCAGCCGCGATTTTGTCCGCAACGAGTCCGAACTCGTCATCATCGTCACGCCGTATCTGGCCCGTCCGGTGGCGCGCAACGAGCTCGCCAGGCCCGACGACAATTTCAACGCCGCCAGCGACGGCGCCGGCATGTTCCTCGGCCGCGTCAATCGCGTCTACGGCACCATGAAAACCGACAAGCCCATGGGCCGTTATCACGGCGTCGTCGGCTTCATCTACAAATGAGCGGGGATAGGGGCATGTCTCAGGCAATACACCACGCCACGCGCGCCACCGGCCGGACCCGGCAGGAAATGTCGCGCCTCTTCCGTCCGCTTCTGGCGGCGGCCGCAGTTGCCCTTGTCGCCGGATGCGCGACCAACCGCGACAGCGTCACTGTCGGCTCGATCCCGGATGACTACCGAACCAATCACCCAATCGTCATTGCCGAGAAGAACCAGACCCTCGACATCGCGGTCGGCACCGGCGATCGCGGCATCTCCAAGGGCCAGGAAGCGACATTCGCCGGCTTCCTCAGCGACTATGACCGCCGCTCGAAGCCGGCGCTGACGATCATGGTGCCCGCGGGGGCCTCGAATGATGTAGCGGCGAACGAGGCCGCGCGGGCGCTGGCGCGCGTCGCGACGAGGAATGGCGTGCCGTCGAACCGTATCGACATCGCCCGCTACCAGGCGGCCTATGCCGATGCCGCGTCGCCGGTACGTGTGACCTACACCGCCATGCGCGCGCAGACCGACCGGTGCGGCAGTTGGCCGGAGGACGTGCTCAACACGGCCGAGAACAAGCACTACGCAAATTTCGGCTGTTCCTATCAGAACAATCTCGCCGCACAGGTTGCCAATCCTGCCGACTTGCTTGGACCGCGCAAGCAGACGGAGATCGACGCTGAAAATCGCGGCGAAGTGATCGATCTCTACCGCAAACGCGGGATCACCACCGAGTTCAACAAGAACTCCGAAGTGAGCTTTTGATCGCGAGCTATGGGAAGAACGAGACAATGAGCAATCTCGCCTACGATTCCCAGCCTGAGAGCGCTGAACCTGCGCATCAGGATATGGCACTGATGCAGGCGCTGCGGCCCGTGCCGCGCATCTCCATCCAGGCCTTCTGCGAGACCGACAGCGTCGCGGGCCCGATCGAACGCGCCGGCGCCGACCGACGCATGGCCAAGGCCCACCTCCAGGTTCATATGGGCGGCGTCGAGACTGCGGTAGAAGTCTATCGCGGCTCGCCGACGCCCAACCTGATCATTCTCGAATCGCGCCGCGAGCCGAAGAACCTTCTCGAAGCCCTGCACGCGCTGTCGGAATATTGCGACCCGAGTTCCAAGGTCGTGGTCATCGGGCACTACAATGACATTGCGCTCTATCGCGAGTTGATCCGCTCGGGCATTTCCGAATATGTCGTGGCGCCGGTATCGACCGCCGACATCGTCAGCGTGATCTCCTCGATCTTTATCGATCCCGAAGCGGAGCCGATGGGCCGCTCGATCGCGTTCGTCGGCGCCAAGGGTGGTGTCGGCTCCTCGACTATCGCCCACAACGTCGCGTGGAGCATGTCGAACCTGTTCAAGTCGGAAGTGGTCGTTGCCGACCTCGACCTGGCTTTCGGTACCGCAAACATCAACTTCGATCAGGACCCCGCCCAAGGCATTGCCGAGGCGGTGTTTGCGCCCGAGCGCGTCGACGAGGTCTACCTGGACCGCCTTTTGGCCCAATGTGCCGAACACCTGTCCCTGCTTGCCGCGCCCTCGACGCTCGAGCGCGTCTACGATTTCGATCCAGAGGCGTTCGCCCAGATCATCGACACCGCTCAGCGCAGCACCCCGCTGCTGGTGCTCGATGTCCCCCACATCTGGAGTGGTTGGAGCAAGAACACCCTGGCCCGTGCCGACGAAGTGGTCATCACCGCCACGCCGGAACTCGCCAATCTGCGCAATACCAAGAACCTGGTCGATATGCTCAAGCGGCTGCGGCCCAACGATCCGCCGCCGAGGCTGATCCTCAATCAGGCAGGTCTGCCCAAGCGTCCGGAAATTGCGGCAAGCGATTTCGCCGAACCGCTGGGCATCACCCCGATGTCCGTCATCCCCTTCGACGCGCTGCTGTTTGGCAATGCCGCAAACAATGGCCGCATGCTGGGCGAGATGGATGCGAAGAACCCGACCGTCCATATGATCAACGAGATTGCGCATGTGCTGACCGGAAGATCGGAAGCCAAGGTCAAGAAGCAGTCAGGGCTTGGCGGAATTCTTGCCCGGCTCAGGGCTCGCAAGAAGTGATGCCGGCGCGGCGGAGGCGATAGTCGACCATGTTTGGCAGAAGAGGCAGCGACGACGGCAACCGCTCAACGCCGGGATTCCGCCCGAACGCACCCACCCCGGCGCCAGCCGCAAACACCGGCGACACGCTGGTCGCGCCGCGTCCCCCCGTCCCGGCGCCGCCCGTAGAGCCGGCCGCGGCGCAGCGGCGGACGGTCCAGCCGACGCCGCCATTCGCCGCCGCGGAACCGCGCAAGGCGCAGCGCGAACGCAGCGAAAGCTACTACGACACGAAAAGCCAGGTCTTTTCGGCGCTGATCGACACCATCGACCTGTCGCAATTGGCCAAGCTCGATCCTGACAGTGCGCGTGAGGAAATTCGCGATATCGTCAACGATATCATCGCGATCAAGAACTTCGCAATGTCGATCGCCGAGCAGGAAGAGCTGCTCGAGGATATCTGCAACGACGTTCTCGGCTATGGTCCGCTGGAGCCTTTGCTCGCCCGCGACGACATCGCCGACATCATGGTGAATGGCGCCAGGAACGTCTACATCGAAGTCAACGGCAAGGTCGAGCAGACGGGCATTCGCTTCCGCGACAACCAGCAACTGCTCAACATTTGCCAGCGCATCGTCAGCCAGGTCGGCCGCCGTGTCGATGAATCCTCGCCGATCTGCGATGCGCGCTTGCCCGACGGGTCCCGCGTCAACGTCATCGCGCCGCCGCTGTCGATCGACGGCACCGCGCTCACCATTCGAAAATTCAAGAAGGACAAGCTGACGCTCGACCAGCTCGTCAAGTTCGGCGCCATTTCCCAGCATGGCGCCGACGTGCTGAAGATCATCGGCCGCGTCCGTTGCAACATCGTCATTTCAGGCGGTACCGGTTCGGGCAAGACGACGCTGCTCAACTGCCTGACCAACTATATCGACCGCGACGAGCGCATCATCACCTGCGAGGACTCGGCAGAACTGCAGCTGCAGCAGCCGCATGTGGTCCGTCTCGAAACCCGTCCCGCCAACCTGGAAGGCGAGGGCGAGGTGACCATGCGCGACCTCGTCAAGAACTGCCTGCGCATGCGTCCGGAGCGGATCATCGTCGGCGAAGTGCGCGGACCGGAAGTGTTCGACCTGTTGCAGGCGATGAACACCGGCCACGACGGTTCGATGGGCACTATCCACTCCAACAGCCCGCGCGAGTGTCTCAACCGTATCGAGTCCATGATCGCCATGGGCGGCTATTCGCTGCCACAGAAGACGGTTCGCGAGATCATCGTCGGTTCCGTTGACGTCATCATCCAGGCCGCTCGCCTGCGCGATGGCTCGCGCCGCATCACCCACATCACCGAGGTGATCGGCATGGAAGGCGACGTCATCATCACCCAGGACCTGGTGCTCTACAACATCAAGGGCGAGGACCAGAACGGCAGGCTTCTTGGCCAGCACGTTTCCACGGGGATCGGCCGGCCGCATTTCTGGGACCGGGCACGTTACTTCGGCGAGGATTCCCGGTTGGCCAATGCTCTCGAGAGCATGGAAAAGAGCGCTGACTGAGATGGCACTAACAACGATGCGAGCAGGGAGGATTTAGCGCGCCATGTTCGGGCTTGATGCTTCAATGCTGGTATTTGTCGCCCTTGCCGGTCTCAGCGCCGGCCTGGTGGCTTACGCTTTCCTGTTCAAGCGCATGGAAACCGAGAGCAACACCGAGCGCCGCCTTTCGACTGTAAGGCAGACCGAAACGGATCGCTCGCTGGTCAAGGCTTCGCGCGATCGGACTGCTGAAGTCGCCAAGCGCAAGAAGTCGGTTCAGGACACGCTCAAGGAACTGGACGACAAGCAGAGGGCCAAGGACCGCAACATTAAGAAGCCGCCGCTGAAAGTCCAGATCCGGCAGGCCGGCATGCAGGTGACGATCGAGCGCTTCTACGTCTATTCGGTGGTTTGCGGCATCGTTGCGACCCTTCTCGTCTACATCGCCGGTGCCCCGCTGATCCTGCTGCCCGGTGCGCTGCTTGCAGCCACGATCGGCCTGCCACGCTGGTTTGTCGCCTTCCGGCGCAACCGTCGCGTCAAGCAATTCCTGGAAGAGTTTCCCAATGCGCTCGACATTATCGTGCGTGCGGTGAAGTCGGGTCTGCCGCTCAACGACGGCATTCGCCTCATCGCGTCGGAATCGCCGGAGCCGGTACGCGGCGAGTTCCGCCGCATAGTCGAGTCTCAGCAGGTCGGCATCGCCATCCCCGATGCGGCCTTGCGCATGACCGAGACCATGCCGTGCCCCGAGGCCGGTTTCTTCGGTATCGTCATCCAGATTCAGAGCCAAGCGGGCGGCAACCTCTCGGAAGCATTGGGCAACCTGTCGCGCGTGCTGCGTGACCGCAAGAAGATGAAAGCCAAGGTTCAGGCGCTGTCGATGGAAGCAAAGGCCTCGGCCGTAATCATCGGCGCCCTGCCGATCATCGTCGCCACCCTCGTCTACCTATCGAGCCCGAACTACATCATGCCGCTTTTCACCACGAATACCGGCAACCTGATCCTGGGCATCTCAGGCATCTGGATGTCGATCGGCATCTTCGTGATGCGCAAGATGATGAATTTCGAGGTCTAGTGCACAAATGACCGATCAAGTCGTCAAGTCGCTCACGGATCCGTCCTTCCTCATCGCACTGCTGGTCGGAATCGCTGTCTTTGCCACGGTCTTCACCGCGATGCCGTCGCTGATCGGCAATCCGCTCAAGGCGCGCATGAAAGCCGTTGCTCTGGAACGCGATGAGTTGCGCGCCAAGCAGCGCGTCCGCCTCGCCGCCGAAAGTGATCGCCGCCGTGGCGCGCTGCGCGAGCAGCAGCATGTCGGCATGCGCAACATCGTCGAGCGCCTCGACCTGCGCCGTGCGCTCGTTGACGAAGGGACGCTCAACAAGCTGAAGGTTGCCGGCTTCCGCGGCCAGAATCCTCTGACGCGCTTCCTGTTCTTTCGCCTGGTGTTGCCCTTCGTCGGCTTCGTGCTGGCGGCTGTCTACGTGTTCGCAATGGGCGGAGCCGCGGAAAAGCCGATCTTCGTCAAGATTTTCATCTGTATCGTGGCTGCCTATGCCGGTTTCTACCTGCCGGTGCTCTACGTCTCCAACCGCGCCACCAAGCGCAAGCAGTCGATCCAGCAGGCATGGCCGGATGCACTCGACCTGATGCTGATCTGCGTCGAATCGGGCATGTCGGTGGAAGCGGCGCTTCGCAAGGTCGCCGATGAGATCGGCTCGCAATCCGTCGACCTCGCCGAAGAGTTCGTGCTCACCAACGCCGAGCTTTCCTACCTGACTGAGCGCCGCCAGGCCTATGAGAACCTCGCCGCCCGCACTGGCCTCGACTCCGTCAAGTCGGTGACCCAGGCCCTGATCCAGGCAGAGCGCTACGGCACCCCGGTCGCGCATGCCCTGCGCGTGCTGGCAGCCGAAAGCCGTGACATGCGCATGAACGCTGCCGAGAAGAAGGCTGCCGCACTGCCGCCCAAGCTGACAGTGCCGATGATCCTGTTTTTCCTGCCGGTGCTGTTTGCCATCATCCTCGGCCCTGCCGGCATCCAGATCAGCGAACGCGGCCTGTTTGGCGACAAGCCGCAGTCGAGCAGCGAATAGGTTCCGCATCGCCAGTCATGAACGAAAAAGGCCGCGTCAGACGACGCGGCCTTTTTCATGTCCGGCGCTATACGGTCAGTTGGTGGTGGGCTTGTCCTCGGCCTTGATCTGGTTCCAGGCGTTTTGCTGGGCAAGCATGCTGCGGAGGTAGGCGACGTTGGCCTGTGCCTGCTCGGGGGAAAGCTCCTGGCTGGCAATCTTCTCGGCTTCGTCGAACCGTCCCTGGAGGCCGACGGCGAGCGCCAGGTTCTGGCGCACGCGGCTGTCGGCGCCCTGCTGCGAGGCGGCCGAACGCAGATAGGTCTCGGCTGACTTCAGGTCGCCCTCGAGCACATAGGACATGCCGAGATTGGAGAGCACGGTGGGATCGTTCGGCTTGAGGTCGAGCGCCTTGCGGTAGAGGCTGCGCGCGTCCTGGGTTTGGCCAAGCTGGTCGAGGATCGCGGCCTCGGCCGAGACCAGCTTCCAGTCGGGATATTCCGGGGTCTGGGCGCGGCGCACGGCGTCGAGCGCCGGCTGCAACTCGCCGGAAGCGGCCAGGGCCTTGCCGTATGCGGCGAGCACGTCGCGGTCTTTGGGGTAGCCGATCGCGAGTTTGCGCATCACCGCCAGGGATTGATCGGTCTGGCCCTTCATCTGCAGCGCAGAGGCGTACTGCATCGCCACCGGCTTGTTGTTCGGGTTGCTGGCATAGGCGCGGCCGATCTGGTCGGTGGACCCCGCGACTGCGCCGGTCGACATGGTGTCGACCGATTTGCCGCGGCCGATCGAACTGGTGGTCATCTTGCTGGTGCCGCAACCGGCGACGCCTGCCATCAGCAGTGCTACGAAAGCCGCTCTTGCAAGGCGTTTTCCCGTTGCGTTCATCGAGCGATTGGTCAACATCGGAGGCAGGTCTCCATTCGTCCGCGTGGCCGTTCGCCGGCCATTTCCCCGCTTTGGAGAAATAATCTGTTAACCCTAACGGATGGTTAAGAGTGCCCTGATGTACCGAGCCGTCCGACACTGAAGGAAGCCGAAATGCCGGTCGAACTGCTCGACGCCATGCCCAGCGATGCGCTGCCGATCCATCTTGTAGCCAAGGATGGCCTGGGCAATGCCGGTCTTGCACCCGAAATTGCCGCCTGGGCCAATGCCAACGGCTTTGCCGGCGAGGCGGGCAGGGTGCTTGCCGTGCCCGGCGTGGACGGTAGGCTGGCCGGGGCGCTGTTCGGCACGGGTCAACAGGAAAACGGGCTTGGCTTCGGCGTTCTTGCCCGCAACCTGCCGGAAGGCGACTGGCATTTCGCCACCGCGCCGGCGCATCCCGAACTGGCCGCGCTTGCAGTCGCGCTCGGCGGCTACAGCTTCACCCGATATGGCAAGAAGCCGGGCAGGGAACTTGGGCTGGCGGTCCCAGCGGGGGTCGATGCCGATCGCCTCAAGCGCCTGGTCGAAGCGGTTTTCCTCGTCCGCGACCTCGTCAATACGCCGACCAATGACATGGGCCCCTCGGCGCTCGAAGCCGCGGCACGGACTCTTGCCGGCGCACATGGCGCCGAGGTCCGCGTGACGATCGGCGACGGCCTGCTTGAACACAATTTCCCGATGATCCACGCCGTCGGCCGCGCCTCGCATGATGCGCCGCGACTGATCGACCTGACCTGGGGCGCAAGCGACGCCCCGAAGGTCACGCTGGTCGGCAAGGGCGTCTGCTTCGACACCGGTGGCCTCGACATCAAGCCTGCCTCGAGCATGCTCTTGATGAAGAAGGACATGGGCGGTGCCGCCAACGTGCTTGGCCTTGCCTCGATGATCATGGCGGCAAGACTGAACGTCAGGTTGCGCGTGCTCATCCCCGCGGTGGAGAATTCGATCTCGGCCAACGCCTTTCGCCCGGGCGACGTGCTGCAGAGCCGCAAGGGCATCACGGTCGAGATCGGCAACACCGATGCCGAGGGCCGGCTGGTGCTCGCCGACGCGCTGGCCCTTGCCGATGAGGAGCAACCGCAAATGCTGATCGACATGGCGACGCTGACGGGGGCCGCGCGCGTGGCGCTCGGGCCGGACCTGCCACCCTTCTACACCGACGACGATGCCCTCGCTGCCGAACTCGCCGTGGCATCTGGCGCGGTCGAGGACCCGATCTGGCGCATGCCGCTTTGGAAGCCCTACGACGCAAAACTGTCTTCGAAGATCGCCGACATGAACAACGTCACCTCGGACGGTTTCGCCGGCTCGATCACCGCTGCCCTGTTCCTCAAGCGCTTTGTCGAAAAGACGCCCGGCTGGGCGCATTTCGACATCTTTGCCTGGAACCCGACGGACCGCCCGTACGGCCCGACCGGCGGCGAAGCGCAGGCGATCCGGGCACTAGAAAAGGTGATTTCGGCACGATTTGGCTGAGGCTGACGTGGTTTCTCGACCCCGCTTTGCGGGTGCCGAGCGCAGCGAGGCGGAGAGGTGTTTACTCCGCATCTGTCCGACTGCGCCTTGCCATCGCCGCAATATCCCATTTGAATGAAACGGAACCGAAACAAATACAGTGGATGCTGGCGGCATGCCGATCGCATTGCGTCCGAGCCAGTCGTTGAAACTGTTGCAGCAGTTTGCCCTGTCCGAGGTGCGTGACGACGCACCCGACCTGACGTTGCGCCAGATGGCGATCCTGCTCACCATCTATCTCGACCCGCCGCCGCACACGGTGCGGGGACTGGCAGCGCGCCTCGGCGTCAGCAAGCCGGTCATTACCCGCGCGCTCGACACCATGGGTGCGCTCAAGCTGGTATCGCGGCACCGCGACCCGAGCGACAAGCGCAACGTGTTGATCAGGCGCAGCGTCGAAGGCGCGCTCTATGTCGAGAGATTGGGCGATGCTATCATCGCCAAAGCCATGGAGCTTCCGATTTGACCGCCCGCGACAGCCGCCTTCACGCTTTCCGTCCCGACCTTGCCGACGCCCGCCTCAAGGGCGAAGTGGCGGCCGAGCGATTTGTCGCCGGCCGCCCGGCGCGCATTTCCGCCCCCGTTGCGGACGTTCGCAAGGCGCCAAGGCCGGATGCCGGCCTCAACACGCAGCTGCTTTATGGCGACGACGTCACGATCTTCGAGGAGGCCGAGGAGTTCGCCTGGATTCAGGCCGAGCGCGACGGCTATGTCGGCTATGTCTCGTCTGGCGACCTTGCGCCGCGCGGCCCGGCGCCGACCCACGTCGTCATGGCGACACGCACCTTCGTCTATCCCGGTCCTGACATGAAGTTTCCGCGCGGCCCGGCATTGTCTCTGGGATCGCAGGTTACGATTTCCGGCCATGCCGAAACGCGCGGCACCCAATATGCCCTGCTTGCCTCGGGCGAGGCGATCGTCAGCCAGCACTTGGCGCCCGTGGGCACAAAGGCCGACGACTTCGTTTCGGTTGCGGAACGGCTGATCGACACGCCCTATCTCTGGGGTGGTTTCAGCTCCTTCGGCATCGACTGCTCGGGGCTGGTTCAGCTTTCGATGCGCATGACAGGGCGTGACGTCCTGCGCGACTCGGACATGCAGGAAGCCTCGCTCGGCAACCCGGTCGATGCGGGCACGGATTTCTCCAAGCTCCAGCGCGGCGACCTCGTCTTCTGGAAAGGCCACGTCGCGATTATGACCGATGCGGTGAACATGATCCACGCCAATGGTCACACCATGACGGTCGCGCGCGAAGGTCTGCGCGACGCCATCGACCGTATAGGCTACCTCTATGGCGGGCCTACGAGCTTCCGCCGGCCGTAAGGGCTTCCGGCTCTAATACCCTGCCGCGCGGTCGACGACATTCTCAAGCGGCCCGCCACGCTCGAAAGCGTCCATCTGCTCGAGCATCGGCGGCACCAAATGCGTCGGGTCGGACGTCGCGGCCGCATGTGGCGTCACGAACACCTTCGGGTGGTTCCACATCGGGCTGGTCTTGGGCAGCGGTTCGACCTCGAAGACGTCGAGGCTGGCTTCCTTCAGCGTGCCGTCGTCGAGCGCGCGCAGGATGTCGGCATCGCGCTGCAGCTTGCCGCGCCCGGCATTGATCAGCACCGCCCCGCCGAGGCCGTTGCGCCGGCGCAGTTCCTTGAGCAGGCCGTAGCTGATGATGCCCTTGGTCGCCTCCGTCAGTGGCAGCAGCACCACAAGGATGTCGGTCGCGTTGAGGAACGGCACGAGGCCGGCATCGCCGCAATAGGTGGTCACGCCTGCTGCTTCCTGTGGGCGGCGGCTCCAGCCATTGACGTGGAAGTCGACGCCCTTGAGCGCTTCGGCCGCCGCACGGCCGAGATTGCCCAGGCCCATGATGCCGACCGAGATGTCGGAGGCAGGCCGCTGCTGCGGCTCGTGCCAGGCCTTCTTCGTCTGCTGTATCCGGTAGAGCTGGCCCTGGCGATGATGGTCGAACACCCGCCACAACACGTATTCGACCATGTGCTGGGTCAGGTTTTCATCCACGACGCGGATGATCGGGGCTTCAGGCAGGTTGGGATCGGCAAACAGATGATCGACGCCGGCGCCGATGGAGAAGATGACCTTCAGGTTCGGCAACTTGGCGAGCAGGCCGGGCTTCTGCTTCCAAACCACGGCGTATTCGATCGAGGGATCGGCGGGGCCATCCGGTTCGAGCACCACCTCGCGCTCCGCCGACAGCAATTCATACCAGCGCTGCGGGCTGAATCCGGTGATCGAAAGAAGAACCTTGCCCTTGCCTGCCATGCTATGCCCTTGATGCTATTCGCTGACGACGCCAGTAGGCGCGGTCTCGATCTTGAACGCCGCCGATATCAGCGCTCGAGTGTAATCCGTTTGCGGACGCTCGAAAATCTGCTCGGACGGCCCCGCCTCGACCACCTTGCCGTTGCGCATCACGATGACGTCATTGGCAAGCGCGCGCACGACCTTGAGGTCGTGGCTGATGAAAAGGTAGGCGAGGTCGTGCTTGGCCTGCAGGCTGCGCAAGAGATCGACCACCTGGGCCTGCACGCTCATGTCGAGCGCCGAAGTCGGCTCGTCGAGCATGACGAAGCGTGGCTTGAGCACCATGGCGCGGGCAATGGCGATGCGCTGGCGCTGGCCGCCCGAGAATTCGTGCGGATAGCGGAAGCGGGTCTCGGGGTCGAGGCCGACCTCGCGCAGCACGTCGACGACCTTGTGGTCACGTTCGGCCACCTTGAGACCGGGCTCGTGGATCTTCAGTCCCTCCTCGATGATGTCGGCCACCGACATGCGCGGGCTGAGCGAGCCGAACGGGTCCTGGAACACGATCTGCATCTCGCGTCTTAGTGGCCGCATCGCGTTGAAGCTGAATTTGTCGATCTCGCGGCCGTCGAAGTCGATCCTGCCTTGCGACGAGATCATGCGGGTCAGCGCCAGTCCCAGCGTCGTCTTGCCGGAGCCCGATTCGCCGACCACGCCGACGGTTTGGCCGGCGCGGACGGCAACATCGATGCCGTCGACCGCCTTCACATGGTCGACCGTCTTGCGGAAGAAGCCCTGCTTGATAGGAAACCAGACCTTCACGTCGGAGCCCGACATCACCGTCTTGGCTGACGCGTCGGCCGCCGGCGGCTTGCCCTTTGGCTCGGCGGCCAGCAGGTGGCGGGTGTAGCTGTGCTGCGGGTTGGCGAAGATTTCCTTGGTCGGCCCGGTCTCGACGATCTGGCCCTTGGTCATGACGCAGACCCGGTCGGCGATGCGCCGGACGATGCCGAGGTCGTGGGTGATGAACAGCATCGACATGCCCTTGCGGGCCTTGAGCTTGGCGAGCAGCTCCAGGATCTGCGCCTGGACCGTCACGTCCAGCGCGGTCGTCGGCTCGTCGGCGATCAGGAGCTCGGGCTCGTTGGCGAGCGCCATGGCGATCATCACGCGCTGGCGCTGGCCGCCCGAGAGCTGGTGCGGATAGGCGTCGAGCCGCTTGCTGGGTTCGCGGATGCCGACCTCTTCGAGCAACTCGAGCGTGCGGGCCCGCGCCTGCTTGTCGCCCATGCCCTGATGTAGCGACAGCACCTCGACGATCTGCCGCTCGATCGTATGCAGCGGGTTGAGCGAGGTCATGGGCTCCTGGAAGATCATGGTGATCTTGTTGCCGCGGACCTTGCGCAAGGCGTTTTCGTCGAGCGCAAGCAGGTCCTGGCCGCCGAACATCATGCGTCCCGAGGGGTGGCTTGCCGGCGGGTAGGGCAGGAGCTTCAGCACCGAAAGTGCCGACACCGACTTGCCCGAGCCGGATTCGCCGACTAGCGCCACCGTCTCGCCCTTGGCGATGTCGAAGGAGATGTGGTCCACGGCGGTCGTCGTCATGCCGCCCTGGCTGAAGGCGACGGACAGGTCCTGGACGGAAAGGAGAGGAGAGGTCAAATGGCGGCCTCGATGTCGGTCATGCGGAAATCGTCGCCTTTGAAAAGAAGCGGCTCGCGGCGCGCCTTGGCAAGCGCATAGGCAAAGCAGTCGCCGAGGTTGAGCTTGGCCGGGTGATTGCCCTTGCCGAATTGTTTATAGGCTTCGCGGGCGAGCAATGCCTGTTCCGGTGTCACCACGACGATCTCGATGCCGAAGTCTGCCAACAAATTGTTGAGTTCAGCACCTTTCCTGGTGTCCTTTAGGCCGTCTGCTTTGACAGCGGCTTCAAGGTAGTTGACTGGGGACATCGCGTGGCGCTGACGAGGCGAAAGGAGCTTGTCTTCCATCGCGTCGCCATCGGACTCTTCCAGTAGGATTGCGAGAATTGCCGACGCATCAACGATCATGCCGGCAAACCGTCATCGTCATAAAGGTCGGAATGATCGCTTGTGGCGCCTGGGGGTGTTGGCCCCGAGCGCCTCAAGATTTCCTTGATCCGCGCTTTGCGAATTGCAAGGTCGTCATTGGTTTCGAGCCTTTTGATTTCGGCTTCCAACGCCTGTTCGATGGCTGCCGTCATGCTTTGCCCTGTCGCATCGGCCAACCGTCTCGCGAGCTTTTGCGCCTTCTCACTCTTGATGTTCATGCCCATGTTGATCTCCATGGTAGAAAACACAAGAAATTATACCATAGGTCCCAGCTCACTTGAACGTCTTCCTTGGGTCGAAGGCGTCGCGGGTTGCCTCGCCGATGAAGATCAGTAGCGACAGCATCAGCGAGATCACGACGAATCCGGAGAGGCCGAGCCATGGCGCGTTGAGGTTGCGCTGGCCCTGCTTGAGCAATTCGCCGAGCGACGCCGAGCCCGGCGGCAGGCCGAAGCCGAGGAAGTCGAGCGAGGTCAGCGTCGAGATCGAGCCGTTGAGGATGAAGGGCAGGAAGGTCAGCGTCGCCACCATGGCGTTGGGCAAAAGGTGGCGGAAGATGATCGTCCGGTTGGGTACGCCGAGTGCGCGTGCTGCATTGACGTATTCGAAGTTGCGGGCGCGCAGGAACTCGGCCCGTACCACGCCGACCAGCGCCACCCATGAGAACACCAGCATCAGCCCGAGCAGGATGAAGAAGCCGGGCGGCAGGATGGCGGCGACGATCAGCAGCAAATAGAGCACCGGGATCGCCGACCAGATTTCGATGAAGCGTTGGAACAGCAAGTCGGTCCAGCCGCCGAAATAGCCCTGCATGGCGCCCGCCGAGACGCCGATCAGCGCCGAGCCGGCGGTCAGGATCAGGCCGAACAGCACCGAGATGCGGAAGCCGTAGATGACGCGGGCGAGCACGTCGCGCGCCTGGTCGTCGGTGCCGAGCCAGTTCCAGTTGCCGATGGTGCAGTTGGGGTCGTCCACCCCCAGCGGATAGCGCTGGCAGCGAACGTCCTTGGGGTACATCCAGGACGGCTTGGCGGGAGCTGCCTCGGGAATTTCGTTGTTGGTCGTGCGGTAGGAATAGCGGACCGGCGGCCAGATCATCCAGCCATTGGCTGATATCGCCTCCTGCACCACCGACATGCGGTAGTCGGTGACAGGCAGGAATCCCTCGTCGCCAAGGAACGTCTCTTCGCCATAATCGCTGACGATCGGCGAGAAGAACTCGCCCTTGAAGCGAATCAGGAGCGGCCTGTCGTTGGCGATCAACTCGGAGAACAGCGTGAGCACGAACAGGATGAGGAACAGCCACAGAGACCAGTAGCCACGGCGGTTGGCCTTGAAGCTCTGCCAGCGTCGCTTGTTGATCGGCGAGAGCCAGGGCCGCTTGACCGGTGCGGCAACCGTATCCACCGCCGACATCAGACGTCCCTCCGCTCGAAGTCGATGCGCGGATCGATCCATGTGTAGGTCAGGTCGGAGATCAGGCTGACGAACAGCCCCATCAGCGAGAAGATGTAGAGGTTGGCGAAGACCACGGGATAGTCGCGGTCGAGCACCGAGCGGAAGCCGAGCAGGCCGAGCCCGTCGAGCGAGAAGATATTCTCGATCAAGAGCGAGCCGGTGAAGAAGGCCGAGATGAAGGCGCCGGGGAAGCCGGCGATGACGATCAGCATGGCGTTGCGGAAGACGTGGCCGTAAAGCACCTGGCGCTGCGACAGCCCCTTGGCGCGGGCGGTGACGACATACTGCTTGCGGATTTCGTCGAGGAACGAGTTCTTGGTCAAAAGCGTCGTGGTGGCGAAGGCCGACAGCACCAGTGCGGTCAGCGGCAATGCGAGGTGCCAGAGGTAGTCGAGCACCTTGCCGCCGAGCGACAGCTGGTCGAAATTCTCCGAGGTCAGGCCGCGCAGCGGGAACCAGTCGAAGAACGAGCCGCCGGCGAACAGCACCATCAGAAGGATGGCGAACAGAAAGGCCGGGATGGCATAGCCGACGATAATGACGCCGCTGGTCCAGATGTCGAAGGACGAGCCGTCCTTGACCGCCTTGCGTATGCCGAGCGGAATCGAGATCAGGTAGGAGAGCAGCGTGATCCAGATGCCGAGCGAGATCGACACCGGCATCTTCTCGAGGATAAGATCGAGCACCGAGACGTCGCGGAAATAGCTGTCGCCGAAGTCGAAGCGGGCATAATTCCACAGCATCATGCCGAAGCGTTCGAGCGGCGGTTTGTCGAAGCCGAACTGCTTCTCCAGCTTGGCGATAAACTCGGGGTCCAGACCTTGCGCGCCGCGGTATTTGGACGAGCCTTCGCCGCCGGCCGGGTCGAAGTTGTTGCCGCCGACATCGCCTCCGCCGCCCGAAAGCCGGTCACTGGCGTCGCCGCCTTGGCCGGTCAGCTTGGCGATGACCTGCTCGACCGGGCCGCCCGGCGCGAACTGGATGACGGCGAACGAGATCGCCATGATGCCGAACAGGGTCGGAATCATCAAAAGGATACGGCGTAAGACGTAGGCGCCCATCAGGCGAGGCTCCTCAGGCGGAACGGAGCTTCAAGCGAAAAAATCTCAGGTCTTGCCAATACGTGCAGCCTTGTCCTTGTCGAACCACCACATCGCCTCGATGGGGAAGCCGAAATCCGGTTTCGGCTCTTTGAAGCCGAACATGTCCCAGAATGCGGCGCGGTGATTCGCCGAAAACCAATTTGGAATCCAGTCTTGCCGGGCGCGCAAGACCCGGTCCAGAGCCCGCATGGCGACTGTCAGCGCTTCGCGATCCTTGGCCGCACCCACGGCGTCGATCAAGGCGTCGATGGCGGGGTCGGCGGTGCCGGGCAGGTTGGTCGAGCCCTGCAGGGCGGCCGAGCGCGAATGGAACAGCCCGTCGATCTCGTCGCGGCTGGGGGTCGCCGAAAAAGAGGCCGCGGCCGAAATGGCGTCATAGTCGAATGTTGTCTGCCGCGCCTGGTGCTGGGTCGAATCGACCATGCGCAGCGATGCCGCGATGCCGATCGCCTTCATGTTCTCGACCCAGGGTGAAAAGACGCGGACCAGGGAGTCGTCGTCGACGAGGATTTCGAGCGTCAGCTGCTCGCCTTTGGCGTTGCGCAGACTGCCGTCCTTGCGGGTCCAGCCGGCGTCGGCGAGCAGTTTCGAAGCCTTGCCGAGCAGCTTGCGGTCTCGGCCCGAGCCGTCCGACGGCGGCTGCAGCACTGCCTCGCCGAAGGCCTCGTCGGGGATGCGGCCCCGGAACGGTTCGAGCAATGCCAGTTCCTCGGGCGTGGGCAAGCCCTCGGCACGGTAAGCCGATTTCTCGAAGGTCGACTGCGAACGCTCATAGGCGCCGTAGAACAGGTTGCGGTTGGTCCATTCGAAGTCGAAGCACAGCGCAATCGCCTGCCGCACGCGCGCGTCGCGAAAGCGCTCGCGCCGCTGGTTGAGCGCCAGTGCCTGCATCGCTGGGCGCTTTTCGCTAGGGAATTCGCGCTTGACCACCTTGCCGGCCTTCAGTGCTGGAAAGTCGTAGCCGGTTGCCCAGACGCGGGAGACGTATTCCTGCCGATAGAGGATGGCGCCCTTCTTGAAGGCCTCGAAGGCGGCCTGCCGGTCCTGGTAGAACTCGATGCGGATGCGGTCGAAATTGTAGAGGCCGCGATTGATCGGCAGGTCGCGTCCCCAATAGTCGGCTACCCGCTCGAACTCGATGGTCTGCCCAGGCGAGACGCGGCCGACCTTGTAGGGGCCGGAGCCCAGCGGCGCCTTGAGCTGGGAGCCGTCGAACGGATTGGCCTCGAAGAAAGCCTTGGCCGGGATCGGGTATGTCGCGATGTCGAGGACGGTACGGTCCGACTGCTGGCCGTCGAAGCTGAGCCGCAGCGTGTGCGCGTCGAGCGCCTTCGCCTCCTTGAGATGGCTGAGCGGCAAAAGCAGGTTCGGATGGCCATTCTTCTTGAAAAGATCGAAGGCGTAGGCCGCGTCTTGCGCCGTGAACGGCGTGCCGTCGTTGAAGCGCGCTTCGGGCCTCAGCGCGAAATCGAAACTGTTGCGGTCGTCGGAAATGGTCACCGACTGCGCCAGCAGGCCGTAGATGGCGTCGGGCTCGTCGATCGCCCGCGTCATCAGCGAATCGTAGCACAGCTCCATGCGTGGCGGGGAATCGCCCCTGGCGACGAAGGTATTCAGCGTGTTGAAGGTCTGCGGGTTCTGGTTGAAGACCCAGTAGGACGGCGAAAAGTTGAACGTACCGCCCTTGGGGGCGTCGGCATTGACGAAGTCGAGATGCGTGAAGTCCGGGCCATATTTGAGATCGCCGAAGGCCGACAGGCCGTGCAGCCCCACACCGGTGGGGCTCGCCGCGAACACGCGTCCCGGCATCAGCGGTGCTGCGGCAACTGCAGCACCAAGCGCCAGGAAATCGCGACGGGTCGGGCGCGGTCTCAATTGGCTCCCTTGTACTTGGCGGCAAGTGCCGCCTCCTTGTCCTTGTCGATCCACCAGGAATCGATGTCGGCGCCGATGAAGCTCGGCTGCTTTTCAGGGATGCCGAACTTGTTCCAGTAGGCAAGCCACAACACCGACCGGTGGTATTGCGGCACGACGTAGTAGTTCCACAACAGCACGCGGTCGAGCGCGTGGGTGGCGGCCAACAGGTCGTCGCGATCGGTGGCGAAGATGACGCGTTCGACCAGCGCATCGACGATGGGGTCGCCGATGCCCATGATGTTGCGCGAACCGGGCTTGGCGGCGGCCTTCGAACTCCAGAAGTCGCGCTGCTCATTGCCCGGCGAGGACGACTGGTTGAGTGTCGTCGTTGTCGCGTCGAAGTCGAATTCATTGATCCGGTTGATGTACTGGCTGGTGTCGACCATGCGCAGCGTCGCGTCGATGCCAAGCCGACGCAGACTGTCGATGAAGGGGCTGGCGATGACCTCGTCGGTGGCGTCCTTGCCGAGGAACTCGATCTTGAACTGCTCGCCGGTCTTTTCGTTCATCAGCTTGCCGCCGCTGGCGCGCCAGCCGGCCTCGGCGAACAGCGATATCGCCTGGCGCAGATACTGCCGTTCCGCCTGGGGCGTGTCGTAGACGGGCAGCTTGAATTCCTCCGTGAAGAGTTCGGGTGGCAGCTTGTCCTTGAAAGGCGTGAGAAGCTCCAGCTCCTTGCCGGTCGGCAGGCCGCTCGAGGCGAGATCCTGGCCCTGGAAGTAGCTGTTGGTGCGGGTGTTGAGCCCGAAGAACAGCGTGCGGTTCATGTATTCGAAATTGTATGCCAGCGTCAGCGCCTGCCTGACGCGACGGTCCTGGAACTGCGGCCGACGCAGGTTGAGCGCGTAGCCTTGGAACGGTTCGCCCGACGAGGTCTTGAATTCCTGCTTGATGACGTCGCCGGCCTTGAACGCCGGGAAATTGTACTGCGTCGACCAGCGGCGCGAGCTGTTCTCGGGCTTGACGTCCTCGAACCCGCCCTTGGTGAAGGCCTGCCAATCGGCATTGTCGTCGAGGAAATAGGTGTAGCGGCGCTTGTCGAAATTGTTGCGCCCGACATTGACCCCGACGTTGGCCGCCCAATGGTCGGGCACGCGTGTCCAGACGATCTCGGTGCCCGGCTTGAAGCTATCGACCTTGTAGGGGCCCGAGCCGAGCGGGATTTCGAGCGTTGGCCGGGTCACGTCGCGCTTCTTGCCCGAAGCGTCGTTGGCTTCCCACCAGTGCTTGGGCAGGACCACCAGATCGCCGATGATTTTGGGAAGCTCGCGATTACCCTTCTGGTCGAAGCGGAACTCGACCTCGCGATCCGAGACCGCCACGGCTTCCTTCACATTGGCATAATACTGGCCGTATTGCGGGCTGTTGGCCTTCAGCACATTGAACGACCAGACGACATCGTCGGTCGTGATCGGCTTGCCGTCGTGCCACTTGGCGCGCGCGTCGATGCGGTAGGTCGCAGAGGAATAATCGGCAGGGTATTTGTAGGCATCGGCGACCAGTGGATGGCTGGTGCTGGGCTCGTCGAGCGATTGCTCCATCAGCGTTTCATAGAGCAAACCGCCACCGAAATAAGTGAAGCCAGCGGCCGATGCGCCTTTGACTATATATGGGTTGAAGCTGTCGAAGGTGCCGCCGACGGTCGAATTCAGCGTGCCGCCCTTGGGCGCGTCCGGATTAACGTAGTCGTAACGCTTGAAGTCCTGTCCATATTTCGAGGGACCGGTCAGCGAGGAACTGGTTTGCCACTCCTGGGCGCTCGCCGGCAGCAGCATGCCCGACGCCAGAACAGCGGCGAGGCCGGCGGTTGCAAATATCCTGGTCAGGCAAGCCTTCATGAAATTCCCCTTCGCCCGGTGCTTCGCGCCACTCTAATTGTTTCCCGACGCATGGAAACCGCACGTTGGACGATTGTCGTCGCATGTTTGCGGCGGGCAACAAAAAAGCCGGGTCAAACCCGGCTTTTTCAAGATGCGAAGATTATAAATCGGTTAGTGCGCGGCCGGAGCCGGAGCTGCACCCTCTGCCGGTGCTGCCGGGGCAGCGCCCTCTGCGGGAGCAGCCGGTGCGGCGCCTCCAGCGGGAGCTGCCGGAGCCTCGCCAGCCGGCGCTGCTGTCGGCTCAGCGGCAGGAGCCGCGTCTGCCGCGGGCAGCGGTGCCGGGCTGTCCGACTGCGAGTTCAGATAGGCCAGCAGGTTGGCGCGCTCGTCATCCTTCTTGATGCCGGCAAAGCCCATCGCCGTGCCCTTGATGTAGCCCTTCGGCGAAGCCAGGAAGTGGTTCAGGTGCTCGAAGTCCCAGACGACCGAACCGCCCTGCGAAAATTCCTTCATCGCGCCCGAATAGGAGAAGCCTTCATGCGAGGCGATCGGACGGTTGACCACGGCCCAGAGATCCGGTCCGACCTTGTTGGGGCCACCCTTTTCGATGGAGTGGCAGGCTGTGCACTTCTTGAACACGGCAGCACCCGCTTCTGCATTGGCGCTGGCCAGCAGCTGGGCGACCGGTACTGCGGCTGGAGCGGCTTCGCCACCACCTGCTGCTGCGCCACCTTCTTCGGCAGCCTCGATGGCAAAGCCCGGCTTCTCGGGAACCGGCGCAGCGAAGATCGCGTCCGAGACCAGCGAGATGGAGAACACCACAAAGGCAGTGCCCAGCAGGCCGCCGAGCACCTTGTTGATTTCGAATGAGTCCATACGCCCCTGGCTCCCTTATCCGGCCGATCGCCATCCTCTGCGACCGTTGCCGTTTGTCGGTATCGTCTATCGCCCGGCCGGCCGGGTGAAATCGCGCGGAAACTAGGTCTTTTGCTTGCCGGTTGCAACACCTATAAGGGCGCTTCCAGTGAGACCTTTTGACACTTTTCCACGCCATTTCGAGACAGCCGCAGCCAAGCCATGTCCACTCTCGTCCTGATCCCCGCCCGCATGGCCTCGACGCGCCTTCCGGGCAAGCCGCTCGCCGACATCGCCGGCCGCCCGATGATCGTCCATGTCGCCGCCCGCGCTTCGGAAAGCGGCCTGGGCCGTGTCGTGGTGGCCACCGATACCGACGTCGTCGCGGAAACGGTGAGGGCGCATGGCTTCGAGGCGGTGATGACACGCGCCGACCATGAGTCGGGTTCGGACCGCATCTTCGAGGCGCTGACCAGGCTCGATCCCAAGGGCGAGGTCGACACGGTGGTCAACGTCCAGGGCGACTTGCCGACCATCGACCCGGAACTGATCCGGGCTGCCTTCCGGCCATTGGCTGAAGCAGCCGTCGACATTGCCACGCTCGGCGTCGAGATCGTCCGAGAGGAAGAAAAGACCAACCCCAACGTCGTCAAGATCGTCGGCTCCGCCCTTTCGGTGCAGCGTCTGAAGGCGCTCTATTTTACGCGCGCGACTGCCCCCTGGGGCGAGGGGCCGCTCTACCACCACATCGGGCTCTATGCGTATCGCCGCGCGGCACTCGAACGGTTCGTCCGGCTTGGGCCGTCACCGCTCGAAAAGCGCGAGCGCCTCGAGCAGTTGCGCGCGCTCGAAGCCGGCATGCGCATCGACGCCGAGATCGTCTCGTCGGTACCGCTCGGCGTAGATACGCCCGAAGACCTCGAACGTGCCCGCGAAATCCTCTCCAGATAGACAAGACAGGCCAACCATGCCGACCAGTACCAACAAGATTGCCTTCCAGGGCGAGCCGGGCGCCAATTCCGACACCGCCTGCCGCAACGTCTATCCGACCATGGAACCGTTGCCGTGCCCGACCTTCGAGGACGCATTCAATGCGGTCGAGACCGGCAAGGCGGATCTCGCCATGATCCCGATCGAAAACACGATCGCCGGCCGCGTCGCCGACATCCATCACCTTTTGCCTGAATCCAAGCTGCACATCGTCGGCGAATATTTCCTGCCGATCCATTTTCAGCTGATGGTGCTGCCGGGCGTCAAGCGCTCCGAGATCAAGACCGTGCACAGCCACATCCACGCACTCGGACAGTGCCGCAAATACATCCGCAAGAACAACTGGAAGCCGGTCGTTGCCGGCGATACCGCCGGTGCGGCCAAGCTCGTCGCCGAGGTCAAGGACCGCACGATGGCAGCACTTGCGCCGCGTCTGGCCTCGTCGCTCTACGGCCTCGACATCCTCGAGGAGAACGTCGAGGACACTGAAAACAACATCACCCGTTTCGTCGTCCTGTCCAAGGGCAAGAGCTGGGCCGAGCGCACCAATCCCGAGACGAAGATGATGACGACCTTCGTCTTCCGCGTCCGCAACGTGCCGGCCGCCCTCTACAAGGCCATGGGCGGCTTCGCCACCAATGGCGTCAACATGACCAAGCTGGAAAGCTACCAGCTCGGCGGCGAGTTCACCGCCACCCAATTCTATTCCGATATCGAGGGTCACCCCGACGACCGTCTCGTGGCGCTTGCCTTGGAGGAGCTGCGTTTCTTCACTCGCGAGGTGCGCATCCTCGGCGTCTACGAAGCCAATGAGTTCCGCGGCACGCAGGCCAACGGCGACTGAGCCGCAGCCTGCTCACCGCAGATTGAATTGTGAGTTCGCCGCACCTGGCGCAGCATCGTCCACGCTAGGACGTCGTCATGGGCACGGCAGCAATCCAGGGTGAATTGTGGGGCGCCAAGGCGCGAGACTGGGCGGAGGCCCAGGAACCCGCCTGGCTGCCGGTGTTTGGGGCCGCCATGGCTCTGGCCGGCGTCGGGCAGGGCAGGCGACTGCTCGACATCGGCTGCGGCACCGGCGGGGCACTCGTGATCGCTCGCGATCGTGGGGCGGAGGTTTCAGGCATCGACGCCTCGGAGGCCTTCGTCGCCATTGCGCGGGAGCGCCTGCCGGACGCCCAGATAGAAGCCGGCGAGATGGAGGAACTGCCCTTCGCTGACGGTGCCTTCGATATCGTGACCGGCATCAATTCGTTCCAATTCGCGGGCGACATGATTCGTGCGCTGGGCGAGGCCGCTCGCGTCTGTGACAGCGGTGGCAGCGTTTTCATGCTGGTCTGGGGGCAGCGGGATAGATGCCAGCTGCAATTGGCGGCGATACGGGCGCTCGGTCCATTGCTGCCGCCATCACCTGTGCCGCCCCTTCCACTCGCCGAGCCTGGCGTGATCGAGGGCCTTCTGCGCATGGCAGGGCTGACACCGATCGGTTCTGGCGTGCTTGACGAGACCATCGCCTTTCCCGATTCCGGCACGGCATTGCGTGCCTTTGCCTCGGCCGGGATGGTCACCCGAGCCGAGCGCCATTCAGGCGCCCATAAGGTTCGCGACGCGCTTGCCGACGCAATCAGGCCCTATATTCGTGGGGATGGTCAGGTCATGCTTGCCAACCAGTTTCGCTGGGTGAAGGCCGTGCCGGAGTTTTAGGCGCGTGTCGCCAGATGCTGCCGGCGAAGTGCTCTACAGGCGTTTCTCGAACCAGTGGTCGGCATAGGGATTGTCGTTGAAGCGCGCAATTTCCTCGTAGCCCTCACGGCGGTAGAGAGTCTGCGCCTCCTTGAGCGCCCGGTTGGTGTCGAGGCACACCGTTTTCGCGCCAAGACCTGCCGCGATCGCTTCCAGCTTGAGCAGCAGGCGGCTGGCAATGCCAAGCCCGCGTGCGGAAGGCGCGACCCACATCCGCTTGATCTCCGCGGTCGTGGCATCGATCATGCGCAGTGCCGCGCAGCCTACGGGGCGTCCGTCAAGCCGTGCGATCACGAAACTGCCACGGGGAGGGATGAACTCTTCCTCTGTGGTTGTGTTTCCCCTGGCCGGGTCGAACCCCTTTTCGAAACGCTCTGCGAGTTCGTCGAAATACTGCGCCAGGCATTGCCGCGCTTCCGCAGAATTGGGAGCCTCCTCGCCGATCGTGATCGACGCTGCCATAAGCAGGCGCTCGACCTCTGCCATCGCGGCAACGAGGCGATCTCGCCGCGACACCGAAAGCGGATCGAGAATGGAATTCGCCAATTCGTCCGACAAGGCGTCATAGGCTGCGTGCTCGTCGCGGCCCTTTTGGGTCAGCGTCGCGCGGCGGCTGCGGGCGTCGCCGGCGTGTTTGCCGACGGCGACGAGGCCCTGTGCCTCGAGCGAACGCAACATCCGGCTGAGATAGCCCGAATCCAGCCCAAGCCGCGAGCGGAGCACGCCGAGCCCCGCGCCTTCCAGCCCGATTTCGAAAATGACCCGTGCCTCGCCGAGCGGGCGCCCACGGCTGAGATAGCTGTCTTCCAGCACGCCAATACGGCGGGTCACCGTGCGGTTGAAGCTGCGAATCCGGGTGACTTGCAGAGCCTTGTCCATTGCCTGACTATAGTCAGGCATGTGCGGGCAGGCAAGAATTATCGGACTTTAGTCAGGCATTTTGTTGAGCGTTTTCGCCCAAGCGTGGATCAGCTGGTGGGCGATGGCGTGGGGCGGCGGCACCCGGAGTTCTCCGGGGTGCGTGCCGTCGAGCATCTGCAGCACCTCGGCACGGGAAAACCAGCGGCAATCCTCGAGCTCGGCGGTATCAGGCACGATGTCCTCGTTCAGCGCTTCGCCATAGCAGCCGATCATCAGCGAGTAGGGGAACGGCCAGGGCTGGCTCGAGTGGTAGACGACGCGGCCGAGCCTGATGCCGGATTCCTCCAGCGTTTCGCGCCGCACCGCCGCCTCGATCGTTTCGCCCGGCTCGATGAAGCCGGCGAGCGCCGAGTAGACCCCGGGCGCGAAATGCCGGCCCCGCCCCATCAGGCACCGGTCGCCCGACACGGTCAGCATGATGGCCACCGGGTCGGTGCGCGGGAAGTGCTCGGCGTCGCAGGAAGTGCACCGCCGCTTGTAGCCGCCGGCGCGCATCTCGGTCGGCCCGCCGCAGCGGCCGCAGAAACGGTGGGTTGCATGCCAGGCGAGCAGGGCGGCACCTTGCGCCATGGCACCGAGGCCGGCGCCGTCGATCAGGCCTTGCGTCAGGATCGAGCGGAAATCGACCGCCTTGAGGTGCTCGGGCAGGGTTTCCGGCTCGACGGCGACAGGCACCGCGAGCATGGCGACATCGTCGACCCGGCCGAGCAGGATCGCGGCGTCGGGTTGGATGCCGATGGTCTGGGCTGCGGTGACCGTGAAATATGGGCTGGCCGCGCCGGTGCTGAAATCGAGCACCAACCGTCCCGCGCCGATCAGCAGCAACCGCGCGCCGGGCTCGGCCAACGCCAGCCGGGCGGAATCGTCGCTGCGCTTTTCCGACTGGCGGTCGATGACGTTGCCGGCAAAACCGAGGAACTGGCTGGCTTCGCGCTCGGGCGCGTTGGACAGGCTGAAATGCATTGCGTGGACTCAGGCGCTGGGTCGGGGGATGCCCTTATAGGGCGGCCTTGATGTTCTCGGCAAACCGGTGGAGGTCGTCGCGGCGATAAGGCTCGCGCACGCCATGGCCCCAGACCGGGCCGGGCCAGCCGGGGTCGCCCTCGGAGCGGGCGACGACATGGAAATGCAGCTGCCGCACGACATTGCCGAGTGCACCGCTGTTGATCTTGGCGCAGCCGGTTACGCGCTTCAGCGCATGGGCCACCATGTTGCTTTCGAAGGTCAGCATGGCTTGGTCGAGCGGGGTCAGGTCGTGGATTTCCTCGATGCCGGAGCGTTGCGGCACCAGGATCAGCCAGGGCCAGCGCTGGTCGTTCATGACGCGCAATTCGCACAAGCCAAGCCACATCAAGGGCTCGCTGTCGGTGTCGAGACGCGAATCCAGCGCAAACCCGGCCTTGAGCCCCGACATCATTGGCGTTTTCCCTGTTCATGCGGAGGCTAGAGCCTGCCTGCTGCCGCTGCAAGCGAATCATTGCTCTCGGCCGCCGTGCTTCGATCAATCTGATGGGCTACCGTAGGGACGATAGAGGGGCATGTTTGCAGGCGGTGCCTGCTTGGCTCTTGCAATTGCTGCGGCAATTGCCGATATGGGGATTGGGAGGTTGGTGGTGGACGATCCACTCGCCAACCGGGTCAGGTCCGGAAGGAAGCAGCCCTAACGAGCCCGGAACGGGTCATTGTTCCAGCCTCCCGCCTCTTCGCCCTTCTCCGCGTCATTGACGGCGTTGCGCCGTGCGGGCGAAACTCGTTTCGCGGAATCGGCTCCTTTGGGGTCGAGGCAGGGGCGCCACTACGAACGGGCGAGCGAACGGGGCGGATGAGCGAAGCCGGACAAACCGATAAGAGCAAGGCTTACCGCGTTCTCGCGCGCAAGTACCGCCCTGCGGATTTCTCAGCCCTCGTCGGCCAGGAGCCGATGGTCCAGACGCTGACCAACGCTTTTTCCAGCGGGCGCATCGCCCAGGCCTGGATGCTGACCGGCGTCCGCGGCGTCGGCAAGACCACCACCGCCCGCATTCTGGCCCGTGCCCTCAACTACAAGACCCCGGACATCGACCGGCCGTCGGTCGACCTGTCGGTGCTCGGCGAGCATTGCCAGTCGATCATGGAAGGCCGCCATGTCGATGTCATCGAAATGGACGCGGCCTCCCACACCGGCATCGACGACATCAGGGACATCATCGAGCGCGTACGCTATGCGCCCGTTTCGGCGCGCTACAAGGTCTACATCATCGATGAGGTGCACATGCTCTCGACGCAGGCCTTTAACGGCCTGCTGAAGACGCTGGAAGAGCCACCTCCGCATGTGAAATTCATCTTCGCCACCACCGAAATCCGCAAAGTTCCGATCACGGTGCTGTCGCGCTGCCAGCGCTTCGACCTGCGCCGCATCGATGCCGGCAAGCTGGTCGGCCATCTCAGGAGTATCGCCCAGCAGGAAGGCATTGCGGTCGAGGATGACGCGCTTGCCATGGTTGCCCGTGCAGCCGAAGGCTCGGCGCGCGATTCCCTTTCGATCCTCGATCAGGCCATCGCCCATGGCGGCGGCAAGGTGACGACGGATGCGGTGCGCGCCATGCTCGGCCTTGCCGACCGTGCCCGTGTCGTCGACCTGTTCGAAAACGTCATGAAGGGCGACATCGCCGCTGCCCTTGGCGAACTGCGCGCCCAGTATGACACCGGCGCCGACCCGGTCGCCGTGCTCAACGATCTCGCCGAATTCACCCATCTCGTCACGCGCCTGCGTTTCGTGCCTTCGGCGGCCGACGACGCCTCGCTGTCGGAAGACGAGCGCAAGAGGGGCGGGGAGTTCGCCCAGAGCTTGTCGGTCAGGGTCCTGTCCCGCGCGTGGCAGATGCTGCTCAAGGGTATCCCCGAAGTGCAGTCGTCCAATCGGCCTGTCAGCGCCGCAGAGATGGTGCTGATCCGGCTGGCGCACGCCGCCGACCTGCCGACGCTCGACGAGGCGTTGAAGTCGCTGGGCGATGCGCCGTCACAACCCGCATCCGGCCCACGCAATGGCGGCATGCCTGCCGGCGGCGGCGATGGTGGACCTGGCGCTTCGGCCGTTTCCCAAGCCCGCATGCCGGTCAGCAATGGCGGTGGCCAGGCCATGCGCCTGGTGGAAACGACGCCTGCACCCACAGCTTTTGTCGCGCCGACGCCGGCACCCGAGCCGGTGGCCGACGCGGTGCCGGTCAAGTCGATCGCTGATCTGGCGGCGCTTGCCGAAACCAATCGCGAGATGGCCTTCAAGGTGCTGATCCGCCGCGTGGTTCGGCCGGTCCGCATCGAGCCGGGCCATATCGAGGTCAGCCTGACCGCGGACGCGCCACGGACTTTTCTCAACGACCTGACCACCAAGCTGAAGGCCTGGACCGGGCGCCACTGGCTGGTGTCGCTTTCGAAGGACGAAGGCGGTGCCACGCTCGCCGAGATCGAGGCCAACAAGCGCGAGGTCGCCCTTACCGATGCGAAGGCCGATCCCACCGTGGCCGCGATCCTGTCGCGCTTTCCCGGCGCCAAGATCATCGACGTGCGCCTGCCAACGCAGCCGGACGCGCCCGACCTGGATACCGACACCGAGTTGCCGCCCGATCCCGGCGTGGACAACGACGATGACGACCCCTTCTGAGACGAAAGGAATACGACCATGAAGGATCTGCTCGGCCTGATGGGCAAAGCGAAGGAAATGCAGGCCAAACTCCAGGCCATGCAGGAAGAGGTCGCCCTGATCGAAGCCACCGGCCAGTCCGGCGGCGGGCTCGTCACCGTCACCCTTTCCGGCAAGTCGGAGATGAAGTCGCTGAAGATCGACCCGTCGTTGTTGAAGGAAGGCGAGGGCGAGATCCTCGAGGACCTGATCGTCGCCGCCCACAACGACGCCAAGGCCAAGGTCGAGGCGACGATGCAGGAAAAGACCAAGGCGCTGACGGCAGGCCTGCCGATCCCGCCCGGCATGAAGCTGCCGTTCTAAGACGAGCGAATAGTGAGTAGGGAATAGCGGGGCGGCGCTTGATTATCAGGCGCCGTTGCTCATCAATCTATTCGCTATTCGCTATTCGCTATTCGCTATTCGCTACTTGCCCCTAGAACCTCGTCACCACGCTGATCCCAAGCCCCTCGAACCGGTCCATCGCCATCAGTGCGGCGGGCGCTTCGTTGAGGCTGAGATGCTTGCCGACCAGCATCTGCGGCTTGAGCGTGCCGGCGTCGATCATCTCCATCATTGCCTGGTAGCGGAACGCCTGCATGCCGTGACTGCCGAGGATTTCGAGCTCGTGGGCAATCACCTTGTCCATCGGAATCCTGGGGTGATGGTGATCGCCGAGCATCAGCCCGACCTGCACGTGCCGGCCGCGGCGACGCAAATTGGCGATCGAGTTGAAGCAGGTGGTGGGATGGCCGAGCGCGTCGAGCGAAAGATGCGCGCCGCCTTTGGTGATCTCCCTGACAGCACCGACGACGTCCTTGTCGCCTGAGGCATTGATCGTCGCCACGGCGCCGACTTTCCTGGCGAACTCCAGCTTGTCGTCGGCGAGGTCGATGGCAATCACGTTGGCCCCGGCAGCCGCCGCGATCATGATCGCCGACAGCCCGACGCCACCGCAGCCGTGCACGGCGACCCATTCGCCCGGTTTGACCCGGCCCTGATCGACGACCGCGCGGAAAGAGGTGACAAAGCGGCAGCCGAGGCTGGCCGCCGTGGCGAAGTCCAGCTTTTCCGGCAGCCCCACCAGATTGGTGTCGGCGAAATCGACGGCGACATATTCGGCAAACGAGCCCCAGGCGGTGAAGCCGGGCTGGAACTGATGTTCGCAGACCTGGTGGTTGCCCGACGTGCATTCGAAGCAGCGGCCGCAACCGCCGACGAATGGCACGGTGACGCGGTCGCCTACTTTCCACTGCGTCACCAGCTTGCCCAGAGCCGAGACCGTGCCGGCAAGCTCGTGGCCCGGCACGTGCGGCAGCACGATGTCGGCATCGTGCCCCATCCAGCCGTGCCAGTCGCTGCGGCACAGTCCGGTCGCCTCGACCTTGATCACCACGCCTGCTGGCGAAGGCGTCGGATCGGCCACGTTCTGTATCTTTGGCGGCTGGCCGAATTGCTCGAACAGGACAGCTTTCACGATCGTCTTCCTCTGCTTCTCGGCCGTTGCGCCGCGTCTTGGCAAGCGACCATAGCGACCGGGCGTTGCAGAGGCGACCCTGCCTATTGCCACATTTCGGCCTTCGGCCATCATTTTGCCCGAAATGGGCTCATTGTTGCTGCAATCTGGGGACGTGGCGGGACTGCAAGAGGGGCGCTTTTTGATCGCCAACAAATGGAAGATGCCGATCCTTGTCGGCATCCTGACCTCGCCGTTTATCGTGTCCGGATGCACCACCAGCAAACTCGCTGACGGGGTCACCACGAGTTCGGTTCGTTCCGGTTCCTACGCCTATACGGCGAAGGACAAGGAGTGCCTGGCGCGGGCGATGTTCTTCGAATCCAACCGCTCGAGCCGCGACGGCCTCGTTGCCGTCGGCAGCGTCGTCATGAACCGCCTCAAGTCGGGCGAATATGGCGAAACGGTCTGCGGTGTGGTCGGCCAGAAAGGCCAGTTCGCGCCCGGCGTGCTGTCGCGGCCGATGAATTCGAAAGCCTTGCCCGACGTGCAGGCGGCTGCCGACGCCGTGCTCAAGGGCGAACGTCACCCGAAGGTGAAGCCCGAAGTGATGTTCTTCCACACGGCCGGGCTGAAGTTTCCCTACAAGAACATGCACTACACGACAGTGGCCGGCGGCAATGCCTTCTACGAGAAGCGCAGCCGCAGGAAGCCGCTGCCTGCAGCGATCGAGGCCGAAACCATGGTCGCTTCAGCCGAACCGCAGGCGCTGCCGGGCGTTGTCGAGGAGAAGCCGACGACCGTCGCTTCCGCCGGTTCCGATGCGGCACTGGCCAGTGCCATGTCGTTCCAGGCGACATCCGAGGATGCCGACGCGATCGGCGCGCTGATTGCCAGCCAGGACAGGCCGATGCAATGAGTGAGGGAATAGGGAGTAGCGAATAGGGCAAGAAGACAAGGGCTGCCGGTTGGCGCTTCGTCACTATTCGCTACTCACCATTCGCTCCTCGTTTTATACCGCTTCCATGTCGAAGCGAATCGCCGGTCCCGAGATCGAACGCCTGATTCAGCTGCTGGCCAAGGTGCCGGGGCTTGGGCCCCGTTCGGCCCGCCGCGCAGCCCTCCATTTGATCAAGAAGAAAGAGCAGCTGCTGGCACCTCTGGCTGCCGCCATGGGCGAAGCGGTCGACAAGGTGCGTGTCTGCTCGACCTGCGGCAATGTCGATACCTCCGATCCCTGCATGATCTGCACCGATCCGCGTCGCGACCCGACCACCATCATCGTCGTCGAGGACGTGTCGGATCTCTGGGCGCTGGAGCGGGCTGGCGCCATGAATGCGCGTTTCCATGTGCTTGGTGGCACGCTGTCGCCGCTGGATGGCGTGGGGCCGGACCAGCTGACCATCAAACAACTGGTGACCCGCATCGCCGAGGGCGGCGTCAGCGAGGTCATCCTGGCGGTCAACGCCACCGTCGAGGGCCAGACCACGGCGCACTATCTCACCGACCAGCTCTCCGGCTTCGACGTGAAGATCACGCGGCTGGCACATGGCGTGCCGGTCGGTGGCGAACTCGATTATCTCGACGAGGGCACGCTTTCCGCGGCCCTCAAGTCGCGGACCGTGTTTTGACGCAATTGGCTTGCAGGGAGGTTGGATGATCGGCGCCCTAAGTTGCCCCCCTCTGTCCTGCCGGACATCTCCCCCACAAGGGGGGAGATCAGCCCTCATCGCATCTTTGGCCAATCTCCACCGTCGTTGCACGACGAGCGGTGAGGGCGCAGCCGCCAATCTCCCCCCTTGTGGGGGAGATGCTTGCCAGGACAGAGGGGGGCAACGTGGAGCGCAATCCTTGCGCCAGTTCCTGGCTTCGCTGGTGATAGGACTCTTGGCCTGCGCCGCCCCAGCCTCCGCTGCCCCCATCGACAGCCAGTTCCAGGCCTGGCTGGCGAAGGACCTCTGGCCGGAAGCCAAGGCCAAGGGCATCTCCAGGGCGACGTTCGACGCGGCTTTCGCAGGCGTTTCGCCCAATCTCAAATTGCCCGACCTCGTCTTGCCCGGCGAAAAGCCGAAGACGCCGAAGAAGCAGCACCAGGCCGAGTTTGGCTCGCCAGGCAACTACTTTTCCGAGAAGACCCTGGGTGCGGTCAGTGCAGGCGGGCGCACGCGTGCCGGCTCCAATGCCAAAACGCTTGCCGCGATCGAAAAGCGCTTCGGCGTGCCCCGCGGCGTGGTGCTCGCCATCTGGGGCCGCGAGTCTGGCTTTGGCGCCGCCAAGATGCCTTACGATGCCTTCGAGGTGCTGGGCACCAAGGCATTTCTCGCCACCCGTAAGGACATGTTCCGCAAGGAGTTGCTCGCCGGTCTCGAGATGGTCGAGCGCGGGCTGGTCAGCCGCAAGGCCATGCGCTCGTCCTGGGCCGGCGCGCTTGGCCAGCCGCAGTTCCTGCCGACGTCGTTCCTCGAGCATGCCGTCGATTTCGACGGCGACGGCCGCGCCGACATCTGGAACTCGACGCCCGACACGCTGGCCTCGATCGCCAACTATCTTGTCCATTACGGCTGGGTGAAGGGGCGCGACTGGGGTTTCGAGGTGTCGGTGCCGGATACCGTAACCTGCGCTCTGGAAGGTCCTGACCAGGGCAAAAAAATCGCCGACTGGGCGGCGATGGGCATCGGCCGTATCGGCGGCAAGCCATTCCCGCAAAACGAAGCGAGGGCCGAAGGTTTCCTGATGATGCCGGCGGGACGCAACGGGCCTGCCTTCATCGTCACGCCCAATTTCTACGTGCTCAAGGAATACAACGAGAGCGACGTCTATGCGCTGTTCATCGGCCATGGCGCCGACCGGATCGCGTCAGGCGACAGGCGCTTCGCCGGCAGCTGGGGCAAGGTCGACGGGCTCTACCGCTCCGACATCGCCGCCATGCAGCGTGGGCTGGAAAAGCTCGGCTACGACGTCGGCGGCGCCGATGGGTTGCCGGGGTTCAAGACACGACGGTCCATTGGCGACTGGCAGGCCAAGAACGGTCGCGCAGCGACGTGCTTTCCGGACAAGGGCATCGTCGAGGCGATGCGATAGCGCACTCTTCCTTCTCCCTTTGTGGGAGAAGGTGGCCGAGCGAAGCGAGGTCGGATGAGGGGTGCTGGACGGAGTGCAGCCTTCGAAACTGTGCGTATTCCCGCGCTCGCTCCTGCCGCCTCGTATTTCTTCCAACACCCCTCATCCGTCTCGGCGCTTCGCGCCGATCCACCTTCTCCCACAAGGGGAGAAGGTAAGACACCAGACTAGGCCGCTTTTGCCAGTCCGGCGCCGACTTCCGCCAAAATCTCGTACGACTGCTTGCGCGCCTCATGGTCGAAGACCTGAGCCGTCACCATCAGTTCGTCTGCTCCGGTGCGGGCGATGAACGCCTCGACGCCGCGGCGGACGGTTTCGGGCGAACCGACCACCGCGCAGGCGAGCGTCTGCGACAGCATCTGGCGGGCGACCGGGTCAAGGTCGCGCTCGTAGCCTTCGACCGGGGCCGGAAGCCTGCCTGGGCGGCCGCTGCGCAGATTGACGAAGGCCTGCTGCACCGAGGTGAACAGGAGCTTCGCCTCCGCGTCGGTCTCCGCGGCCACGACATTGATGCCGGCCATGACATAGGGCTTGGCCAGCCGCTCCGAGGGCTGGAAGCGCGAGCGGTAGATCTCGATCGCATGGTCGAGCTCGGCGGGCGCGAAATGCGAGGCGAATGCATAGGGCAGGCCAAGCATGGCGGCGAGTTGCGCGCCATAAAGGCTGGAGCCGAGCACCCAGACCTCGACCTGCTCGCCCTCGCCGGGTACGGCGCGGATGCGCTGCTCCGGCGTCGCCGGCTCGAAGTAGCCCATCAGCTCGACGACATCCTGCGGGAAATTGTCGACGCCGGCTTCGAGATTGCGGCGCAGGGCGCGTGCGGTCAGCATGTCGGTGCCCGGCGCCCGGCCGATGCCGAGGTCGATGCGGCCGGGGTGCAGGGCGGCCAGCGTGCCGAACTGCTCGGCGATCACCAGCGGCGCGTGGTTGGGCAGCATGATGCCGCCGGCGCCGACTCGGATGGTGCTGGTGCCGGCCGCGACATGGGCGATGACGACCGAGGTCGCAGCACTCGCGATGCCGGCCATGTTGTGGTGCTCGGCCAGCCAGTAGCGGTGGAAGCCGAGTGTCTCGGCGTGGCGGGCGAGGTCGAGCGTATTCCGGAGCGATTGCGCGGCAGTGCTGCCTTCGGTGACCGGCGAAAGGTCGAGGACAGAAAGGGTGGTCATGATGCAGCTCCGGCGGGTGGGGACCCGCCGGATATAGGAACCACTATCCTCGCAAACAAACCTTCCCGCTCAGGGTAAGTTTTGGTCCAGCCGGATTCAAGCTGCCGGACCGGCGGGCGAGGCGCCAAGTTCCTTGCGCACCAGCGGCGCCACCTTGGTGCCGTAGAGCTCGATCGCTTTCATGATCTTGTCGTGCGGCATGATGCCGATCGCCATCTGCAGCAGGAAGCGCTCGTTCTTGAACAGCTTGTGCTGTGCCACGATCTTTTCGGCCACCACCTCCGGGTTGCCGACGAACAGCGCGCCTTGCGGCGAACGCGATTGGTCGAAATGCGCCCTTGAAGTCGGTCCCCAGCCGCGCTCGCGGCCGATGCGGTTCATCACCTCGGCCTGCGGTTGGTAGAAGTCGTCGGCCGCCTGCTCGGTGGTTTCGCCGACGAAGCCATGGACGTTGATGCTGGTGGCAAGCTTGGCCGGGTCCTGCCCGCCGCGCCGTGACGCCTCGCGATAGAGGTCGAAAAGCGGTGCGAATCGTGCCGGCTCGCCGCCGATGATGGCAAGCGCCAGCGGCAGGCCGAGCACGCCGGCGCGCGCTGCCGATTGCAGCGTGCCGCCGATGGCGATCCAGATCGGCAGCTTGTCCTGATAGGGGCGGGGATAGACGCCGCGATCGTCGATCGACGCGCGATGCGTGCCCGACCACGTGACGCGCTCGCTGTCGCGCAGCGCCAGCAGCAGGTCGAGCTTTTCGGCGAACAACTCGTCGTAGTCCTCGAGGTTGTAGCCGAACAGCGGGAACGATTCGATGAACGAGCCGCGACCGGCCATGATCTCCGCGCGGCCGCCGGAAAGCTGGTCGAGGGTGGCGAATTGCTGGAACACGCGCACGGGATCGTCGGAGGAAAGCACGGTGACGGCGCTGGTCAGCCGGATGCGCTTGGTGCGCTCGGCTGCGGCAGCAAGCGCGACGACCGGCGCAGAGGCTGCGTAATCCGGGCGGTGGTGCTCGCCAAGACCGAACACATCGAGCCCGACCTGGTCGGCCAGTTCGATTTCTTCGATGAGATTGCGCAACCGCTGATGCGGTCCAATGGCTCCCGGGCCTGCTTCCGGGCTGACGTCGGCAAAAGTGTAAAGGCCAAGTTCCATATCGCTGGTCCTGTCGCTGTCATTCGTGCTACAGGTAGCCATCGCTCCACGAAGCCGCCAGATGCGGACTAGTGAACAATCCATATCGAGATTGGCGCCAAAGAGCGTTTCCTATCCGCAACATCACGCGAATTCATGGGAGACATGCCTTTTTGGCGCTTGAACTCTGCCTTTGCGCGCGTATGTAAGCGGCGCGAAGTGACTCCAGGGAAATCAAATTGGCAATCTACAGGGAAAAAGACGTCTTCGAACGGCGTAACGCCGCCAATGACGCAAAGAAAGCTCTCCTCGAAAAGTACAAGGCACGCCCGGCAGCTGACGATCCAGCGGTTGTGGCACGCCAGGCTGAACGCAAGGCGATCCTAGAGGCACGCGCCATCCGCGAAGCCGAAAAGGAAAAGCTGCGGCAGGAACGCTTGGCTCGTGAAGCCATCGAAAAGGCCGAACGCGAAGCCAAGGCCGAAGCTGAACGCCTGGCCGCCGAAGAGGCCGCGCAGGCGGAAGCCAAGGCACGCGAGGCTGAAGAGGCCGACCGTATCAGCCGCGTGCTCTCCGACGAGGCTGAGCGCAAGGCCAAGCGTGACGCGCGTTACGCAGCGCGCAAGGCGCGCGGCAAGCGGATGCCGCCTTCGGCCAATTTCGGCTGATTGCAGGACACATTCGCCTGAAAGACGCATCGGCCTGCTAGCCAGGTCCGATTGCGCGAATTCTCATTGCTGGTGGTTCGCGACCGGGGTTTTGCCAAGCCCGGGGCGCGGGCCGCTTTGGCGTGTCCGCAGGTCAGTCGGCATGCAGATTGCTGTGGCCCGCCCGGTTGGGCAGGCCAGGCCAGGCCATTTCGCGACTGCGCGATCAGGCGACGAGCTTGAGGCCGACGATGCCGGACACGATCAGGCCGATGCAGGCAAGGCGGAGCGCCGTTGCCGGCTCGCCCAGAAGCCAGATGCCAAGCATCGCCGTGCCGACCGTGCCGATGCCGGTCCAGATGGCATAAGCCGTGCCGACGGGCAGCGTCTTCAGCGCCAGGCCGAGCAGGCCGAGGCTGACGATCATCGAGGCGATGGTGAGGACAGTCGGCATCGGCTTCGAAAAGCCGTCCGTGTATTTCAGCCCGATGGCCCAGCCGATCTCAAACAGTCCAGCAAGAAACAGATAAGTCCAAGCCATGGAACGCTCCATTGGATGGCGGGTCGTCCCGACCGGTTTTTTGGGGGAGGCGCAAGATCGTTCCTGCGCCAGGATAGATGGGGTTTTTGGAAGAAGAATCAACCAGACGCCCGGCCGAGACCGGGCGTCTGGTGATTGATATCAAGCCGAGACCAGAGCCTACTTGTCCTTGATCTTGGTGGCTTGCACCGGAGGCGCCTTGAATGCCGGCGCTGGCGCAGGCTTCTTGGCGTCTTTTTTGGGTTTCCGGGCTTCTTTCCCGGCTTTCATCGCACCCTTGGCCATGATTCGTTTCTCCCGCTGCTGAGACACGAAGTGAAACGCGAAGTTGTCTCGCTTGCAAGAGGGGTGTTGAGCCACCAGCCGCTTGTTTCGCAGCCACGAATTGGCTTGAGCCCAGCCCGGCGCCCGCTACAGTTGCCTCTCGCGAGGAACTGACGGTGGCACACTCCGGCTCCAGATTTGTGATCTTTGCGGCAATCGCCGGCAACCTGCTGATCGCCGTCACCAAGTTTGTCGCCGCCGCCTTCACCGGCAGTTCAGCGATGCTGTCGGAAGGCGTGCACTCGCTGGTCGACACCGGCAACGGGCTTTTGCTGCTCTATGGGCTTCGGCGCGCCGCCCAGCCGCCCGACCGCCTGCATCCATTCGGCCATGGCCGCGAGCTCTATTTCTGGAGTTTCATCGTCGCACTTCTGGTCTTTGCGCTCGGTGCCGGCGTCGCCTTCTATGAGGGCGTGATCCACATGCTCGATCCCGAGCCGATCGAAAACCCGCTCGTCAATTACGTGGTGCTTGGCCTGTGCATGGTCTTTGAAGGTGGCTCCTGGCTGGTCGCGCTCAAGGAGTTCCGGCGCAGCAAGGGCAGCCTCGGCTACATCCAGGCCGTGCGGCGCAGCAAGGATCCCAGCGTCTACACCGTGCTGTTCGAGGATAGCGCAGCCCTGCTCGGGCTGGTCATCGCGCTCATCGGCATTTCCGCGGCGCAGTATTTCGAGCAGCCCTGGATGGACGGCGCCGCATCCATCGGCATCAGCCTGATTCTCGCGGCGACGGCGGTGTTCCTCGCCCGGGAGAGCAAGGGGCTGCTGATGGGAGAGCCCGCCTTGCCCGATATGCAGGCCAAGATCCTGGAGGTTGCCCAGGCCGACCCAGCGGTCGAAAAGGCCAACGGCGTGCTGACGGTGCACATGGGCCCCGAGCAGATCGTCGCTGGCCTCAGCCTCGATTTTGTCGACCACATCTCGGCGGCCGATATCGAAACCTGCGTCGAGCGGCTGGAGAACAAGCTCAAGGCGGAAGTCCCTGAGGTGAGTGCGGTCTTCATCAAGCCGCAGACTTCCGAGCGCTGGCGCGAGCGGCGGGATAGACTTGTGACCGGGGATACGGCGGCGCCCGAGACGGAATAGAATCGTGAGGAAAAGGGAGGAATTTCAATGAAGATTGAAGGCGGCTGCCATTGCGGCGCCATCACCTACACGGTCGACCCTGAGAAGACGGCGATCTGCCATTGCACCGACTGCCAGAAGCTGACCGGCACTGCATTTCGCGTCACGGTTCCGGTCGCAGAGGACAAGATCGCGTTCTCGGGCACACCCAGGATCTACGTGAAGACCGGCGAGAGCGGCAACAAGCGGGCACAGGGCTTTTGCGCCGAATGTGGGTCGCATCTCTTCGCCACCTCGGTCGGCGACGGTCCGAAGGTCTACGGCCTCAGGACCGGTACATCCAGCCAGCGCGAGCAACTGGTTCCGCGCAAGCAGGTTTGGCGGCCCTGCACTGGCTGCCCGCATTCGACGGCATGGAGACGGTCGAGAAGCAGTCCTAGCGACGCCTTATTCGCTTTCCTCGACCACTCGCAGCCTGAGCTGGCCCGTCTTGGAGTCGGCGGCGCGGCCATTCGGCGTTTGAGGTTTCGCGGCTTCGTCCGATTCGCCGGCATGCGAGGCGCCGAATTCCAGTGCCTCGATCTTTTCGCCGCGCTTGGTGACCTTGGACGACGACACCAGGATGTCGTCGATGTCCTTGCTGGCCTGGCCGAAATGGGTCTGCAGCTTGCGCACGCGCTCGTCGAGGCGCCCGACATCCTCCATCAGGCGGATGACTTCGCCCTGGATCAGGTGCGCCTGCTCGCGCATCCGCGCATCCTTGAGGATCGCCTGGATGACCTGGATCGACAGCATCAATAGCGATGGCGAGACGATCACGATGCGGGCGCGATGCGCCCGGTGCACCAGTGATTCGAAATTCTCGTGGATCTCGGCGAAGATCGATTCCGACGGCACGAACATGAACGCCGTGTCCTGCGTCTCGCCCGAGATCAGGTACTTGTCGGCGATCGCCTTGATGTGCACATCGAGATCGCGCCGGAACGCCTGCGCGGCATATTTCTGCGCGTCTGCAGCGCCATCGACGTCGGCTGCGGCACGGATGGCGTTCCAGGCCTCGAGGGGAAACTTGGCATCGATCACCAGCGACGGTGCGCCATTGGGCATCTTGACCAGGCAGTCCGGCCGGTTGTTGTTCGACAGCGTCGCCTGGAACTCATAGGCGCCGAGAGGCAGCCCGTCGGCGACGATCGCCTCCATCCGCGACTGGCCGAAGGCGCCGCGCGTCTGCTTGTTGGACAGGATCGCCTGCAACTGCACCACCTGGCCGGCGAGCGACTGGATGTTGCCCTGGGCTGTGTCGATGACGGCGAGCCGCTCCTGCAGCTTGGCCAGGCTGTCATGCGTCGACTTGGTCTGCTCGGCCATGGTCTGGCCGATACGCCCGGTCATGGCGTCGAGACGCTGGCCCAACGACTGCGTCAGCTCGGCCTGGCGCGCGCCGAAGATGTCGGCAACCGTGCCGAGCCGTCCCTGCATCTCCGCCTGCGCCTGCAGGATGCCGGCCATGCGGGCTTCCGCGTCGCGGGCGTGATCGGCGGCTTCGGCGGCGGCCACTGCGCGCGCCTTTGCCGATCGCCACAAGGCGATCATGAGGACGGCGAGCAGGATCACGAACAGCAGGGCGCCGAAACCAAGCGCCTGGCCGAGGGTGATGATGGTGGCGCCAAGCTGGGCGATGGGAGCGGACAAGATGCTGGAAAGGTCGTTCATGGCCGGCACCATAACCGATTCGCACCGAACGGTCAGATCAAAACAGGAACATCGCCCCATGCCACCGGTTGACGGTTTTATTCCGACATCTTAGTTGAGGCACATGACTATCAAGCCGCTGATCATCCTTCCCGATCCACTGCTGCGCGAGCTTTCCAGGCCCGTGGAGCGCATCGACGACGACGTGCGCAAGTTCGCGCGCGACATGCTCGACACCATGTATGACGCGCCGGGCATCGGCCTTGCCGCCATCCAGGTAGGCGAGCCGCTGCGCATGTTGGTGCTCGACCTTGCCAAGGAGGGCGAGGAGCCCGCGCCGCGCGTCGTCATCAATCCGCAAGTGCTTTCGCGCAGCGACGAACGCTCGGTCTACGAGGAAGGCTGCCTGTCGATCCCCGACTATTATGCCGAGGTCGAGCGTCCGTCGGCGGTTCGGGTCAAGTATCTCGACGAGAACGGCAAGGAGCAGGAGGTCGAGGCCGACGGCCTGCTCGCCACGTGCCTCCAGCACGAGATCGACCACCTCGATGGCGTGCTGTTCATCGACTACATCTCCAAGCTCAAGCGCGACATGGTGCTGCGCAAGTTCAAGAAGCTCGCCAAGGACCGTCCGCCGAGCCGCATGGTGGGTTAATCCCGCTCTGTTTGCCTCAGAGCTCGCCACGCGCAACATCCGCGACTTCGACGGACTTGACCTCAGGCTCGTAAACCCGTTTGAAGCGATGGCCTGAACGGTTGGCCGTCGCCGGCCGGGCTTAGCTTCTGGACTGCATACCCTCATGAGCCTTCGCGTCATCTTCATGGGAACGCCGGATTTTTCCGTGCCGACGCTGCGTGCGATCGTCGCGGCTGGCCACGAGGTCGTCGCCGTCTATTCGCAGCCGCCGCGCGCCGCGGGCCGTCGCGGACTGGAGCTCACGCCCTCGCCGGTGCAGCGCGAGGCTGAGCGGCTGGGCATCGAAATACGCACGCCGCTTTCGCTGAAAAGCGACGCAGAGCATGCGACATTCGCCGGGCTCAAGGCCGATGTCGCCGTGGTCGTGGCCTATGGCTTGTTGCTGCCGAAGGCCATTCTCGAAGGCACTCGATTGGGCTGCTACAACGGCCATGCCTCGCTTCTGCCGCGCTGGCGCGGGGCCGCGCCCATCCAGCGCGCGATCATGGCCGGTGATGCTGAAACCGGCATGATGGTTATGCGGATGGAAGAGGGATTGGACACCGGACCGGTCGGGCGACTTGAAAAAGTCGCGATCGGACCCGACATGACGGCTGGCGAGTTGCACGATCGTCTGATGGCGGTAGGTGCCTCGCTCATGGTAGAAGCGCTGGCTGAGCTCGAAGCGGGCAGACTGGAAACGGTGCCCCAGGCCAGCGAAGGCGTGACCTACGCCAAAAAAATCGATAAAGCGGAGACGCGGATCGATTGGACTTTGCCGGCGACGGCGGTCGACAACAATATCCGCGGCCTGTCGCCATTTCCCGGCGCCTGGTGCGAGTTCGAGATCGGCGGACGGACTGAGCGCTTGAAAGTGCTGCGCTCGAAACGTGCCGCCGGACAAGGAGAGCCGGGAACGGTTCTCGACGACCGGTTGGAGATTGCCTGTGGCGAAGCCGCCGTCAGGCTGGTCGAGGTGCAAAGGGCGGGAGGAAAACCCGTCACCGCGGATGAATTCCTGCGCGGTGCCAAGATCGAAAAAGGAATGAAGTTGTCATGAGCATGATGTCGATCCGGGCGGCAACGCCCCGCGACCGCGAGGCGATCCGCCTCGTCGAAGAACACGCCTTCGGGCAGCAGGCCGAAGCCGGTCTCGTCGATGCACTGGTCGCCGAGGGCGACGCGGTCGTCGAACTGGTGGCCGAAGAAGATGGCGACGTTGTCGGCCACATCCTGTTTTCCAGGCTCTATGTCCAAAACGGCGGCAAGACTGTTCCGGCAGTTGCGCTTGCACCGCTGGCAGTCGAGCCCGATTTCCACGGTACCGGCATCGGTGGCGCGCTGATCCGCGAGGCTCATATCCGCCTCAAGGATGGCGGCGAGACGCTGGCCGTGGTGCTCGGCGATCCGGCCTATTACGGCCGCTTCGGCTATACGCACGACCGCGCGGCCAAGTTCGAAAGCGACTACCAGTGCGAGGCGCTGCAGGCGCTGGCCTGGGGCGATGCGCCCGAGACCGGCCAGCTGGTCTACGCCTCGGCCTTCGGTACGGCTCTGGCCGCGTAAAGCGGCCGGAGTTTTGACAGCACATGCCGCGCTATCGCCTTGATATCGAATATGACGGTCGCGGCTACGCCGGCTGGCAGCGACAGGCCGGGCTGCATACGGTGCAGGCGGCGATCGAGCAGGCAATCCTGAAATTCTCCGGCGATGACATCTCGCTGCGCGGCGCTGGCCGCACGGATGCCGGCGTGCACGCGTCCGCCCAGGTCGCCCATGCCGACCTCACCAAGGCATGGGCTGACGACAAGGTGCGCGATGCCGTAAACGCGCATATGCAGGCTGCCGGCGAGACGGTATCGGTGCTCGCCGCCCGGCAAGTGCCAGACGATTTCGACGCCCGTTTCTCCGCCACAGGGCGCCATTACATCTACCGTATCCTCAATCGCCGTGCGCCAGCCGCACTGGAGCGTGGCAGGGTCTGGTGGGTGCCCAAGCGCCTCGACCACGAGGCGATGGCAGAGGCGGCCAAGCTCCTGCTCGGGCGGCACGATTTCACCACTTTCCGCTCGACCCAGTGCCAGGCCAACAGCCCTGTCCGCACGCTCGACCGGCTCGACGTGACGCGTTCCGGCGACATGATCGAGGTCAGGACTTCGGCTCGCTCGTTCCTGCATAACCAGGTCCGATCGATGGTCGGCAGCCTGAAGCGGGTCGGCGAGGGCGGCTGGACGGCCGACGATCTCAGGGCGGCACTTGAGGCGCAGGACCGCGCCGCTTGCGGACAGGTGGCGCCGCCGGACGGTCTTTACCTGACCGGCGTGGATTATGCGGGCACGTAGATCCCGAACATCGACTGCAGCGAAAACAGCACGAGCAGCGACACCAGGAACATGCCGGCAAAGACTGCCGAGCCGACCGCAGCCCCCTTGCCGATCGCCGCATTGGTCATGCGCCAGCTGAGCACCATCGACAGCACGAACAGCGCCAGCGACAGCGCTGACGTGGCGCTCTGCGCCGCCGGCATCAGCATCCGGAGCAGGGCGGCGGGCAGCATCAGCCAGGCGATGATGGCCGAAGCCCAGTTGCTGGCCACGACATAGTGCACGAAGCGGTCGCCGACGCCGGCGCGGCGTGCCACCAGGGCAAAGACGATCAGCGGCAGGACCCAGGCACCGATGTCGACCAGCGCCAGCCGGACGACGATGCCGAAGCGGCCTGCGAATGCGGTCGATTGCAGGGCAAGCTCGTCGGAGACCCCGACCCAGCCGATGATCAAGGCCGGCACGGCGATCAGGATGGCG
Source organism: Aminobacter sp. MSH1 (assembly GCF_003071665.1). Classification (GTDB taxonomy): domain Bacteria; phylum Pseudomonadota; class Alphaproteobacteria; order Rhizobiales; family Rhizobiaceae; genus Aminobacter; species Aminobacter niigataensis. The sequence continues at coordinate 5,250,612 of NZ_CP026265.1, read as the reverse complement.
AAGAACGAGTTCCAGAACCCGTCGGCGCTGAGATCGAGCAGGCGCAGGCCGTCGGCCTTGCCCAGCATCAGCCGCCAGGCACCGGACAGATATTGCTGGATTTCACTGCTGCCCAACATCGCGTCCTAAGCTGTCATCCGAACCAGTCTTCCAGGAAGCGCTGGTAGACCTGTGTCAGCATTTCGAGTTCGGCAAGCGGCACGCGCTCATCGACCATGTGCATGGTTTTGCCCACCAGCCCGAATTCGACGACCGGGCAATAATCCTTGATGAATCGCGCATCCGACGTGCCGCCGGTGGTCGACAGTTTCGGCTTGCGGCCGGTGACAGCCTTGATCGAGCCCGCCAGAGCGTCGACCAGCTTGTCGTCGCGGGTCAAAAAGACATGGCTCGGCGTGTCGCGCCAGGTCAGCTCGAATTCGATCGGCTCCTTGCGGCCCTTGCGGTATTTCTTCCGGCCGCTCGCCTTGTCCAGGCGATTGTGGATCTCCGCCTGCAGCGTCTCCACCGTCCAGGTGTCGTTGAAGCGGATGTTGAAGGCTGCCGTCGCCTTGGCCGGAATGACGTTGGTGGCCGGATTGCCGACGTCGAAGGTGGTGACCTCGAGGTTGCTCGGCTGGAAATCCCTGGTGCCCTTGTCGAAGGCAGGGTTGAGCAGCGCGTCGACCAGCGTCATCAGCCCGCGCACCGGATTGTCGGCGAGGTGCGGATAGGCGGCATGGCCCTGGCGTCCGTTGACGGTGACGACGCCCGACACCGAGCCACGCCGGCCGATCTTGATCATGTCGCCCAGCATATCCGGGTTGGTCGGCTCGCCGACCAGCGAAGCGTCCCACTTCTCGCCGCGTGCGGCTGCCCATTCGAGCAGCTTGACGGTGCCGTTGATCGCGGGGCCTTCCTCGTCGCCGGTGATCAGCAGCGATACCGATCCTTTCGGGCCGCCATTGGCCTCGACATGGCGCGCCACCGCCGCCACGAAGCAGGCGATGCCACCCTTCATGTCGACGGCACCGCGGCCATACATTTCGCCATTGGCGATGGCTGCCGAGAACGGCGGGTGCGTCCACGCCGCCTCGTCGCCGACCGGCACGACGTCGGTGTGGCCGGCGAACATCAGGTGCGGTCCGTTGCCGGACCGGCGGGCATAGAGGTTCTCGATGTCGGGTGTGCCCGTCTCGGAGAAGGTGGGGCGGTCGACGGCGAAGCCGAGCGGCTTCAGCATGGCTTCCAGCGCCGTCAGGGCGCCGCCTTCAGCCGGGGTGACCGACGGGCAGCGAATGAGGGCGGCAAGGTTCTCGGCGGGATCTGTAGGCAGTTTCATGGCCACAGCGATAATTGAATCGCCCGGCCCTGTCACGACGTTCGGTTGCTCCGGTGAACGCCGAGTTAAGCCTCGCTACAGCGTCGCCCGTCACGACCTGTCATGGGGAAGGCACCAGGCTCGCTCGTTGGGCCTCACAGGAAGGGTCTATTGCGGCGCGTTGGTCTGGTGGCCGAACTGGTTCGGGCCCGGCGTTCCCGGATAGAAGCAGAGCGCGATGAAGGCGAAGATCGAGATCACCGGGATGAACAGCGCCACCGCGAAGAGGCCTGGCTTGTCGAAATCGTGCAGGCGTTTGACGCTGAAGGCGATGTGCGCCCACAGGAAGACCAGGAAGCTCAGGCCGAACAGCATCGACCACAACTGGGCCGCGCCGCTTTCGGGATGCACGCGCATGAACTGGTAGAGCGGGAACGACATCGTCACCAGCATCAGCAGAAAGCCGAGCACGTAGGCCGCGCGGTTCACGCGGCCCGAGAATCGGAAGAACAACCAGAAAAGCTGGGATTTGTCAGGCAAGTGAATCTGGTCCGTTCTGTTGGCCGGGCATTCGAGCGATTTGCTCAAATGCCCGGGCAGAAAATTCTGCCGAAAGGTCAATCTCTGAGCAGTTCGTTGATCGAGGTCTTGGACCGGGTCCTGGCGTCTACGCGCTTGACGATGACTGCGCAATAGAGGCTCGGGCCGGACTCGCCATTGGGCAGCGGCTTGCCGGGCAGCGAGCCGGCGACGACGACCGAATTGGCCGGCACTTCACCGTAGAATATTTCGCCCGTGGCGCGGTCGACGATCTTGGTCGACTGGCCGATGAACACGCCCATGCCGAGCACCGAGCCTTCGCGCACGATGCAGCCCTCGACCACTTCCGAACGCGCGCCGATGAAGCAATTGTCCTCGATGATGGTCGGGCCGGCCTGCATCGGCTCGAGCACGCCGCCGATGCCGACGCCGCCGGACAGGTGCACGTTCTTGCCGATCTGGGCGCAGGAGCCGACCGAGGCCCAGGTATCGACCATCGTGCCGGTGTCGACATAGGCGCCGACATTGACGAAGGACGGCATCAGTACCGCGCCTGGAGCGACGAAGGCCGACTTGCGCACGACGGCCGACGGCACGGCGCGGAAGCCGGCCTTTTCGAAGTCGACCGAGCCCCAGCCGTCGAACTTGGACGGCACCTTGTCCCACCACGAGGCGCCGCCGGGCGCACCCGAAATGAGTTCCATCGGGTTCAGGCGGAACGACAGCAGCACCGCCTTCTTGAGCCACTGGTTGACCTGCCATTTGCCGTCGTCCTGGCGCTGCGCGACGCGGGCAGTGCCCTTGTCCAGGAGGTCGAGTGCGGTCTCGATGGCGTCGCGGACTTCGCCGCGCGTCGATGTCGAAATGCCGTCGCGTTCCTCGAACGCCTTGTCGATCGTCTTTTCGAGGCTGGCGAGATCGGGCTTCGACATGAACATCTCCGTTACGTACCGTTAAGGTTAAGGCTTCTAAGCTGGCATAAAATCGCGCGGACCCTATTTCAGGCTAGTGGAGGGGTCAATCGCGGTGACGCCGCGGAATGTCGCGGGCAACGGTAATTTGGGGTCGAGCAGAAAATGAATCCTATGGATAAGGCTGGCTGGACGCCGCTGCCACACTCTGACGAGGACCTGGAACGTTCCAAAAGCGTACCCGACACGCCGCAGACGCGCGCCTCGACCTACCGGCTTGCCTGGAACGACGAAGATTTCATGACCCAGCGCGACCTGCGCCCGGTGCGGCTGCAGCTCGAACTTCTCAAGACCGAGATGATTCTGGCCGAACGCGGCATACGCTCCACGGTGATTCTTTTCGGCGGCGCGCGTATTCCCGAGCCCGGCGGCGAGGCCTGGGCGGCGAAGAACGAGACGCAGCGCAAGAACCTCGAGGCCAACAGCCGCTACTACGAGGAGGCGCGCAAGTTTGCCCGCCTGTGCTCGCAGCATTCGGCTGCGTCCTACTACCGCGAGTTCGTCGTCGTCACCGGCGGCGGCCCGGGCGTGATGGAAGCCGGCAACCGCGGTGCCGACGATGTCGGCGCGCCTTCCATAGGCCTCAACATCGTCCTGCCGCACGAGCAGGCGCCCAATGCCTATGTGACACCGGAGCTGTGCTTCAACTTCCACTACTTCGCCATCCGCAAGATGCATTTCGTCATGCGCGCCAAGGCTGTCGCCGTGTTTCCCGGCGGCTTCGGCACGATGGACGAGTTCTTCGAGACGCTGACGCTGATCCAGACCGGGCGCATGGAGCGCGTGCCGGTCATCCTGTTCGGCAAGTCATTTTGGGAGCGGGCGATCGACCTCGACTTCCTCGCCGACCAGGGCACGATCACGCCGGGCGACCAGGACATCATCGACTTTGTCGATACCGCCGACGAGGCCTGGGACATCATCGCCAAGTTCTACAGCCTTTGAGCCTGGCGTCGTGTCCATCGGCCGCGGCCGGTGGACCAGCGTCACCAGCACGAAGGATATGATCATCAGCAGATACCAGGAGCCGAGCTTCTGGATCGACACCGGCGTCCAGCCGTCATGCTGGCCGGGATAGATCCAGGCGCGCGACCACGTGCCGATGTTCTCCGCGAGCCAGATGAACAGCGCGACCAGCAGGAAGCCGAGCAGCAGCGGCATGCGGTGGCGGAAGCGGAAGACGCGGTAATGCACCACCGTCGTGAGGTAGAGCAGGGCGGTTGCCGCAAACAGGCCGTAGCGGATGTCGATGGTGAAATGATGGGCGAAGAAGTTGACGTAGATCGCCGCGCACAGCAGCACCGTCGCCCATAGCGGCGGATAGCCAGTATAGCGCATGTCGAAGATGCGGCTGACGCGGGCGAGGTAGGAGCCGACCGCCGCATACATGAAGCCGGAGAACAGCGGCACGCCGGCGATGCGAAACAGGTTCTCCTCGGGATAGATCCACGAGCCGGCGGAGGTCTTGAACACCTCCATCACTGTCCCGACGACGTGGAAGATCAGGATGACCTTGGCTTCGGACGGCTTCTCCAGCCGCAGCGCCAGCATGGCGACCTGGATGGCGACCGCGGCGAGGAACAGGAAGTCGTAGCGCGTCAGTCCGGCGTCCGCAGGCCACCACAGCCTGGTCGCCATGATCAATGCCAGCATGGCGCCGCCGAACAGGCAGGCCCAGGCCTGCTTCAGCCCGAAGACAAGGAATTCGACGAGCGCACCGTAAAAGCCTCCGGCAGGCAAGCGGTCGAGCACGGCATGTGCCGCCGCATCGATCCGCGCCTCGACGGAGGTGAAGCGGCTCAAGCGGCGTTGGCCTCGACGATCGTCGTCAGGAAGGTCGCGAGATCGTCGGTGACGTAGTCGACGTCGTCCTCGTGGGTGGGATCGCTCTCCCAGATCTCCGAGAAGGTCGGCTCGAAATTGCGCGGCACGATCAGCACCGTCGTCATGCCGAGCGACTTCGGCACCGAGAGGTTGCGCGCCAGGTCCTCGAACATGACGGCATTTGCGCCGGTGACCTTGTGCAGGGCGGCGAAGGTCTCGTAGGGCTGGCGCGCCGGCTTGGGCGTCAGGCCGGCGGCGACGATGTCGAAGATGTCGTCGAAATGGTCGAGGATGCCAAGCTGGCGCGCGGTGCGCTCGGCATGGCTGCGGTTGCCGTTGGTGAAGATGAACTTGCGGCCCGGCAGCTGGCGGATGGCAGCGCCCAGTACAGGATCCGGCACCAGCCAGGAATAATCGATGTCATGGACATGTTCGAGGAACGCATCGGGATCGATGCCATGGCGCTGCATCAGGCCGTTCAGCGTCGTGCCATATTCGAGATAGAGTTCTTTCTGCAGCTTGCGCGCGTCCTCGCGCGACAGCGTCAGCAGCTCCGCGACATAGCCCGTCATCTTCACGTCGATCTGGGAAAACAGATTCGAATGATGCGGATAGAGCGTGTTGTCGAGGTCGAACACCCAGTCGGTGACGTGGTCGAAGCGGGCGGGATCGGGAATATCGGTCATGACGCCCTTATGGCATGGTTCAGGAAATTTGGAAGCGTCCGCGCACGCTCACAATCGCGTTGGACGATGGCGAATTTACGCGGGGTAAGTCGAATTTTAACTACCTGGGAAAGATGACCTTCAGTTGATGCTGGCATTCCAGCTGTCGGCAGGGAGCAGAAATTGAAGATTGTGCTTTTAAAATCCGGTTTCGTCACACTATTGTGCATCGCGGTCACGATGGCGCTGGTCCTGACGGTGATTCCGCTCACGAATGGCACTGTCGACACCGCCGCTTATCTATTGCCGGTGCTGTGCCCCGTCTTGATTGCATTTCCTTTTTCTTTCCACACCTTCTGGCAGCGTGAAAAGTTGAAGGTGGCCCATGCAGAGCTGACGCGTGCCCACGCCCAGCTTGCCGCCGCGCACAAGCGCCTCTCGGAAAAGGCAAGCCGCGACGAGATGACCGGCATGCTCAACCGAGAGAACTTCTTTGCCGCCCTCGATGGGTCCAGGCGCAAGACCGATCGCGGCGCGCTGCTGATCATCGATGCCGACCACTTCAAGCAGATCAACGACAGCTTCGGTCACCTGACCGGCGACCAGGCGCTGCTCCAGATCGCCGCCGCGATCACACGCGGCGTGCGCAGCGGCGACATCCTCGGGCGCATCGGCGGTGAGGAATTCGGTGCCTTCCTGGTTGGCGCAACCAAGGACGAGGCCAAGCTGGTGGCCGAGCGTATCCGCAGCGAGGTCGAGGCGCTGCGCTTCCAGCCCAACGACGAGCGCTCCGTGCCGCTGACCGTCAGCATCGGCGGCACCACCTGCGAGTCCGAGGCCAACGTATCGGAACTGATGAAAAGCGCCGACAAGCGCCTCTACGAGGCCAAGCGCCGTGGCCGCAACCGCGCGATCTTCGATACGGGCGTCCCCGAAGCGGCCTGATCTGTTCCTGGCACAAGGTTTTTGAGGCCGCGTACGGTTGCACGCGGCCTTTGCCGCTTCTAGAGGGAACGGGCGGCGCCTCCAGCCGTCCCGCCGGACATCTCCATGGAACTCTGGATACCCATCACCATCGCCGCCGCCTTCCTGCAGAACCTGCGGTCGGTGGTGCAGAAGCATTTGAAGGGCGTGATGGGCACCACCGGTGCCACCTTCGTCCGCTTCGGTTTCGGTTTTCCCTTCGCGCTTGCCTTCGTCGGCGTGCTGCATTTTGTCGTCGGCTACGACCTGCCGCAGCTCAACCGAGCGTTTTTTGCTTGGGCCGTGGTCGGCGGTGTCGGCCAGATCGCCGCGACCTTCCTTTTGATCCACCTGTTTTCGTTCCGCAACTTTGCCGTCGGCACCGCCTATTCGCGTACCGAGCCGGCGCAGGCGGCACTGTTCGGGTTGCTGTTCCTCGGCGAGCGGGCGACGGCGGGCGCCATCGCGGCCATCGCCATCAGCGTCTTCGGCGTGATGCTGATCTCGGTCGCGCACACGGCATTCACCGCCCGCACGCTGGTGACCTCGGTGCTCAGCCGCAACGCGCTGATCGGGCTGGCCTCGGGCACGTTCTTCGGCATCTCGGCCGTCGCCTACCGCGCCGCTTCGCTTTCGCTCGGCGGGCCGAATTTCATGATGCAGGCGGCGGTCACGCTTGCCGTCGTCATCGTCTTCCAGACGCTGATCATGTTGGCCTGGATCGTCTGGAAGGAGCGCGACGAACTGCCGCGCATTGCCAAGGCGTGGCGGCCGGCCTTGTTCACCGGCCTTGTCGGCGCTTCGGCCTCCTTCGGCTGGTTCATGGCCATGACGCTCCAGCAGGCGGCAATCGTCAAGTCGCTGGCCCAGATCGAGATGCTGTTCACCTTTGCGTCGAGCGTCTTTTTCTTCCGCGAACGCATCAACCGGCTCGAGATCGCCGGTTGCGTTCTGATCGTCGGCGGCATCCTGGTGCTGCTGGCCGTCGGCTAGCCACCTAGATCGTCGCCGGGTCGAGCGGCGGCTCATCCTTCCAGCGCTTGATGATGCCGGCCAGGTCGGAGTTCTGGAAAGCGTCCCTGAGGACGTCGAACGACGGCAGCACGAAATAGGCGCGCTGGAACTTGTCGATCTCGTAGGTCGTGCGCATCACCGTCTCGATGTCGAACGGGACATGGTGGGCATCGGGGCTTTCGACGGCGAACTGCAGTTCCGTGAACGACGACATCAGCCCTGCGCCGAATGCCTTGAGCGGCTGGCCGGCTTCACGCATCAGGCCGTATTCCGCCGTGTACCAGTAGAGTCGGGTGGTCATCTCGTCGCCGCCGAGCGCGATCAGGTCGCCGGCCTTCTCGCCATACATCTGCATGAAGTCGCCGAACACCGGCTGGCTCAGCACCGGCACATGGCCGAAGAAGTCGTGGAACATGTCGGGCTCGACGATGTAGTCGAGCTCTTCGCGGGTCCTCAGCCAGTTGGTGACGGGAAAACGGCGATTGGCGAGATGATCGAAGAACGGCTGTGCCGGGATCAGGCCGGGCACCGCGACGATCTCCCAGCCGGAGAGCTTGCGCAGCTTCTCGCTGACGTCGTGAAAGTCCGGAATGCGGTCGACGAGGCCGAGCGCCGACATGCCATCGAGATAGGATTTGTGCGCCAGCCTCTGGGTCAGCTTGGTCTGGCGGTCGCACAATGTGCGCCACACCTCCTGCTCGGCGGCGCTGTAGTCGTATTTCTGTTCGACGGTGAAGTCGGGGCGGCAGACCGTGTAGTCGCCACGCAACCCTTGGGCCGCACATTCCTGCGCGTAGTCCTGAACGCTGATGCCCATTGTCTGATCCTCCCGACAACATGGTTTCGATGCCGAATCATAATCGGGGCTGTCGAGCAGGATTCACTTCTTTCCGCGCATCAGCCCGGGAATTGAGGTATATTTACCTGCAGATGATGCACAAGGGAGTGAAAATGCCTCAGTTCGACGAGTTCGAGGTCAAGATACTCGATATTCTCCAGCGCGACGGCCGCAAGCCGGTGTCCGAGATCGCGCAGGAGATCGGCCTCTCCAATACGCCTTGCGCTCGGCGCTTCGAAGCGCTGCAGGAGGCCGGCGTCATCAAGGGCTTTGCCGCCCGCATCGGCCGTCGGGCGGTGGGCCTCATGGTCGAGGTCTTCGTCCAGGTCAGGCTGGTCAGCCACAGCGACGACTCGCCGGAAAAATTCATCGCCGCCGTGCAGCGGATGGACGAGGTCTCGGCCTGCTGGACGATGACCGGCGACTACGACTTTCTGCTGCACGTCATGGTGCCCAGCGTCGACGACCTCAACGCCTTCGTCATGCACCGCCTGATGCGGCTGTCGGGCGTGCGCGACGTGCACACGCAGTTGGTGCTGCAGAACATCAAGGGGCCCGGCCACGTGCCGCTCGGGCACCTGCGGCCGTAAGCGACTACGGCTCTGGATAAACCAGCCGGTAGCGTTCGCCGACGAGACAGTTGACGGGTTCTGTCGCCTGGATTTTCAGGATGTCCGGCGCGTCGGTGACGCCGCTGACCTCGAGGATCAGCTTGCGGCGGATCGCGGTGATGAACTCCGATGCGAGATGAATGGGCAGGACGAACGAGCCGGGCCCGCCGGTCACGCATTCGGCGTAGTAGCGGTCGATGTGTTCGAGGCTTCCCGTCGGTCGAACGAGGATCGGCAGGCCGTTGATGATGATGCCGGTCGCAACTGCGTTGTTGCGGGCGACCTCCACCGGCGCTCCGGTGTTGTTCGGCCCGTCGCCCGAGATGTCGATGACCTTCTTTTCGCCCCTGAAGTCGTTGTCCTGCAGCAGGCTCGCGCCGAACGCCACCGCATTCGAGATCGACGTGCCGCCAGATCCGCCGATCGGCCTGACGGCGAGCTTGGCGGCGAATTCGTCGGCGCTGTCGCGGCTGTCGATGATCTGCCAGGGTATGACCGATTCCTGCTGGACGGTTCCCGCCCACTCGAAATAGGTCACTGCAATGCGCCCCCTCACGCCCGACAGAACGGCATTGACGAAGTCGGGGTGGCGCAGCGCCTTGACATAACCGGCGCGCTGAAGGGCGAACTCGCCTTCGTCCATCGAACTCGAGACATCGACGGCCAGAACCAGCTCGACATCCACCGTCCCGGCATCCACGCCGATGACCGGCGTGGCAGGCAGTTCGCAGCTCGTGCACAGCATCAGCGCCAGCGCAGCCAGCATGGTTGTCGTCCGAGGGACCCGGAATCAGTGTGCGTCAACACGGGAAAAAGGAAAGCCGCAGCGCTTCAATGCTTCGTGAACGCAAGGGCTGAAATGACAAGGCCGGCAAAAGCCGGCCTTGTCATTGTCCGTTGGGGCAGAACTGTTATCGCTTACGGGACGATCAGCGTGCCCGCGCCATGCTCGGTGAACAGCTCGAGCAGCACCGAATGCGGCGTCTTGCCGTTGAGGATGACGACGCCTTCGACGCCGCGCTCGATCGCCTCGATGCAGGTCTCGACCTTGGGGATCATGCCGCCCGAGATGGTGCCGTCCCTGATCAGCGCCTTGGCGTCGGCGACCGTCAGCTCGTCGATCAGCTTCTTGTCCTTGTCGAGGACGCCCGGCACGTCGGTGAGGAACAAAAGCCGCGATGCCTTGACCGCGCCGGCAATGGCGCCGGCGAAGGTGTCGGCGTTGATGTTGTAGGTGTGGCCGTCACGGCCCGGGGCGACGGGCGCCAGGACCGGGATCATTTCGGAACGGGCCAGAAGGTCGAGCAAAGTGCGGTCGACTTCGACCGGCTCGCCGACGAAGCCGAGGTCGAGCACCTTTTCGATGTTCGAATCGGGGTCGATCATGGTCTTCTTGGCCTTTTCGGCGAAGACCATGTTGCCGTCCTTGCCGCACAGGCCGATCGCCCACTCGCCCTCGGCGTTGATCAGGGCGACGATCTCCTTGTTGATCGAGCCGGCCAGCACCATCTCGACGATCTCGACCGTCTTCTGGTCGGTGACGCGCAGGCCGCCTTCGAACTTCGATTCGATGCCCATCTTGTTGAGCATGGCGCCGATCTGCGGGCCGCCGCCGTGCACCACGATGGGGTTGACGCCCGACTGCTTCAGTAAAGCGATGTCGCGGGCAAAAGCGCGGCCGAGCGCCACGTCGCCCATGGCGTGGCCGCCATATTTCACGACGACGGTCTTGTTCTCGTAGCGCTGCATGTAGGGCAGCGCGGCTGAAAGCAGGGCGGCCTGCATTTCGGCGGTGGCGGCGACGTTCGTCGTCATCGGCATGGTCCCGGATCGGTGGAAAAGGTCGGCGCGGTCTTAGCCGGAAACCGGGCAGGGGGCAAATGGTTCGATGACCCTGTCCGGCCTGTGACGCCATGCCTCCTGCGCTGCCGAAACCGGTTGCAGGTTGTGGCGCAATCTAAACAGCAGTTGCAATTCGGCCTCCGCAACGTAACGTGGCGACAATGACGCCGCAGGACATCACCAAACTGATCGTGCGGACCTCGATGAAGGACCGCGGTGCCTTCGATCTGCTCTACCGGCAGACGAGCTCGAAACTTTTCGGCGTCTGCCTGCGTGTATTGAACGACAGGGCAGATGCCGAGGAAGCGCTGCAGGAGGTCTTCGTCAAGATCTGGACGAAGGCCGACCGGTTTGCCGCCTCCGACCTCAGCCCCATCTCGTGGCTTGTGGCAATCGCGCGCAATCATGCGATCGATCGTATCCGGGCACGGCGCCAGGCACCCTTCGCCATCGACGAGGCGCTTGAGATTGCCGATCCCGCGCCGGGACCGGAGGCCGCCGCGGTGGCGGGCGACGAGGCCGGGCGCATCCACGGCTGCCTCGAGGAACTGGAGAAGGACCGGGCCGCCGCAGTCCGCGGCGCCTATCTCAAGGGCGAGAGCTATGCCGAACTCGCGGAACGCCATGGCGTGCCGCTCAATACTATGCGGACATGGCTGCGCCGCAGCCTGTTGAAGCTTAGGGAATGTCTGGAAAGATGACGCTCGCGGAAGACAATGGACCGGAACGTGGAGGGGACGACATCGTCGCCGCCGAATACGTTCTCGGCGTCCTGCCTGCCGACGAGCGCCGCCAGGTCGGTATGCGCATCGATGGCGAGCCTGGGTTCGCCCGGCTCGTCGACGAATGGGAAGTGCGGTTCGCCCCGCTGGGCGCGGCCTATCCCGAGGTCGAGGCGCCGGCCTCGGTCAAGCAGGCCATCGACGCCAGATTGTTCTCCTCCACCGCTCAGGCGCCGGTTGGGCAGCCTGCCGGCCTGTGGGCGAGCCTTGCCTTCTGGCGCGGCCTGGCAACGGCTGCCGTGGCTGCCCTGGCGATCTATGTCGCCGTGCCCATGATCAGCCCGCCGGTCGACGTGCCGCAGGAGCGCATGGTGGCATCGCTCGCCGCCGACGGCAGCGACGTGAAGTACATGGTCATGTACGACGCCGCCTCCGGCGAGGTCGGTCTGTCCCATGTCGCGGGCGAACGCGGTACCGGCAAGGACTTCGAGCTCTGGATGATCGAAGGCACCAACCCGCCGGTATCGATGGGCGTCATTCCGGTCGGCGCCACCATGAAGATGCCGGTCAAGGAAGACATGCGCGACAAGCTCGCAGCCGGTGCCGTGCTCGCAGTCAGCCTCGAGCCGACAGGCGGTTCGCCGACCGGCCAGCCGACCGGTCCTGTGGTTGCGGCCGGCGACCTCCGGGAAATCTGAGAATCTTCGCAGATAAGCAAGGTGGGTCGAAACTTATTCGCATTGACCCACGTATCTACAAGGTTTTGAGAAATAACCGTTTGATAATAAATATATATTTCTGCTTTTTTGTGAAACTGTTCTCGCTCGAAACCGTAATTCCTTGTGCCTTTCCATCTCGGGAAACAATCCAAGGAGTTACGATATGCGTAAGATCTCTCTCGCTTTGCTCGCCGGTGCTTTCTCCGCTCTCGCCACCGTTGCTTATGCCGAAAACCCGATGGTTGGCGGTGCGGCGATGTTTGCCGACAAGAACATCGTCGAGAACGCGGTCAACTCGAAGGACCACACCACGCTCGTCGCCGCCGTCAAGGCTGCCGGCCTGGTCGAGACGCTGCAGGGCAAGGGCCCGTTCACCGTTTTCGCGCCGACCAACGAGGCCTTCGCCGCCCTGCCGGCCGGCACCGTCGAGAACCTGCTCAAGCCGGAGAACAAGGATCAGCTGACCAAGATCCTGACCTGCCACGTCGTCGGCGCCAAGGCGATGGCGGCCGACATCAAGAAGATGGTCGACGACGACAAGGGCGCTCACCCGGTCAAGACCGTCGGCGCCTGCACCTGGACCGCCAAGTATGACGGCGACAAGGTCACCGTCGAGGACGAGAACGGCAATGTCGCCAATGTCACCATTGCCAATGTCGAACAGTCGAACGGCGTCATCCATGTCATCGACAAGGTGCTTCTGCCCAAGATGTGAGCCGGGGGCATGATTGTGCGGGCACTGGCTCGCTGACGCTCGTGCAATCGACGATGCGCCCCGCAACGGCCTTGAAGCCGCGGCGGGGCGCATCGTTTGCCCTCAAGCCCAGTTGATTTCGCCGTGATGCGGCACCGGCCTATGGTCGGATAGGAGCAATGCCATGAACCGCCGGTCATTCCTGTTGGGCAGCGCAGCGATCGCCGTTTTTGGAGGCTTCGTCATTTCCAGGCGATTGACCATTGCCGGCCCGGCATTGGCCGAGAGCTTCGAGATCACCAGGACGGATTCGGAATGGCACACCGTCCTTTCCGACGCCCAGTTCGCCGTGCTGCGCCAGGAAGACACCGAGCGGCCATGGACAAGCCCGCTGCGCCAGGAGCACCGCAAGGGTGTTTTCCATTGCGCGGGATGCGATCTCGGCGCTTACGCTTCCGAGACAAAATACGACTCAGGGACAGGCTGGCCGAGCTTCTGGGAGGCGCTGCCCAATGCCGTCGGCACCAAGGTCGACAGTGCCCTGTTGATGACCCGCACCGAAGTGCACTGCCGCCGCTGTGGCGGCCATTTCGGCCACATCTTCGACGACGGCCCGCCGCCGACCGGCAAGCGTCACTGCATCAACGGCCTGGCGCTGAGCTTCAGACCGGCAATGGCTTAGCCGCCATTGACCACCAGCGCGATCGCCGCGCGCAGTTCGTCCATGCCTTCGTTCTTTTCCGAAGAGGTGGCGAGCACGACCGGGAACGCCGCCGCCCGCTTCTTGATCTTGAGAAGCGTCTCGTCGATCAACCGGGGTACGCCGGCAGCCTTGATCTTGTCGGTCTTGGTCAGGATGATCTGGTAGGAGATCGCCGCCTTGTCGAGCAGGGTCAGCACCTCCTCGTCGTTCTTCTTGATGCCATGGCGGGAATCGATCAGCAGGTAGACGCGCTTGAGCGTCACCCGGCCGCGCAAATAGTCGAACACCAGTTTGGTCCAGGCGTCGACCTGTTCCTTCGGCGCCTGGGCATAGCCGTAGCCCGGCATGTCGACCAGCGCCATCGGCGGCAGGTCGCCTGCCTCGCCGGAATAGCCGTCGGGCACGAAATAATTGAGCTCCTGCGTGCGCCCCGGCGTGTTCGAGGTGCGCGCCAGCCCGCCCTGCCTGACCAGGCCGTTGATCAGCGACGACTTGCCGACATTCGAGCGGCCGGCAAAGGCGATCTCGGGCGGTCCCTCTGGCGGCAGGAACTTCATGGCGGGCACGCCGCGGATGAATATCCACGGGCGCTTGAATAGCTCGGCATCCACCGGTGCTGCCGGTCTTGTCTGGTCGTTCAAACCGCTGCCTCCAGCAGAGAAATATCGGAGCCGCGAATGGCGTCGAGGTTGCGGCCGATCTTGTCCACCGGCCAATCCCACCAGGCAATCGAAAGCAGCCGTTCGATGGTCTTGTCGTCGAAACGCTTCTTGACCACGACCGAAGGATTGCCGGCTACGATCGCATAAGGCGGTACGTGCCTGCTGACAACCGATTTCGCTGCAATGATGGCGCCGTGGCCAATATGGACGCCCGGCAGGATCACCGCTTCCATGCCGATCCACACGTCGTTGCCGACAACCGTGTCACCACGCACCTCCTGCTGCCAGGTGGCGACGTCGAAGCCTTCCTCCCAACCATGGCCGAAGATGTTGAATGGATAGGTCGAAAAGCCGGACATGGCGTGGTTGGCGCCGTTCATGATGAAGCGCGCGCCTTCTGCGATGGCGCAGAACTTTCCAATGATCAGCTTGTCGCCGATGAAGGGGTAGTGATGCAGCACGCATTTGGTCTGGAAGAGGTCGGGGCCCTCGGGATCGTCGTAGTAGGTGAAGTCGCCGACCTCGATGTTTTCGGCGTCGACGAGGGGCTTCAGGAAGCCGACGCGCTTGTGCATCGGCATCGGGTGCTTGATCGATGGGTTCGGTCCCGGCATGGCGCAGCGTCCGTATTGATGCGGATAGGGTGACAGTATAGCGCGATCCGCCGCGCTGACATCGCCGCGCCGGACCTTCTTCATTCGATCATTGCGCGAATACTTGAATTCTTGGTTGCGATTGCTGGGGCCGCAACCGGGGCCCCGCAAGGGACAGCGGGACCCCGGCCTTGCCGAGACGGTTCATTGCTGACCGGGGGGAGGTCAGACACCGCCACCCCGCAAGCTGGCGCATGCAGGTATCTTCGAGATACGCAGCGCCTGCCGAAAGAGTTTCAGTGCTTCGATATCAGGTGAAAAGAAAAGGCCCCGGAAATTCCAGGGCCTTTTCTTTTCATCTCGATTTTCCGGCCTATTCGGCCGGTGTCGGTTTCTTCTTGAACAGCGCCACGAGGTTGTCCCACAGCTCGATCTTGGCGCCCTGGCGCTTCATGATCACGCCCTGCTGCAGGATCGACAGCGAGTTGTTCCACGCCCAGTAGATGACGAGGCCCGCCGGGAACGACGCCAGCATGAAGGTGAACAGGATCGGCATCCAGGTGAAGATCATCGCCTGGGTCGGATCCGGAGGCGTCGGGTTCATGCGCATCTGCAGGAACATGGTCACGCCCATGATCAGCGGCCAGACGCCGATCATCAGGAAGGCGGGCACGCCCCATGGCAGCAGGCCGAACAAGTTGAAGATCGAGGTCGGATCGGGTGCCGCCAGATCGTGGATCCAGCCGAAGAACGGCGCGTGGCGCATTTCGATGGTGACGTAGAGCACCTTGTAGAGAGCGAAGAAAACCGGGATCTGGATCAGCACCGGCCAGCAGCCGGCCAGCGGATTGATCTTCTCGGTCTTGTACAGCTCCATCATCGCCTGCTGCTGCTTCATCTTGTCGTCCGCGTATTTCTCGCGGATTTCCAGCATCTTGGGCTGCACCATCTTCATGTTCGCCATCGACTTGTACGACTTGTTGGCGAGCGGGAAGAAGATGGCCTTGACGATGACGGTGGTGGCGAGGATCGCCAGGCCGAAATTGCCGAGCAACTTGTAGAGGTTGTCGATCAGCCAGAACATCGGCTTGGTGATGAAGTAGAACCAGCCCCAGTCGATCAGGAGTTCGAACTGACGAATTTGGCGATCCGCCTCGTAGGCGTTGATCTTGGCCACTTCCTTGGCGCCGGCGAAGACCAGCGTTTCGACAGTCGCCGACTGGCCGGCCGCCACCGTGATCGGGTCGGTCAGGTAGTCGGCCTGGTAGCGCGGGCGGCCGTCGTCGAAATAGGAGAAGCGCGGCTGGAACGGCTGCTTGCCCGAGGGAACCAGCGTCGCGGCCCAGTATTTGTCGGTGATGCCGAGCCAGCCGTCGGTCGACTTGCCGGGCAGGACCTGCTTGTCGTCCTCGATCGTGCTGTAGCTGATCTCCTGCAGGCCTTCGGTGCCGGTCACGCCGATCAGGCCTTCGTGCAGTACGTAGGTCGAGGCATGCAGCGGCTTGTCGAAGCGGGTCAGGCGTCCGTAGTTGGACAGCGCGACGTCGGCGTTGCCGGCATTCGTCACCGTATCGGTCACCGTGAACATGTAGTTCTCGTCGACCGCAATGGCGCGCTTGAAGGTCAGGCCCTTTTCATTGGTGTAGGTCAGCGTGATCGGCGTTGCCGGGGTCAGCGTCTGGTTGCCTTCGGCGGTCCAGACCGTGTCGGGACCCGGAACGGCACCGGTCGCCTCGCTGCCGACGAAGCCGATCTCGCCGTAGAAGCCGGAGGGCAGCGCCTGCGGGTTCAGCAGCTCGATGACAGGCGAATTCGGCTCGACCGTCACGCGGTAGTGCTTGAGGCTGATGTCGTCGATGCGCGCGCCGGTCAGGTTGATCGAACCCTTCAGGCTCGGCGTATCGAGGGCGACGCGGCCCGAGCCGGAGATCGCCTGGGCGCGGTCGGCAATGGCGGCCTGCGTCGTCGGCGCGCCGGGGATGCCGGCCTGCGGCGCGGCAGGGGTGGCGCTGCCGGGCGTCGTGCCGGCAGGCTGCGCGGCCTTCTGCTCCTGCGCCACGCGCTCGGCCTCGATCCGCGCGGTTTCCCGCTGCGTTTCGATGCGGGGGTTCATGTAGAACACCTGCCAGAGCGTCAGGATCAGCACCGACAAGGCGATGGTGATGAAGAAGTTACGGTTGTTTTCCATCGAAAGCCCTTATCGCGTTCCGCGAATGCGCCGAGAAAGTTCAGCCGTTATCTGGCCGAAAGGGGCGGTGAGCACATCTTCGCGCCCGACGATCACATAGTCTTTGCCGGCGGCCATGTCACCTGCGGCATGTGTACGAACGGCCTCCCGCAGGCGCCGTTTGACACGATTGCGGACAACCGCATTGCCGACCTTCTTGGTGACGGTATAGCCGACCCGCGGCCCGGCCTTGTCGTCGCGATCCAGGACCTCGACGAGAAAAAACCGCCCGCGCCGCTTGTCACCGCGGCGGACGGCCAGAAACTGTTTTCTTTTCAGAAGCCGTTCGGGGCCGCGTCCATGCGGAGCAGACCCCTCTGGCTTGCCGTCAGCGGGCAAGGTCCCCGCCTACGGCTTAGGCGGAGAGCCGCTTGCGGCCGCGATTGCGGCGAGCTGCGACGACGCCACGACCGCCCTTGGTAGCCATGCGAGCACGGAAACCATGACGGCGCTTACGGACGAGTTTGGAAGGCTGATAGGTACGCTTCATTTGTTTTAATACCGCGGGGTGCGGCCCTTCTTGATTCTGTCACTTTGTAACAGGAGCTTGGCTCGGCTTGCCTCGACGCGATCAAAAACCGCGACGGAAGCGGGTCCCGAGCGTGTGCGGGCTTATAGAAAGAAGGTGCCGTGAAGTCAATCCGCCGGCGCCGTTGCCACCGCCGGTTGTCGGCAGCCCGTCCGGGACCGCCAACCGGCCCGTCCACGACATGGCTACAGGCCGTCTTTTGCACTGCCGAATTTGCAACTGCGCTGCAATAGCCTATCTTTGCCGTGACGGGATGCAAGGCGTTTCGCGCTTCCATTGGCCGAACCTACGCTCCCAGGGTGGACTTGCAGCAAAGACCAAAATGACTGAAGCAGCCGATACCGGCGCATATGCCGGAAAACCAGCGGACCGTTCGGTTCCGCTTTCGCGCGGCCTCTCGGCCAAGCTGCTGCTCTTGACCATTGCCTTCGTGCTTTTTGCCGAAGTGCTGTTCTTCCTGCCCTCGATCGCCTCCTACCGGCTTCGCTGGCTGGAGGAGCGGCTGGCGACGGCCGCCGCGGTTGCGGCCATCCTGGTGCAGGGCGATCCGACGTCGTTGTCGCGCGCCGCCCAGAACGACGTGCTGATGGCGATCGGCGCCAAGGCGATCGCCGTGCGCGATGGCGGCGTCTCGAGGCTGCTCGTCGTTACCGACATGCCTCCCCAGGTCGACGAACATATCGACATCACCAAGGCAGGCGTGCTGAGCTCGATGCCGGCGGCGATCGACACGTTGCTGTTCGGTGGCAACCGCATGCTGCGGGTCTTCGGAACCGTCGGCGAGAGCCAGAAGGAATTCGAGCTCGTCATCCCCGACTACCGGCTGCATCGCGCCATGCTGGGCAACGCGCGGTACATCGTCTTCGTCTCGCTGTTGATTTCGCTCTGTACTGCAGCCCTGGTCTACGCAGCCATCGACCGCATCATGATCGGCCCCATCCGCGCCATGACGCGCTCGATGCTGACCTTCTCCGATGCTCCCGACAGCCCCGCAGGTGTCATCGTTCCGGCCGGGTCACGTGGCGACGAGATCGGCGTTGCCGAACGCGAATTGTCGGCGATGCAGATGCATCTGCAGAAGATGTTGAACGAACAGAAGCACCTCGCCGACCTCGGCCTTGCGGTGTCGAAGATCAACCATGACATGCGCAATATACTGGCCTCGGCGCAACTGATGTCGGACCGCCTGCGCATGGTCAAGGATCCGGCCGTCCAGGCCTTTGCGCCGAAGCTGCTGAAGACGCTCGACCGTGCAGTCGCCTATACCGAAAACGTGCTGTCTTATGGCCGCGCCCAGGAACTTCCGCCGGCGCGCCGTCGCCTGCGGCTCAGCCAGCTGGTCGACGACGTGCATGGCCTGCTCGGCCTCGAGTCTGACTCGGGCATCGAATTCTTCAATGCGGTCGATACCGACTTCGAGATCGATGCCGACCCGGACCAGCTGTTCAGGGTGCTGACCAATCTCTGCCGCAACGCCGTCCAGGCCATGGCGGGCGTGGCCGACAGCGCCATCGTCAATCGCCTCACCGTCTATGCCGAACGCGAAGGCAGCGTCAGCCGCATCCTGGTCGCCGATACCGGTCCGGGGCTGCCGCAGAAGGCACGCGAAAATCTCTTTGCCGCCTTCCGCGGTTCTGCCCGCAGCGGAGGCACCGGGCTTGGCCTCGCCATCGCCTACGAGCTGGTGCGCGCCCATGGCGGCTCGCTGGAACTGGTCGAGAGCACCGGCGGCCGCACCGTCTTTGCCGTCACCATTCCCGATCAGCCGGTCCGCCTCGACGAGGCACGCAACAGTTTGCGCCGGCCGGCCTGATGTCAAAAAACTTTGCCGGCAGCGGCTTGCATTTCGTCATGCCAGCCGTTAGGTAGCGCCAATCGCCGCGGTCGATTGACCGAAGCGTCTCGGCCATTCGCATGGCCTGTCGCGCGCCCGTAGCTCAGCTGGATAGAGCACCAGACTACGAATCTGGGGGTCAGAGGTTCGAATCCTTTCGGGCGCGCCATTCTTCCGAATTTCAGAATGATGGAACTGTTCAAGACGCAGTTCGATTTTCTGTCCCGCTGGCCGCGCGGCGGGACAACTGCGTTGCCTTTCCAGAAAAAGCTCGGCGGCTGCTTGCAATTCGCAAAACCAACCGCTAGGTAGCGCCGGTCGCTGCGGTCGATTGACCGAAGCGTCTCGGCCATTTTCAACATTTGGCCTGTTGCGCGCCCGTAGCTCAGCTGGATAGAGCACCAGACTACGAATCTGGGGGTCAGAGGTTCGAATCCTTTCGGGCGCGCCATTTTCTTCGCAAATTAACGAGCATTGTCGCCGGCGCTGGAGCGTGCGCAGGCGAAACCGATCTGGCGAACATGCCGGTCGGCTCCTGACCTTTGGCGTCGAACGCTTCGGGGAGCTCCGCGCTGCGAGCTTGTCGCCGGCCGCACCTGCCGGAACCAGGTCAGGCGGCCTTGTCGCGGCCGTCGAACCACAATTGAGCCTGGGTGATCCGCCTCTCGTTGTCGATCGCCCAGCGTCCGAGCTCTTCGATCGGTCCGCGCAGGGAATGCCCCAATTCGGTGAGTTCGTAGTCGGCGCGGGGCGGGTTCGACGGCGTCACCGTGCGCCGCACCAGCCCGTCGCGTTCCATGCCCTTGAGCGTCAATGTCAGCATGCGCTGCGAGATGGTGCCGATGGCGCGCTTGATCTCGTTGAAGCGGCGCGGGCCGTCGCGCAGGGCCATGACGATGAGCACGCTCCATTTGTCGCCGACGCGGGCGAGAATGTGGCGGACAGGCCTGCAAATCTCCAGCAGGCCGCTCGGTTCAGGTAACATCGATGTGCCTCCTTGCGCCTTTCCGGCCAGTAACAATATTAGGCCAGGTTACGGAAATATACTAACTCGCAAGGCGAGCGACAAGGGCGCTGCCGGCAAAGGAGACAAGATCATGGAACTGGGTGTCTACAGCTTTGGCGATGTGCAGGCCGACGCCGCAACCGGCAAGCTCGGCTCGACCGCCGATGCCACGCGCAACCTGCTCGAAGCCATCCAGCTCGCCGACCAGGTGGGGCTGGACTATTTCGGCATTGGCGAGCATCACACCCGCGAAATGCCGGCCTCTGCCGCGACCGTCATCCTGGGCGCGGCCGCCTCCACGACCAGGAACATCAAGCTCGGCAGCGCGGTCACCGTGCTCAGCACCGATGATCCGGTGCGCGTCTACCAGCAGTTTGCCACGCTCGACGCAGTCTCGAACGGCCGCGCTGAAATCACCGCGGGCCGCGGATCGTCGACCGAATCCTTTCCGTTGTTCGGCCACAGCCTGAACGACTATGACGAACTCTATGCCGAAAAGCTCGACCTGCTGCTCCAGATCAACGAGAGCGAATCGATCACCTGGAGCGGCAAGTTCCGCCCGGCGCTGAACGATGCGCTGGTAGTGCCGCGCCCTGACGCCGGTTCGCTGCCGATCTGGCTCGCCACCGGCGGCAATCCGCATTCGTCGGTGCGTGCCGGCCTGCTCGGCCTGCCGGTCTCCTATGCCATCATTGGCGGGCAGGCCAACCGGTTCGCGCCCTTGGCCGATCTCTACAGGCGTGCTGCCGCACAGGCCGGCATAGCGCAGGAGAAAATCAAGGTCGCCGTCGCCAGCCCCGGCTTCGTTGGCGAGGATGCGGCACAGGCCAAGGAGTTCTTCTGGACCCACTGGCACCGCGTCATGGAACAGCTCGGCAAGATCCGCGGTTTCGCACCGCCGCCGCGCGCCCATTTCGACAAGGAGGCCAGCGGTGCCGGTGCCTTGTTTGCCGGTGGACCCGAGGAGATCGCCGAGCGGATCGTGACCCTGCACAAGAGCCTCGGCCACATGAGGCAGTTCTTCCAGACCGATGTCGGCCAGATGCCGCACAGGGAGTTCCTGCGCTCCATCGAGCTGCTCGGCACCAAGGTGAAGCCGCTCGTAGATGCCGAACTTGGCACCAGCGAGCCGATCAAGGAGTTGACCAATGTCGCCTGAGACGTCCGCCATCGGCATTCTCGGCGCCGGCCGTGTCGGCACCGCGCTGGCTCGGCTGGCGCTAGGAGCCGGCTACGAGGTCCGTGTCGCAACGGGTCGGCCGCCCGCCGAGATCGAACTGCTGCTGGAGATCATGGCTCCGGGGGCAAAGGCAGTGACGGCGGAGGCTGCGATCGCCGAAAGCGACATCGTGCTGCTGGCGCTGCCTTTGTCGAAGTATCGCAGCCTGAAGCCCGAGCTTCTGGCCGGCAAGGTGGTGGTCGACATCATGAACTACTGGGCCCCGACCGACGGGACAATCGCCGAGTTCGAGGGCGTGCGGTCGAGCAGCGAGGTTGTCCAGGAGTTCTTGTCGGCAGCGCTGCTGGTGCGTAGCTTCAATCACATGGGCTACCATGAGATCGAGGAGGAGGCGCGTCCGGCCGGTGATCCCGACAGGCGCGCCCTGGCCATCGCCGGAAACGATCCCGCGGCCCGCGGCATCGTCGCAGCGTTTGTCGACCGCCTTGGCTACGATGCCGTCGATGCCGGTACGCTCGCGGCCAGCCGCACTTTCGGAACCGGCACGCCGATCTTCGGCGCCACCTTCGGCCGTTCCGAGATGGAACGGATGCTGTCGGTCGAGCCGGTGGCCTGATCCCGGAGCGGCTTTTGTCCGGGTTCCATGATGTGAAAGCAGAGGAAAGACATGTCTGAAATCGACATCTCCAGGGAAGAACGCGGCCAGCGCCACGGGCGCTACGTCGCCCGCATCGCCGGCGTCGACGGCGAAGCCGAAATCACCTTCACCAAGAGGGGCCCTGGGCTGATCAGCGCCGATCACACCGGCGCGCCCGAGACGATGCGTGGAACCGGTGCCGCCGCGGCCCTGGTGACGTTCCTGGTCGAGGACGCGCGCAAGAACGGGTTCAAGATCCTGCCGCTTTGCCCCTATGTGCGGGCGCAGTATCGCAAGCATCCCGAATGGGCCGACGTCATGACGCTGGCGCCCGGCGAAGAGCCACCGCCTCGCTGATCACAGCACCAGCCTGACCAGCAGCGGCACGATCAGGGACGTTGCGATGGCGTTCAGCGCCATCGCAATCCCGGCAAACAGTCCCGCAGTCTCATCGACGTCGAAGGCGCGGGCCGTGCCGATGCCGTGCGAAGTCAGCCCGACCGCAAAGCCGCGCGCGGCATAGTCCTTGATCCGCATCGCATTCATCAGCGGTGTCACCACAAGCGCGCCGACGATGCCGGTGAGCACCACCAGGACGGCGGTCAGCGAGGGATTCCCACCCAGCGACGATGAAATCGCCATGGCCACGCCGGCCGTGGCCGATTTGGGCAGGAACGAGACGAGCACATCTTGGGAAAGACCAACCCATTTGCCCATCAGCACGATCGACAACACCGCGGAGAAGGAGCCGACGACCAGCGCCGCCGCCATCGGGATCAGCGCCTGCCGCACCTTTTGCCACTGGCGGTACAACGGGATGGCGATGGCCACGGTGGCGGGGCCGAGCAGGAAATGGATGAACTGGGCGCCTTCGAAAAACGTCTCGTAGGGCACGTCGAACAACCACAGCGTCGTCGACAGCACCGCGATGGTGATCAGCACCGGATTGGCCAGTGGGTGGCGCTTCAGGCGCACCGAGATCGTGGTGGCCAATATCCACGCAAACAAGGTCAGGGTGAGCCACAGCAGCGGCGAGGCGGACAGGTAGACCCAGAGTTCGATGGGATGCTTCATCAGGCTATTCCCGTCCGACGAACCGGCGGACGATGACGAATGTCCACACGGTGATGGCAAGGGTCAGAACCGCGGACGCCACCAGCACCATCAGGATCGCACCAGCCTGGCTCTGCAACTGGCTCCAAAGTGCGACGATGCCGACGCCGGCCGGCACGAACAGCAGGCCGAGATTGGCAAGGAAGCCGTCGGCCGCAGTTTCCGCCTCGGCGAACAGCCCGAGGCCGAGCATCTTGCATGCCTGCATCGCCACGAACAGCAGCACCAGGCCAACCACCGGGCCGGGCAGGGGAAGCCCTGTGGTGAAGACGATGCTTTCCCCCAGCAGTTGAAACAGCAGCAGAAGTGCTATGCCCTTGATCATGTGTGGCCTGTCCCGGATGTAGCTCGAAGGTGGAAAGTACGGCTCAGAAGCGCTGCCTCGCATCGACGCTCGAGATTGCTCGAACCTCGGTCCGCAAGGCGGTGGCGTTTGGAAGGTCAACCATCCAGCAGCGCCAGGTATTCCGGGTGGCGGCTGGCATAGGTCGCCATGAAGGGGCATTTGGCGATCGCCCTGCGGCCGCTGGATTTGATGGCTTCGAACACACCCTTGGCAAGCCTGGAGCCGATGCCTTGTCCCGCGAACGCCTGCGGCACCTCGGTGTGGACGAGCACGATGCGGTTGTCCTCGATCCGGTAGTAGGCCGCCGCCACTTCGTCACCCAGTGCAAGTTCGTATCGGCTCATGGCCGGGTTATCGACGACGTGTCCGTCCATGCTCATTTCCAATGCGACAGCTTCTGGCCCGGTCTGTTGTCGGCAGCGAGGCTCTACGGGCATCCTCGACAACGGCGCACGCAAAATCAACCGGCATTGCGCAGCGAGCGCTGCCGGCGATGCGCGGCCACTTAAGTCCTGAGCCCCCGCGGAAGAAGCGTGAGTCGACCTGTCGGGCTGGCGCGCCGTCAGCTGACCGTATTTTCCTTCTTGCTTTCGCAGTCCCGGCCGCTGCCCTGGCCGCTTGGCTGCGGGCAGTTTTCGCCCGAGCATTCCTGGGCTTGTGCGGGTGAGACGGGCGCGGGTCCGACGCCTGTCGCCGCCAGAACGCCGGCAGCAAAAATGATGAAAAGGAGCAGGCGCATTTCACTCTCCTTGCCGTATTGCAGATAGTGTGCCGCGCTTGTTGTCAGCTGCCGGGTCTCGGCGGGCAGGCGAGAGCCTTGCTTGGGCAAGGCGCTTCCGGTGCGGTTCGAACCGCAGCATAGCCCAACTTCGTTCATGGTAAAGCGCTTGGCTTTTCGTTCCGCGGTTGAGCGGCGGGAGGGGCACGGGTCCAAGACGTCGGAGACTTAGTAGCTGTTGCTCATTTGCATTTGCCGCAACGGCAATTTCCGTTTATGGGCAACTGCATGTCGAATTTGCCTGATACGCTGCTCACCGGTTATCGCAACTTCATGAAGGGCCGTTACGCGGCCGAAACCGAGCATTACAAGTCGCTGGCGCGCGAGGGCCAGTCGCCTGAAACGCTGGTCATCGCCTGTTGCGATTCCCGTGCGGCGCCCGAAACCATCTTCGATGCCGGCCCGGGCGAATTGTTCGTGCTGCGCAACGTCGCCAATCTCGTGCCGCCCTATTCGCCGGATGGCGAGTTCCATTCCACTTCGGCGGCGCTCGAATTCGCCGTGCAGGCGCTCAAGGTCAAGAACATCGTCGTGATGGGCCACGGCCGCTGCGGCGGCATCCGCGCGGCCCTCGACCCCAATGCCGCGCCGCTTTCGCCCGGCGATTTCATCGGCAAGTGGATGAGCCTCGTCGGGCCTGCGGCCGAAGTCGTCTCCGGCAACGAGATGATGACCAAGTCCGAGCGGCAGACCGCGCTCGAGCGCATCTCGATCCGCTACTCGATCGCCAATCTGCGCACCTTCCCGTGCGTCCAGATCCTCGAGCAGAAGGGCCGACTGGAAATCTTCGGCGCCTGGTTCGACATCTCGGCGGGCGAGTTGTGGGTCATGGACCGCACCACCGGGGACTTCGAACGGACGGCAACCGCCTGACGTTCGGCTCCTGGCCTCATCGCAATGGCTTGAATGGCGTGGCCTCTCCGGCCTAGCCTTGCCGCGTTGACCAGGCCATGGCGCCCACGCCACGGCTGCGCCGGCGAGGAGCATAGCCATGACCATCGTCCCCATCCGCCAGCCCATCGATGGCCGCCATCGGCCGATGTTCATCGGCGGCTTATGGGTGGAGGCGGCTTCCGGCCAGACCTTCGAGACGCGCAACCCGGCCACCGGCGAGATCATCGCCACGGTGCCGCGTGGCGGCAGGCAGGATATCGAGCGCGCAGTGGCCGCCGCACGCAATGCCTTTGTCGGACCATGGAGCCGCTTCAAGCCGCATGAACGGCAGAAGCTGCTGCTGCGCATTGCCAATTTGTTCGAGCGCCACTGGGAGGAGATCTGCACCTCCGACACCACCGACATGGGGCTGCCGATCGCCAGGGCGCGGGGTAATGCCAATCGTGTTCTTGGCATGCTGCGCTACTACGCCGGTATGGCGACCGCCCTGCACGGCGAGACCATCGAGAACTCGTTGCCCGGTGACATCGTTTCGTTCACGCGCAAGGAGCCGGTCGGCGTCGTCGGCGCGATCATCCCGTGGAATGCACCGACCGCCGCGTCGATCTGGAAGATCGGCCCGGCGCTGGCGACAGGCTGTACCGTCGTGCTCAAGCCCTCGGAAGAAGCGCCGCTGACGCCGCTGCTAATCGCCGAGCTGATGGCAGAGGCCGGGGTGCCCGACGGTGTCGTCAATGTTGTCACCGGCACGGGAGCGGAAGCCGGCGCGCCGCTGGCAGAACACATGGGCGTCGACAAGATCGTCTTCACCGGCTCCACCTTGACCGGCCAGAGCATCGTCCGGGCCTCGGCCGGCAATCTCAAGCGCGTGTCGCTCGAACTCGGCGGCAAGTCGCCGGTCATCGTCTGCGCCGATGCCGACCTGGAGCGGGCGGTGCCGGTCGCCGCCATGTCGGTCTTCGCCAATTCCGGCCAGATCTGCATCGCCGGCTCGCGCCTGTTCGTCGCGCGTTCGATCCATGACGAGTTCGTCGAACGTCTTTCCGCTTATGCCGCAAGCTTGCGCATCGGCAATGGCATTGACCCGGAGACCGAAATCGGCCCGCTGATTTCGCCGCGCCAGCTCGAGCGTGTCGAGGGCTATCTGCGTGCCGGCTCCGAGGAGGGCGCTCGGCTCGTCACCGGCGGCACCAGGCTGTCGCATGGCGCCCTGGCTGCCGGCAATTTCATCGCCCCGACGGTTTTTGCCGGCGTTTCCGACACCATGCGCATCGCGCGCGAGGAGATATTCGGCCCGGTCATTTCGGCCTTGCCTTTCGATACGCTGGACGAGGCGGTCAGACGCGCCAATGACACGCCCTATGGCCTGGCCGCCGGTGTCTTCACGCGCGACCTGGCCACCGCGCACCAGCTGTCGCGCCGGCTGCAGGCCGGTTCGGTGTGGGTCAACACCTATCACGCCATCGACCCTGCGGTGCCTTTCGGCGGCTACAAGATGAGCGGGTATGGCCGCGAGGGCGGTGGCGAGCATCTTGGCGAATATCTCAACACCAAGGGCGTCTTCATCCGCATCGATTGAGGGCCGCCAGGCCAAATGCACAAGCAAAAAGCCGCGCCTCGGGTGTGCCAAGGCGCGGCTTTCAGGCTCACGGCGATCAGCGCATCAGCTGGAATTCGTAGAGCCGGCGATAGAGCCCGCCAGCTTCCAGAAGATCGGCATGGCGGCCCTGTTCGGTAACCTTGCCGTCCTGCATCACCACGATGTTGTCGGCCTGGTGAACGGTCGACAGCCGGTGTGCGATCGCAATCGTCGTGCGGCCCGCCGACAGCTTTTCCAGTGCCTCGCGGAACAGCGCCTCGGATTCGGCGTCGAGCGCACTGGTGGCTTCGTCCAGCAAAAGCACGTTGGCATCGCGCAGGATGGCGCGCGCGATCGACAGCCGCTGCTTCTGGCCACCCGAAAGCAGGGCGCCGTTCTCGCCGACCTGCGTCGCATAGCCGTTCTTCAGCGCCGTGATGAAGTCGTGCGCGTTGGCGGCCTTGGCGGCTGCGATCACCTCTTCGTCGCTGGCGCCTTCGCGGCCGAGCCGGATGTTGTGCATGATCGTGCCGGTAAACAGGAAGGTATCCTGGCTGACATAGGCGATGCGGTCGCGCACCGAATGCAGCGTCGTATGCGAAATGTCCTGCCCGTCGAACAGCACTTGGCCGCTGTCGGGATCGTACATGCGCATGATCAGGTTCATGATCGTCGACTTGCCGCTGCCCGAGGGGCCGACGAGCGCGGTCATCTTGCCAGGGGGGAAGACTAGGTCGAGATCGCGCAGCACCGGCTCGCCGTCGGCATAAGAGAAGCTGAGATACTTGAGTTCGATCCTGCCGGGGCCGGGCAACAGTGCCTCGGCACCAGGCTTTTCGGTAATCGTCAGCGGCCGGTCGGTAAGTTCGAACATCATGCGCACGCCGACCAGGCCGGCCTCGAGCGAAACGCGGAACCGCGCCAGCCGCTTGGCCGGCTCGTAGGCCAACAGCAGCGCCGTGATGAACGACATGATGCTGCCCGGGGTCTGGCCGCCCTGGACGACGAGATAGCCGCTGACCAGCACCACGCCGGCGATGGCGAGGCCGGCCAGCGTTTCCATGATCGGGCTGGTGCCGGCTTCGAGCGCGGCAATGGTGTTGGCGCGCTGCTCGACGTCGGAGACGGCACGGTGCATGCGGCTGCGCATCAGGGATTCGAGATTGAAGGATTTGACGATGCGCACACCGACCGTCGTCTCCTGCATCACCTGCACGATCTGCGCCAGCGACATGAACTCCGCCTCCATGATCTTGCGCACCCGGCGCAGGATCTGGTTGACGCCGAAGATGGCGATCGGGCCGACGATGAAGGCGACCAGCGACAGAACCGGCTGCTGGTATACCATCACCGCAACCAGGCCGAGCAGCGAAAACAGGTCGCGCACGAAGGAGGTGACGATGACGTCGAGCACCGCACGCGCCGCCTGCGCATTGTGGGTGACGCGGGTGATCAGGTCCGACGACGGGATCGAATGGTAAAAGGAGATGCCTTGCGCCAGGATGCGATCGTAGATCTTGCGCTGGCGGTCGGCGATGATGCTGTTGCCGACACGGCTCAGGAAGAAGGCCTGGACGAACGTCGCCACGCCCTTGAGGATGAATATCCCCGCCACCATCGCCGCGATCATGTAGACGCGGTTGATGTCCTTGCCGATGACGAACTCGTTGGTGATGTCCTGCATGATCCAGGCGCTGGCCGCCGTCATGCCGGCCACCACGAGCATGGCGACGATTGCGATACCGTAGCCAAGGGCATGCTGGCGGAAGGACTCGCGCAGCAATCGAAAGATCAGGCGGTGATTCTGCGTCGGACGAAAAAATCCAAACAAATCAATGGGTCCCTTGAGGCGCGGCCCCCCGTGCGGGCCTATATAAAGCACCTGCGGGCGAAGGGAAACGGGAGATGTGCTGCCAATGCAAGGACCTGCCGTGGCAGTGCGCAAGGAGACGGTGGACAGCAGGCTGCCTGCGGATTGCCGGCATTCCGGATTTCGCATACCGTTGACCAAACGATAAAAAACGCGCCTTCGCCAAAGAAGACCAAAACCAGCCAGAGGTGGAAAGAATGCCAAGAAATTCAAACGATTTCGGCTTGTCTCGGCGTACGCTGATCAAGGCTGCGGGTGCCTCCGCCGCCGTGGCGGCGGTGGGGCTGCCGGTGCGGCTTTTCGCGGCCGACCCGATCAAGGTCGCAGCCGTCTACACGGTTCCGGTCGAGCAGCAGTGGGTCAGCCGCATCCACAAGGCGGCCAACGCCGCCAAGGACCGCGGCGACATCGAATATGTCTATTCGGAAAACACCGCCAACAACGACTATGAGCGTGTCATGCGCGAATATGCCGAGGCCGGCCACAAGCTCATCCTCGGCGAGGTTTTCGGCGTCGAGGACGCCGCCCGCGCGGTGGCCAAGGACTATCCCGACGTCGCCTTCCTGATGGGCTCCAGCTTCAAGCCCGACGCCGCCGTGCCGAACTTCTCGGTCTTCGACAACTACATCCAGGACGCGTCCTACCTCTCCGGCCTCGTTGCCGGCGCGATGACCAAGTCGAAGAATATAGGCATGGTCGGCGGCTACCCGATCCCCGAGGTCAACCGCCTGATGAACGCCTTCATGGCCGGCGTGAAGGAAGTGGCCCCCGACACCAAGTTCCAGGTCGCTTTCATCGGCTCGTGGTTCGATCCGCCCAAGGCCAAGGAAACCGCCTTCGCCCAGATCGACGGCGGCGCCGACCTGCTCTACGCCGAGCGTTTCGGCGTCTCTGATGCCGCCAAGGAAAAGAAGGTGCTGGCCATCGGCAACGTCATCGATACCCAGGCCGACTATCCCGAAACCGTCGTCGCCTCTGCGCTGTGGCACTTTGAGCCGACGCTCGACAAGGCGATTGCGGAAGTGAAGGCCGGCACCTTCAAGGCCGACGACTACGGCGTCTATTCCTTCATGAAGAACGGCGGCTCGTCGCTGGCTCCGCTCGGCACCTTCGAGGGCAAGGTGCCCGACGAGATCAAGGCCAAGGTCGCCGAGAAGGAAAAGGCGATCAAGGACGGCTCGTTCACCGTCGAGATCAACGACGCCGAGCCCAAGTCGACCTAGCGCTTTCCACCTCTCCCCTTGCGGGAGAGGTCGGATTACCCCGCAGCGGCAAGGTTGGCAATGGTGAGGGGTATTCCAAGTTGGAACACCCCTCATCCGACCTCGCTCCGCTCGGCCACCTTCTCCTACAGGGGGAGAAGGGGTCGCCCAATCGCCCCGCCCGGATCGCGAATGTCGCCCAACACCTCAGAAGCCGTCCTTAGCCTCTCCGGCATCACCAAGCGGTTCGGCCCGCTCGTCGCCAACGACGCCATTTCCTTCGAGCTGAAGCGTGGCGAAGTGATCGCGCTGCTCGGCGAGAACGGTGCCGGCAAGACGACGCTGATGAACATCCTCTTCGGCCACTACGTCGCCGACGAGGGCACGGTCGAGGCCTTCGGCAAGCCGTTGCCGTCGGGCGATCCGCGCGCAGCACTCGATGCCGGCATCGGCATGGTGCACCAGCATTTCACCCTGGCCGACAACATGACGGTGCTGGAAAACATCGCCCTCGGCACCCAGAGCCTGTGGCGTCCGCGCCTCGACCGGGCCGCCGCGCGCAACCGCATCGGACAGCTCTCCACCGATTTCGGCCTGGCGGTCGACCCCACTGCAACCGTCTCGACCCTTTCCGTTGGCGAGCGCCAGCGTGTCGAGATCCTGAAGGCGCTCTACCGCGAGGCCCGCATCCTGATCCTCGACGAGCCGACGGCGGTGCTGACCCCAGCCGAGACCGATGCGCTGTTCCATACGCTGAAGTTGCTTGTCGCCAAGGGCCTGTCGATCATCTTCATTTCCCACAAGCTGCATGAGGTCATGGCCGTCAGCGACCGCGTGCTGGTGCTGCGCTCCGGCCGGCTCGCCGGCGAACGCGAAACCAAGGCGACCGATCGCAAGGCACTGGCGGCCCTGATGGTCGGCCAGGAGGTCAAGCCGGCGGAGGTCAGCCCGGTCCAGGTTGGCGCGCCGCTGCTGGTGCTCGACCGTGTCTCCACCGCCCGCCACAATGGCGCCGGCCTCGACGAGGTGTCGCTGACCCTGAGCGCCGGCGAGATCATCGGCCTGGCCGGCGTTTCCGGCAACGGCCAGGCGGCCCTTGCCGCTCTCATCGCCGGCACAAGGCGCCCCACCGGCGGCGGCATTTCCATTGCCGGCCAACCGGTCGGCGACTGGTCGCCACAGGCAGCGCTCGGCCATGGCGTTGCCCGCATCCCGGAAGACCGCCATGCCGTCGGCACCATCGGCGACATGAGCGTCACCGAGAACGTCATCGCCGAGCGCTACGGCAGTCCGCGCTTCAGCCGCATGGGCTTCCTCGACTGGAAGGCTGCGCGCCGCTTCGCCGAGGAGATCATCGCCGACTACGACGTCAAATGCCCGTCGCCCGAGGCGCGCATCCGGCTGCTTTCGGGCGGCAACATGCAGAAGCTCATCCTCGGCCGCGCGCTTGATCCCGAGCCGGCGGTCATCCTCGCCAGCCAGCCGACGCGCGGCCTCGATGTCGGCGCGGTCGCCTATGTCCATCGCATGCTGCTTGCCGCGCGCGAGCGGGGGGCAGCGGTCCTGCTGATCTCGGAGGACCTGGAGGAAATCCTGGCGTTGTCGGACCGCATCGTCGTGATGTCCAAGGGGCGGCTTTCGAGCCCGTCGGCGCGCGGCGAGCGCAGCATTCGCGAACTAGGGGAACTGATGGCAGGTCACGGCGAAGAGGGGCAGGCGGCGTGAGCAACGAGTGCACATTTGGTCGGGCCGTGCTCGACGTTGCCCCCCTCTGTCCTGCCGGACATCTCCCCCGCAAGGGGGGAGATTGGCCGGCCGCGCCAGTTTCGCTAACCTGCGGAGTTGCAGAAAGGGTGCTGTCGTCGCCACTGCTGATCTCCCCCCTTGTGGGGAAGATGTCCGGCAGGACAGAGGGGGGCGCTGTCCTGCAGCCATCTCAAGCCGGGGGAAGGCAACGTCATGCGGCTTGAGCCGAAACCCGCGCCGTCGCTGGCGCTCACCCTGCTGTTCCCGATCGCGGCGATTGTTGCCACGCTGCTTATCACCTCGCTGTTGGTGCTCGCGGCCGGGGCTTCTCCGCTGTCGGTCTTCTACCTCGTCGCCAAAGGTGCCGCGGGCTCGCAATTCGCCCTGCTAGAGACGCTGACGCGCGCGACGCCGCTGATCTTCACCGGCCTGGCGGTCGCCGTTGCCTTCCGCGCCAAGCTCTGGAACATCGGCGCCGAGGCCCAGCTTTATGTCGGCGGCATCGTCACCGTGGTGCTCGGCACCGGCGCCCTGCCGCTGCCATCGATCATTCTCATCCCCGTCATCATGCTGGCAGTGATGCTCGCCGGAGGGTTGCTGCTTCTCGGTCCGGCGATCCTGAAGACCCGCTTCGGCGTCGACGAGGTCGTCACCACCCTCCTGCTCAATTTCATCGTGCTGCTGTTCGTCTCGATGCTGCTCGAGGGCGTGCTCAAGGACCCGATGGGCCTTGGCTGGCCGCAGTCGCAGAAGGTCATCGCCGAGGCGCAGTTGCCGCGCATCATCCAGGGCAAGCGGCTGCATTACGGCTTCGTCATCGCCATCGTCTCGGCCATTGTCGTCTGGGTCATCATGAAGAAGACCGTGCTCGGTTACGAGATGCGCGCCGTCGGCCACAATCCCGAGGGTGCCCGCTTCGTCGGCATTCCGGTCAACCGCGTGCTGATGAAGACGGCACTCCTGTCGGGCGGGCTGGCGGCACTTGCCGGCTTCTCCGAAGTGTCGGGCCTCAAGGGCAACCTGACGCTCGACCTGTCGCCGGGCTACGGCTATTCGGGCATCGTCGTCGCCATGTTGGCAATGCTGAACCCGCTCGGCGTCATCGCCTCGGCCGTCTTCGTCGCCGGCATCTTCGTCGGCGCCGACGCCATGAGCCGCGTCGCCAAGGTGCCGAGCTACATCGCCGACGTCATGGTCGCCACCTCGCTGCTGACGATGGTGGTGGCGATCCTGCTGACGCGGTTCCGGGTGAGGTGGAGGTGATGGCTGTGATCCTTCGCGCCCCCCTCTGGCCTGCCGGCCATCTCCCCCTCAAGGGGGGAGATCAGTCGCGTCGACGCCGCACCAATTCCTGCCGCGTCGCAATGCGCTTTGGCAGACATGGCGAAACCTTTCTGCCGCCGATGATTGGGCGAGGCGCTGGTCACAGCTTGATCTCCCCCCTTGAGGGGGAGATGGCCGGCAGGCCAGAGGGGGGCAACGTAAGGCGCCCACATCGGTTGATGCAGGCAGTATCGAGGCGGAGAGCCCTCTGATGGACGCGTTTGAAATCCTCTTCACCGCCTCCTTCTGGGTCGCTGCCATCCGCATCGCCTCGCCGCTGATCTTCGCCACCATGGGCGAACTGATCTGCGAGCGCGCCGGCGTGCTCAACCTCGGCATCGAGGGCATCATGACTGCTGGCGCCTTTGCCGGCTGGTTCACCGTCTATGCCGGCGGCGACCTGTGGACGGGGGTGCTCGTGGCTGCCCTTGCCGGCGCGATGTTCGGCCTGTTGCATGCGACGCTGACCGTGCCGCTCGGCCTGTCGCAGCATGTCGTCGGCATCGGCATCACGCTGCTTGCCACCAGCCTGACCTATTTCATCTATCGCCTGGCGCTGCCCGAGGTGACCTCGCCGCCCAAGATCGAGCCATTCCAGCCGCTGCCGATCCCCGGCCTGTCGAAGATCCCGGTGCTTGGCGAAGCGCTGTTTTCGCAGACGCCGCTGACCTATCTTGCCTTCCTCACCGTCGCAGTCGTCGCCTGGGTGCTCTACCGCACGCCCGTCGGCCTTGCCGTCCGGGCCGCCGGCGAGAACCCGTCGGCCGTCGAGGCGCAGGGCATTTCGGTCACTGGCATCCGCATCGGCGCCGTCATGGTCGGCAGCGCGCTGATGGCGGTCGGTGGCGCCTTCCTCACCATGTCGGCCTTCAACTCGTTCTTCTTCGAGATGATCAACGGCCGCGGTTGGATCTGCATTGCGCTGGTGGTGTTCGGCTCGTGGCGGCCGGGCAAGGCGCTGATCGGCGCCATCCTGTTTGCCGCGTTCGACGCCTACCAGGTTCGCCTGCAGCAGATGTCGGGCGGCATCGTGCCCTACCAGGTGTTCCTGATGATGCCCTATGCGCTGTCCATCCTGGCCCTGATCCTGGTGGCGCGCCGCGCTACCTATCCCAAGGCGCTGATGATCCCGTACCAGAAAGGCGAAAGATGAGCTTCGACCTGATCGTCAAGGGCGGCACGCTGCCCGATGGAACCGTTGCCGACATCGGCATCAAGGGCGACCGCATCGCCGCGATCGAACCGCGCATCGACGCCGCCGCCGGCCGTGTCGTCGATGCCTCCGGCAACCTCGTGTCGCAGCCCTTCGTCGATCCGCATTTCCATATGGACGCGACGCTGTCCTACGGCCTGCCGCGCATCAATGCGTCGGGCACGCTGCTCGAAGGCATTTCGCTGTGGGGCGAACTCAAGCCGCTGCTCACGCATGAGGCGGTCAAGGAGCGCGCGCTCGCTTACTGCGACTGGGCCGTGTCGATGGGCCTGCTCGCCATCCGCACCCATGTCGACACCTGCGACGACCGGCTGCTCGCCGTCGAGGCCCTGCTCGAAGTCAAGAAGGAGATCGCACCCTATATCGATCTCCAGCTCGTCGCCTTCCCGCAGGACGGGCTCTATCGCTCCCCGACAGCCCGGGAAAACACCATCCGCGCCCTCGACATGGGTGTCGATGTCGTCGGCGGCATACCCCATTTCGAGCGCACCATGGCCGACGGCACGCGTTCGGTGACCGAACTCTGCGAGATCGCGGCGGCGCGTGGGCTGATGGTCGACCTGCATTGCGACGAGACCGACGACCCGCTGTCGCGCCACATCGAGCAA
This sequence comes from Aminobacter sp. MSH1, assembly GCF_003071665.1. Taxonomy (GTDB): domain Bacteria; phylum Pseudomonadota; class Alphaproteobacteria; order Rhizobiales; family Rhizobiaceae; genus Aminobacter; species Aminobacter niigataensis. The sequence goes on along the minus strand of NZ_CP026265.1, from coordinate 5,215,866 downwards.
CTCGCCTACGAGGCCCAACGCCTCGGCCTGCAGGGCAGGGTGGCCGGTTCGCATCTGACGTCGATGCACTCGATGAACAATTACTACGTCTCGAAGCTGTTGCCGCTCATCGCTGAAGCCGGCGTGTCCGCGATCCCCAATCCGCTGATCAACATCATGCTGCAGGGCCGCCACGACACCTATCCCAAGCGCCGTGGCATGACCCGCGTCCCCGAGATGCTCAAGGCCGGCATCCGCGTCGGCTGGGGCCAGGATTGCGTGCTCGACCCGTGGTATTCGCTCGGCACCGCCGACATGCTCGATGTCGCCTTCATGGGCCTGCATGTCGCCCAGATGTCGTCGCCCGCCGACATGCGCCGCTGCTTCGACATGGTCACCAGGGTCAATGCCGAGATCATGGGGCTCGACCATCTCGGCCTCGCGGTCGGCAAGACGGCGAGCCTCGTCGTGCTCGACGCCGGCAATCCGATCGAGGCGGTGCGCCTGCGCGCCGAGCGGCTGTGCGTCGTCGCCAAGGGCAAGGTCGTGGCCGAGCGCCCGAAGCGCGATACGTCACTTTCGATCAAGGGCCGTCCGGCGAGCATCAACCGCCGCCACGTCGTGCCGCCGCAAGCGAGCTAGCATTGCGAAAGACTTTTCTGCGCGGGCGATAAAGTCTACTATGGAAGTCTAGAATCTCTTGAGATCATGCAAGGAGGATCGTCATGCGGATCAGGATAGCCTTGGTGCTGGCCTGCACCACTCTTCTTGCCGGCTGCGTCTCATCCGAAGAGCAGCGCGCCCGTGACGAGGAAAAGTGCCGTTCCTACGGCTTCACCAAGCGCAATGACGCCTTCGCCGAATGCCTGCAGCGCATCGAACTCGACCGTCGCGCCGAGTTCCGCCGTCGCAGCGAGTTCGATGACTGGGATCGACCGTTCGTCGTCTATCGCCCGATCGTCGTCGCGCCCAGCCCGTGATCGCTGGCGCTGCGACGCAGCAACGCATGGTCCAGGGCACTTAGCTCTCGCAAAGACGGCGTTGCGGGCCTAGATAGGCGCGATCCGGGCCCGTTGCCCGCGGACGTTGACACCATGACATTTCGACAAGCCATAGCCCTGCCCAAGGGGAACCTCGTTCTCGCGGGCGTCCTGCTGATGCTGCTGGGCGACTTCATGTTCGCCCTCAACGATGCCATGGGCAAATGGCTGGTCACCAGCTTCTCCGTCGGCCAGGTGCTTTTCATCCGCTCGGTCGGCGCCTTCATCATCCTCGGCCCGATGATCGCCAAGCAAGGCGTAGCCCCTCTGACAAGGGTCGAGCGCCCGGGCCTGCAGGTGCTTCGCGTCGTGCTCGCCACGGCCGATACGGGCTTTTTCTATGCCGCCGTCGCCTACTTGCCGCTGGCCGACGTCATGACCTTCTACATGGCAGGCCCGATCTACATCGCCGCCCTTTCGCACTTCTTCCTTGGCGAAAAGGTCGGCTGGCGCCGGTGGATCGCCATCGTGCTCGGCTTCTGCGGCGTGGTCATTGCGCTTCGACCGTCGACAGCCTCGCTGTCCTGGCCGTCGCTGTTCGCCATCGTCGGCAGCCTGTCCTTCTCCGTCACGCTGATCCTCAGCCGCAAGCTGCGCGCCACCAACGACACCACGCTCGTTACCTGGCAGACGGTGGGCGCGCTTATTGTCGGCGGTGTGCTGGCGGTCGCCGACTGGCGCGCGCCAAGTGCGCTCGACTGGTCGGCCATGCTGCTGCTCGGCGTCGTCTCATGCGCGGCGCACCTGATGATTACGCGCGCGCTCAAGCTCGCGCCCGCCTCGCTGCTGGCGCCGCTGCAATACACGCTGCTTCTGTGGGCAATTGTCATGGGCATCGCCTTCTTCGGCGATTACCCCGATGCTCAGGGCCTCATCGGCTCGGCGATCATCGTCGTTGCCGGCCTGTTCATCTTCCACCGCCAGAAGGTGGTCGACAAGGCCGAACCAGAGACGGTGCCGACCAGCGTGCACTGAGCGTTATTTGCCCAGCACCAGCGCCCAGTAGCGCTTGTCGCTGCCCTTGGCCTCGCGCACATAGGCGAGGCCGAACTTGCTGAAGCGCGGGTCGAGCATGTTGCGGCGGTGCCCGGCGGAGTTCATCCACATCGAAAACAGCTTGGCCGGCTCCATGCCGCCATGGGCGATGTTTTCGGCTGCAGCACCTGCAACGCTGTTGTCATTCATGCGGGCGGCGAAATCCTTGCCCCAGCCGGTGGTGTGCTCCATCTTGCCGCTGCGCGCCATGTAGCCCGCCTGCTGCAGTGCTGCGCGCTCCAGCGTCGAGTCGGGGCGCAGCGGCGGCAGGCCGTGCTCGGAGCGGATGGTCTGGAGATAGGCTATGCCTGTCGTCGACGCGCCGGCACCGTCACCGGCCATGTTCGAACCGGTCTGGCAGGCGGCCAGGAAAAGCAGTCCGCCCATCGCCGTTGCGCGCAATGCCGCGCGCGCCATCTGTTTCGCCATCATCAGGTCCTTGTCTCGTGCCCGTCCTTGCGAGCCTTGATAAGGCAGATCATGGCTTTTTGGCGAGCACCTACCCCTTCACACGTGCTGCGGCGGGATCGAACAGCGGCTCGAGGTGGATCTTCGCCGCAACCCGCTCCATGGCGACCACCAGCTCGTAGCTGCCGCCGGTGAGGAACGCATCGTCGACGCCTCCGGCGTCGCGGACGTAACCGAAGCCGATGTTCTTGCCCACTGTGTAGCCATAGCCGCCGCTGGTGAGGTAGCCGACCGGCTGGCCGTCGCGCAGGATCGTCTCGCGCCCGACAAGCACTACCTCCTTGTCATCCACGGTGAAGCAGGCGAGCCGCTTGGTCAGCGGCGCGTTGCCGAGCTTCTCCAGCGCCTTGCGGCCGAGGAAGTCGATGTTCTTCTTCAGCTTCACCGCCCAGCCAAGTCCCGCCTCGAATGGCGTGTCGTTGGGGGTGATGTCCGAGCCCCAGGCGCGGTAGCCCTTTTCCAGCCGCAGCGATTCCAGCGCGCGGTAGCCGATCGGGCGGATGCCGTGTGCAGCGCCCGCCGCCATCAGCGCGTCGAACACCTCGCCTGTAGCCTCGATCGGCACATGCAGTTCCCAGCCGAGTTCGCCGACATAGGTCACGCGCAGCGCCCTGATGGTGGCACCGGCGATGGCGATCTCCTTGATATGGCCGAAGGGGAAGGCAGCGTTGCAGACGTCGGCATCGGTGACGGCTTCGAGCACTTTCCGCGCATTCGGCCCCATCAGCGACAGCGTGCCGAACTGCTCGGTGACATCGACCAGCCTCGCGTCCAGCCCCTCCGGAATGTGGTCGCTGATCCAGGCCAGGTCGTGGGTGCGGAAGCCGGTGCCGGTAATGATGTAGAACTTGTCTTCTGCCAGCCGCGCCACGGTCAGGTCGGCCTCGATGCCGCCCCGCGTGTTGAGCAACTGCGTATAGGTCAGCCGCCCCGCAGGCTTCGACACGTCATTGGCGCAGATGAAGTCGAGCGCCTGCTGCGCGTCCTTGCCCGTCATTTCGTATTTGGCGAAGGACGACTGGTCGAAGACGCCGACCGCCTCGCGCACATGGGCGTGCTCGGCGCCCACCGGCTCGAACCAGTTCTGGCGGCCCATGGCGTAGACGTCCTTCGCCTCCATGCCCTTGGGCGCGAACCAGTTGGGCCGCTCCCAGCCGAGCTTGGAACCGAAGACGGCGCCATACTTCTTCAGCCGCTCATAGAGCGGCGAGACGATGTAGGGCCGGCCGCTGTCATATTCCTCGTGCGGAAAGCCGATCGTGTAGTGCTTGCCATAGGCCTCGAGCGTGCGGTCGGACACCCATTGACGATCGCGGTGCAGGCCCGAGAAGCGCCGGATGTCGACCACCCACAGGTCGAGCGGCGCTTCGCCGTCGACGACCCATTGCGCCAGCACCCAGCCGGCACCGCCGCCAGAGGCGATGCCGAAGGCGTTGAAGCCGGCACCGACGAACATATTCTGGCACTCGGGCGCCGCCCCCAGGATGAAGTTGCCGTCGGGCGTGAAGCTCTCCGGGCCGTTGATCATCTGCTTGACGCCGACATCAGCCAGTCCGGGCACACGCTCTATCGCCTGCACCATGTGCTGCTCAAAATGGTCGTAGTCGTCGTCGAACAGCCGGAATTCCCAGTCGTTGGGCACGTCGCCTGTGGTCCAGGCTATCGGGTTGGGCTCGTAGCCGCCCATGACAAGCCCGCCGACCTCTTCCTTGAAATAAGTACGCCGGTCAGGGTCGCGGATGGTTGGCGCATCGGTGGCGAGCCCGGGCAGCTTCTCGGTGATGATGTACTGGTGCTTGACCGGCTGCAGCGGCACGTTGATGCCGGCCATCGCACCCACCTGCCGTGCCCATTGCCCGGCGCAGTTCACCACCTTGTCGCAGGCGATGTCGCCTTGGTCGGTCATAACCTTGAGGATACGGCCGTCCTTCATCTCGAAGCCGGTCACGCGCACGTTCTCGAACAGCTTGGCGCCATGCATGCGCGCGCCCTTGGCCAGCGACTGGGTGATGTCGGAGGGGCTCGCCTGGCCGTCGGTCGGCAGCCACGAAGCGCCGACGAGATCCGAGGTCTCCATCAGCGGCCACATGCGCTTGACCTCTTCCGGCGATACCAGCTGCATGTCCATGCCGAAGCTTTTGGCCGTCGTCGCCAGCCGCTTGTATTCGGTCCAGCGGTCCTGGTTGGTGGCGAGCCGCAGGCAGCCCGTCATCTTCCAGCCGGTGGCAAGCCCGGTCTCTGCCTCCAGCCCCTTGTAGAGTTCGACCGAATATTTGAGCACGCGGGTGATCGAGGCCGACGAGCGCAACTGCCCCACCAGTCCCGCCGCATGCCAGGTCGACCCTGAGGTCAGCTTGCCCTGTTCGAGCAGAATCACGTCGGCCTTGTGGTCGCGCGCCAGGTGATAGGCGGTCGAGCAGCCGATGATGCCACCGCCGATGACGACGATCTGTGCATGTGGGGGGAGGGCCATGGTCAGAGTTTTCCGTACAATGTGCGATAGGTTTCGAGCGCCGCATCGAGCTTTCCGAGGTTCTCGGCGGTGTAGGCGACATAGTCGCTGCCCGGAGCGGAGAGGTGGATTTCCGAGACCATGCTCCACATCGCCTCGCGCAGCAGCGAGGCGCACTGCATGGCCGCGTGCGAGCGGCGGATTTCCTGGTCGGGCGGGCCGCCGAAATAGGTGGTGAGCAGATCGTCCGACTCTTGCTCAGTCATCCCTGCATTGGAGGCGATGCCGGCAAGGTCGAACATTCCGGTCGAAAATCCGGCATATTCGAAATCGATCAGCCAAAGCCTGTCGCCGTCGTCGAGGAAGTTGGCCGGCAACAGGTCGTTGTGGCCGAAGACGATCGGCAGGGGCGCCTGCGCCTCCTCGAGCGCGTCGGCCAGTTCGAGATAGCGGGGCAATTCGGCCGTCATCCGGCTGCCGCCGGCCTGAAGCGTGCGGGCATAGTCGCGGATCACGTGGAAGGCCCAGAACATGAAGCCGGGCCCCGAAACATGCCTGGGCATCTCGATATGGAAGCGCCTGACCATGCGGGCGATGCCTGTCGCATTGGCCCGGACATCGCCGGCGCCATAGGTCCTGGCGCCGAGAAACTCCGTCACCATCACGCCGGGTGCCGCATATTGCAGTTCTGGCGCGAAGCCCGCCTCGAAGGCTGCTTTCGCCACCATCACCTCGCGCTCGCGGGTGACGTGATGGAAGGGAAAATCCTTGCCGAAGCGCACGACATGCGCCCCCGACGCGTCGGTCACCACCCAGCTTTCGTTGCTGATGCCGCCCTTCAGCGGCGCGATCGTCACTGCCCCGTTCCACAGCGGCAGGGCGCGGATGCGATCCTCGCTATTCGACATCCAGCCTCTCCGTGCCGTGTCCGGCGCGTTCCCCTTGCGCCCTGGTCTTGTTGACGGGCAGTCTCACGCAGCGGAAGCGGCAGTGTCAATCCGGATTTGTGGTTTTTGTTGTTCTTTTGACCGTATCTGTTGAATATCGCGAGATGAATACGGTAGAGTCAGTCATCGCGAATCTCGGAAACGGCCAAACTGGCCCTTCGAGCGGGGCAGCCTGATGAACCATTCCAAGCGTCACAGCGAAATCCTGCGCCTGCTCGAGGACGAGGGCACGATCACCATCGCCGACCTTGCCGACAAGCTCGGCGTGTCGCTCGAAACCGTGCGTCGGGACGTCAAGCCGCTGGCATCCGACGGAGCGATCCTCAAGATGCACGGTGCCATCGGCCTGCCGTCGGCCGTCGGCGAGGCGCCCTTCGAGCGCCGCATGCGCGAAAATGCCGAGGCCAAGCGTGCCATCGCCAAGGCCGTCGCCGCCACCATCCATGACGGCGAGTCGGTCATGCTCGATACCGGCACCACCACCAGCTATCTTGCCCGGGAACTGCTCGGCCATCGCCGCCTGACGGTGGTGACCAACTCCTCCGACATCGCCCGCACGCTGGCCACCGTCAACGGCAACAAGGTCTACATGGCCGGCGGCGAACTGCGCAGCGACAGCGGTGCTGCCTTCGGCGTCTCGGCCATCGAATTCGTCAGCCGCTTCGCCGTCACCCATGCGGTGATCTCGGCCGGCGCGCTCGACGCGGCCAACGGCGTGATGGACTACGATCTCGAGGAGGCGGAGTTCGCCCGCATGGTGCTGTCGCGCGGCCAGCGTTCGGTCGTCGTCACCGACCATACCAAGTTCGGCCGCCAGGGGCTGGTCCAGGTCTGTGGCTTTTCCGGTTTCACCGAACTCTTCACCGACCGGCAGCCAGCGGACGATCTCACCGGGGCGCTGTCCGATGCCGGCGCGAAGCTCTCCATCGCCGCTGGCTAGGCAGCCGGATCGCTTGCAAAGACTATCCTGAAGCGGGTGCCTCTTTGCTCGCCGCAGGCGAGTTCGATGCGGCCGCCATGGATCTGCATGATCTCATGGACCAGGTTGAGGCCCGGGCCCGCGCCGCGCCGGACACTCGCCATCCTCGAAGGCGTTTTTGCTAATGTCAGGCCCGGCGGGGCGATGTATATGTTCACCTACGGCTTCCGTTGTCCTATCGATCAGCCGCTACTCGACAGGCTCGATCTCGAAGTGACGCGCGTTGGCCATACTTTCCGCAACCTGCCGCCGGCGGCCTTCTATCGGATCACCAGGATGAAGCCGGCAAAGAGTTACGACTGGCGTTTTGCATGATCCCATCGATCCTGGGTTTCGGCCTGTTTGGTGCCGCCGGCCTGGCCTTCACCGAGAAGATATCGCCGGTCCCGCCGTCGCATGTGCTGCTGCTGTTCCTCGGCATGACCGCCGCGCCGGACATGCAGACGCTTGTCGCGCTGATGTTTGCGACCATGGTCGGCTCGACCCTCGGTTCGATGATCTGGTATGCCGGCGGCAACTGGCTGGGGCCTGATCGCGCCGACGCTGCCGTCAAGCGCTTCGGCAAGTACGTTTTCCTCAAGCACGCGACCTATCAGAAGCTGACGCAGGCTTATCGCCGCAACAACTTCCGCGCTTCGCTGATCGCCCAATTGGTGCCGGTGGCGCGCACCTACCTAGCGCTCGAGGCCGGCGTCCTGCGGCTTTCCTTCGTGCCTTTCGCGTTGGCCACGCTTTGCGGCGCCCTGATCTGGAATTCCGCCTTCCTAATCGGCGGCTACCTGATGCGCGATGGCGACCACGATCCCGTGACCATCGGCTTCCGCATCATTGCGATCGTCGTCGCCGCCGAGATTATCTTCCTCTTGGCGCTGCGCCACAGTACCCGAAGGCCGGTCGAAGACCGCCCTCCGGGCGAAACGCATCAGTAGGCATTGGTGGTCGGGTGGTCGTCAGTCAATCACCCGGTAGATGTTCCAGTAGGACGAGCCTGACACGACCAGCGGCTCGAGCCGTTTGCCCCATTGGGCGTGGGCGTCGAGTTTGGAGATCTTGGCGAACATGTCGTCGAGTTGCGCCAGGCTCTCGACCGTATGGTTGACCTCGATCGCCGCCTCCTTGGCGCCGATCGATCCGGTCAGGATCTGCATCGCCATCTGGTCGGTGCCGGCCTGCGGACCGATCTCCCGTTCCCATTGGCGCAGCAGCTCGATTGCACCCTGCTTGTGCCCGAAGCGGGCATCGATCTTCCAGCGTGCGACGAACATGGCTTCCTCCCTTTTTGCGGACGACCATTCGTCCGCATTCGATCACTCGTCCCAGGCCTGCACGACGGTCTGCCGCGCGATCTTGCCATCCTTGAGTTCAAGCATGGCCGCGCAGAAGACCTTGGTGCCGTCGGGGTAAGAGCAGGCTTGCGAGAAGGCGAGGCTGTCGCCTTGCGCGATGGTGGTGTCGACGCGGTGGGTCATCGCCCGGCTGCAGATGTCGTCCCAGAACGTGGTGATCGCAGCCCGGCCGCGGATCTCGCGCGGCTTGCTCGGTGGGTTGTTGCGGTCGATGACGCGCACCAGCGCGTCGTCGGCATAGAAGCTGGACAGCATCTTGCCGTCGCGGCCTTCGATCGCCTTCTTGATCGAGGCGCCGGTCACGGCTTCCTTGGTGGCAAGCATTTGTTCCTCCTGTTGGCGTCCCCGGCGGGACGCCCGGTTGATTGATCTCAGCGGTCTATTGCGACTTGGCCTTGGCTGCGGCCATCACCGTGTCGACCTCTTGCTTGAATTGCGGGTAGTCGACCTGCATGCCGTTCAGCACCGTCGACCAGTGCCGCACGGTCGCAGACATCGCCACGGCCTCGCGGATTTCCTCGTCGGTGGCGCCGTTGGCCTTGGCCGCTACGGTGTGGAAATAGATGCAGTACTGGCACGGTATCTGTGCTGCCACCGCCAGGCCGAGCAGTTCCTTGGTCTTGCCGTCCAGCTCGGTCTTGGGATTGAGCTGCACGCCCTTGAACTCGGCCCAGGCGCCGGCGATGCCGGACTCCGGAAACTGCTTGAAGAAGCCGGGCACCGAGCCGAGCGTGGCCTCGATATCCCGGTAGGTTGCCTCAGCCGAACTGTCCTCGGCGAGCGCGCTCGATGCGATGAGCGCGGAGAACCCGGCTGCGACCGCCAGCGCTGCGAACACCTCACGTGCCTTGGTCATGACTTCCTCCATCCGCAGGTCCATGGCCATTTTGCCTGCCTGCTTGGGGAGAATTTGTAGTCCTCGGTATGGCTCTTCCGCTTCGCCCGGACGGGCCATTTCCGCTATGGCCCGTCCGGGCCAGTCTGGCGGGCGGCAAAGGCGGCTGCCGCCGCGCGTGACGGCAGGTCGAGCTTGAACAGGATGTTGGCGACGTGGCGCTTGACCGTGTGTTCGCTGAGGCTGAGCTCGGCTGCGATCGCGGCATTGCTCTTGCCGTCGGCGATCAGCGCCACCACCTCGTTCTCGCGCACTGTCAGTGCCGATGGCTCCACCGCGATCGCCTTGCTGCGGCATGCCGGCTCCAGGTGCTGTTCCGACGTCGCCTCGACCAGCGCCATCGGCTCGTCGAGATCGTCGAGGGACAGCCGGCCGGCATCGGCGAAATGCAGGCCCGAGCCGGCGGCGAGGTCGGCGACCAGCCGCGAGGCAAGGATGCCGCCGCGCCCGGCATGGTCGGCGATCTGTGCCGTCACGCGGATCGCCAGGCCGGAGGGAGGTCCGCGCATCTCGACCTCGCCGACATGCACGCCTTGCGCGCTGGCGATGCCGATGTCCTGGGCCGCCTCGCGCAAGGCGGCGGCGCAGCGCACCGCTCGCGCCGGGCCGTCGAAGCGCGAGACCAGCATCTCGCCATGCTGGTCGGCTACACGGCCGCCGTGGCGACCGACCAGAAGGCGCCAGGTCTCATGAAAGCGCAGGCTGCGTTCCGCCCACATCCGGTCGCCCAGCCGTGCCGTATCCGAAATGCGGGTAACGAGCAGGGCAGCGAGTACCCGCTCCGTGTCGGGTGCTGCATGCGTGCCGGTCAGGAATTCCTCGACCAGATCGGCGACACGGTTGACGTCGCCCGTCCAGATCGGGTGATCGCGCCCGGTGATTTCGGCGAGCCGCGCGCCGGGGATCTTCTGCGCGAGATAGCGGCTGGCGTCCGGATTGACCCGCGCATCGTTGCGGCGATGGATCACCAGCGTCGGCGCGCGGATGCTCGCCAGGACGCCGCGCACGTCGATGTCTGCGTTCATCCGGGCCAGTGCGGCGGCTGCGGTCGGGCTGGCCGACAGCCGCTCGAAGCGTGCCCACCAGTTGGCGAAGCGGCTGTCGTCGACACGTCCGGGCGCAAAGTTAGCCAGCGTCGCGCCCGTGCCCCACGTGGTCGCCGCCGCCTCGATGAAGGCGTCGAGCCGTTCGCGCCCCATCACCCATTTGTCGAACTGCGCGTAGCCGCCATAGAGCACCAGCGAGCGCGTCCGTTCCGGATAGGTGGCGGCAAACAGGATCGCCATCGGCGCGCCTTCGGAGGCGCCCAGGATTGCGGCCCGGCTCGATCCCACTGCGTCCATCACCGCGCGGACATCGTCCATGCGCGTTTCGAGGCTGGGCAGGGCATGCGCGTCGACCCGGTCGGAAAGCCCGGTGCCGCGCTTGTCGAACAGGATCAGGCGGGAAAAGGACGACAACCGGTGCAACAGCCGGCTGTAGCCTTCGTCTTCCCAGTGCAGGTCGAGATTGGAGATGAAGCCGGGAACAAAAACGAGGTCGATCGGCCCCTGGCCGACCACCTGATAGGCTATGTGGACGTCACCGCTGCGCGCATATCGGGTCGCGATCGGCCTCATCGGAGCCATCCCATCGGTAGAAACCATTAGGGATGGCTAACATAGCAGATGTTTGGTCGGGGGGAACGGCCTGTTCCGCAGGCTTCGGTGCGGTCAGGCTGCGTCCTGCCTGGGGCGACGGATCGTGGCGGCCGCCTCGATGACAAGCGGCTTCATGCCCTTGCCGCCTTCATCGAACATCTCGAAGAACTGGCGCCGCATGCGCGGATCCCAGAAATCGTTGATGTGCTTGGCGACACCGGCCACACCCTCGTCATGGGGTTTGGTTTCGAAGAAGGTCGCGATCTGGTTCGCCATGTAGACGAGTTTTTCCTTCGTCCCCATCTTGTGCTCTTCATGCGACATTTTTGGCGGCTCCGGTACTTACGCGGTCTGGATGGGTGAAGATGTCGAAATCGTCGCCACGCACGAGTGCAATCAGTGTCATGCCGGCCTGTTCGGCGGTGCGGATGGCCAGTGCGGTTGGCGCCGATACGGCAATGATGAAAGGCGCGCCGATGGCGGCCGTCTTTTGAACCATTTCCACCGACACCCGGCTGGTCACGACCACGGCGCCCGACGCGCCCGATATGCCTGCCTTGTCGAGGGCGCCGGCAAGCTTGTCGAGAGCGTTGTGGCGGCCTACATCCTCGCGCGCCGCGACAATGCCCTTGCCAGGCACGTAGAAGCCGGCTGCGTGTACCGCGCCGGTCTCCGCATGCAGCGGCTGGACCTTGGACAGCAGCTTCACCGCCTGCACGATGTCGTCGGAGGAAAGCCCTGATGTTGCCTTGTGCACATCGTCGACCGAGCGCATCGCCTCTTCGATGGATTCGATGCCGCACAATCCGCAGCCGACAGGCCCGGCGAGACGGCGACGGCGCTGCTCGAAGCGCTTGTTCGCCTTGTCCTTGAGCCTGATCTGGATGTCGATGCCGGCCTCGACGTCCAGCACCTCGATCGACTCGATTTCTTCGACCGAGCCGATGATGCCTTCGGTCAGCGAGAAGCCAAGCGCGAAATCGTCGAAGTCGGCCGGGCTCGCCATCATCACCGCATGCGTGGTGCCGCCATAAGACAACGCCACCGGCGTCTCTTCGGGCACCATGCGGTTGGCAACCGTCGTCCCGCTCGCCCGGCGGGCGAGACGGGAGGTCTGGGTGATTGCGGGGCGAGTGGTCACGCCGTCGCTACTCCGCCGCTTCCAGATGCCCGGCAATGCGCCGGCTCTGCTGTGCCTGCTCGTTGTAGCCCTTCTGCCATTCCGACGGCCCGTTGGAGGCGCCGACCTGAACCGCCGTCACCTTGTACTCCGGACAGTTGGTTGCCCAGTCCGAGAAGTCGGTGGTGATGACGTTGGCCTGCGTGTCGGGGTGGTGGAAGGTGGTGTAGACCACGCCTGGCGACACCTTGTCGGTGATCTGCGCCCTGAGCGTCGTCTCGCCGGCGCGGCTCTGCAGCCGCACCCAGTCGCCGTCGCGCAAGCCGCGGTTTTCGGCATCGTGCGGATGGATTTCCAGCAGGTCCTCGGCATGCCAGGCGACGTTTTCGGTACGCCGGGTCTGCGCGCCGACATTGTACTGGCTGAGAATACGGCCGGTGGTAAGCAGCAGCGGGAAGCGCGGGCCGGTCTTTTCGTCCGTCGCGACATATTCGGTACGGATGAACTTGCCCTTGCCGCGGACGAAGCCGTCGATGTGCATGATCGGCGTGCCTTCAGGCGCCTTTTCGTTGCACGGCCACTGCACCGAGCCCATCTTCTCCAGGAAGTCGTAGGAGACGTTGGCGAAGCTCGGCGTCGTCTTGGCAACCTCGTCCATGATCTCGGACGGGTGCTTGTAGTTCCAGTTCAGACCCATTGCCTGGGCGAGTTTCTGCGTCACTTCCCAGTCGGCATAACCGTTCTTCGGGGTCATCACCTTGCGCACGCGGTTGATGCGGCGCTCGGCGTTGGTGAAGGTGCCGTCCTTCTCGAGGAAGGTCGAGCCCGGCAGGAACACGTGGGCGTAATTTGCGGTTTCGTTCAAGAACAGGTCCTGCACGACAACGCATTCCATCGCCTCGAGGCCGGCCGACACGTGCTTGGTGTCGGGGTCCGACTGCAGGATGTCCTCACCCTGGATGTAGATGCCCTTGAACGTGCCGTCGACGGCGGCGTCCAGCATGTTGGGGATGCGCAGGCCCGGCTCGTTGTCGAGCTTGACGCCCCACAGGCTGTCATAGATGTCGCGCACGGCGTCGCCCGAAATGTGGCGGTAGCCCGGCAGTTCGTGCGGGAACGAGCCCATGTCGCAGGCGCCCTGCACGTTGTTCTGGCCGCGCAGCGGGTTCACGCCGACGCCCTTGCGGCCGATATTGCCGGTCAGCATGGCGAGGTTGGCGATGCCGATGACCGTGGTCGAACCCTGGCTGTGCTCGGTCACGCCGAGGCCGTAGTAGATCGCGCCATTGCCGCCGGTGGCGTAAAGGCGGGCGGCACCCCGGATTGTCTCCGCCGGAACGCCCGAAAGCTTCTCGACTTCCTCGGGGCTGTGGCGCGGATCCGAGACGAACTCTGCGTAATCCTGGAATTCCGACCAGTCGCAGCGCTCGCGGATGAATGTCTCGTTGAACAGGCCCTCGGTGACGATGACATGTGCCAGAGCGGTAACCACGGCCACGTTCGTGCCCGGCTTCAGCGCCAGGTGATGCTCAGCCAGGATGTGGGCCGACTTCACCATTTCCGTGCGGCGCGGATCGATGACGATCAGCTTGGCACCGGCGCGCAGGCGCTTCTTCAGGCGTGAAGCGAACACCGGGTGGGCCGAGGCAGGATTGGCGCCGATGATCAGCGCGACATCGGTGTCTTCGACCGAATCGAAGTCCTGCGTGCCGGCCGACGTGCCGTAGGTCTGGCCGAGGCCATAGCCGGTCGGCGAGTGGCAGACGCGGGCGCAGGTGTCGACGTTGTTGTTGCCGAAACCCTGGCGGATCAGCTTCTGCACGAGGAAGGTTTCCTCGTTGGTGCAGCGCGACGAGGTGATGCCGCCCACGGCGCCGCGTCCGTACTGGTACTGGATGCGGCGGAATTCCTTGGTCGTGTAATCGATCGCCTCTTCCCACGACACTTCGCGCCAGGGATCGGTGATCTTCTCGCGGATCATCGGGTTGAGGATGCGCTCCTTGTGGGTGGCGTAGCCGTAGGCGAAGCGGCCCTTGACGCAGGAGTGGCCGCGATTGGCCTTGCCGTCTTTCCACGGCACCATGCGCACCAGCTCTTCGCCGCGCATCTCGGCCTTGAACGAGCAGCCGACGCCGCAATAGGCGCAGGTGGTGACCACCGAGTGCTCGGGCTGGCCGATCTCGATGACCGACTTTTCCGTCAGCGTCGCCGTCGGGCAGGCCTGCACGCAGGCGCCGCAGGAAACGCACTCGCTGTCGAGGAACAGCTCGTGCACGCCCGGCGAAACGCGGCTGTCGAAGCCACGGCCTTCGATGGTCAGCGCAAAGGTGCCCTGAACCTCTTCACAGGCACGCACGCAGCGCGAGCAGACGATGCACTTGGACGGATCGTAGGTGAAGTAGGGGTTGGACTCGTCCTTGGCCATCCACTTGAAGTTTTCGGCGCCGTCGTTCTTGGCGCGAACGTGGTTGTCGCCTTCATAGCCATAGCGCACGTCGCGCAGGCCGACAGCGCCGGCCATGTCCTGCAGTTCGCAGTCGCCATTGGCGGCACAGGTCAGGCAGTCTAGCGGGTGGTCGGAGATGTAGAGCTCCATCACGCCCTTGCGGATATCCTTCAGGCGGCCGGTCTGGGTGTGCACCACCATGCCCGGCATGACGGGCGTGGTGCAGGAAGACGGCGTGCCGTTGCGGCCCTCGATCTCCACCAGGCAGAGGCGGCAGGAGCCGAACGCGTCGACCATGTCGGTGGCGCAGAGCTTCGGGATCTCGATGCCGGCCTCCATCGAGGCGCGCATGATCGAGGTGCCTTCCGGCACGGTGACCTCGAAGCCGTCGACGATCAGGGTGACTTGTTTTTCGGACTTGGAGGCGGGGGTGCCGAAGTCGATTTCGTGTACGAGACCCATGATGCTGTCTCCTATTCCGCTGCCTGTGCGACCGCTGCCGGCCGGAAATCTTCGGGGAAATGGTTGATGGCGCTCATCACCGGATAAGGCGTGAAACCGCCCAGCGCGCAGAGCGAACCGAACTTCATCGTGTTGCAGAGGTCGGTCACCAGCGCGAGCTGCTTCTCCGGCTCGATGTTCTGGGCCAGCTTGTCCAGCGTCTCGACGCCGCGCGTCGAGCCGATGCGGCAGGGCGTGCACTTGCCGCAGCTTTCGATGGCGCAGAATTCCATGGCGAAGCGTGCCTGCTTCAGCATGTCGGCGCTGTCGTCGAACACGGTGATGCCGGCGTGGCCGATCAGGCCGTCCTTGGCCGCGAACGCCTCGTAGTCGAAGGGCGTGTCGAACAAAGCGCGCGGGAAATAGGCGCCGAGTGGGCCGCCGACCTGCACCGCCTTGACCGGACGTCCCGATGCCGTGCCGCCGCCGATCTCGTCGACGATCTCGCCCAGCGTCAGGCCGAAGGCCACTTCGAACAGGCCGCCATGCTTGACGTTGCCGGCGATCTGGATCGGGATGGTGCCGCGCGAGCGGCCCATGCCGAAGTCCTTGTAGTACTGCGCGCCCTTGTCCATGACGATCGGCACGGAAGCGAGCGAAATCACGTTGTTGATGACGGTGGGCTTGCCGAACAGGCCCTGGATCGCCGGCAGCGGCGGCTTGGCGCGGACCACGCCGCGCTTGCCTTCCAGGCTGTTCAGCAGCGAGGTTTCTTCGCCGCAGACATAGGCGCCGGCGCCGGAGCGGATCTCGATGTCAAAGCCTTGGGAGGATCCGAGAACGCTCTTGCCGAGAATGCCGGCCTTCTTGGCGACTTCCACCGCCTTCGTCATCACCGCGATCGCATGCGGATATTCGGAGCGGATGTAGACGTAGCCCTTGGTCGCGTGGGTCGCGAGGCCGGCGATCGCCATGCCTTCGATCAGCACGAAGGGATCGCCTTCCATGATCATGCGGTCGGCGAAGGTTGCCGAGTCGCCTTCGTCGGCGTTGCAGACGATGTATTTCTGCTCGCCGGGGGTATCGAGAACCGTCTTCCACTTGATGCCGGTCGGGAAACCGGCGCCGCCGCGGCCGCGCAGGCCGGACTCGGTCACCTGCTTGACGACGTCGGCAGGGGCCATCTTGACCGCGTTGCGCAGGCCGGTCAGGCCGCCATGCGCCTCGTAGTCTTCCAGCGACAACGGGTCGGTGATGCCGCAGCGGGCGAAGGTCAGGCGCGTCTGCTTGGCGACGTAGGGCAGCTTTTCCGGGTCACCGAGCGACAGCTTGTGCTGGCCGCCGGTGATGAAACCTGCGTCGAACAGCGACGCCACGTCCTTGGTCGACACGGGACCGTAGGCTGTGCGGCCGACATCGGTAACGACCTCGACCATCGGCTCGAGCCAGTACAGGCCGCGCGAACCGTTGCGCACGATCTTGGCGTCGACGCCGCGCTCGGCCGCCTCTTTGGCGATAGCCTTGGCGACCTTTTCGGCACCGAGCGAAAGCGCGCCGGAATCGCCGGGAACGTAGATCGTCACGCTCATTTGCGCACCTCTTCGGCGATTTCTTCGATCTTGTCTGCGTCAAGCCGGCCGATCACCTGGCCGTCGAGCATCGCGGCGGGAGCGCAGGCGCACAGGCCCAGGCAATAGATCGGCTCCAGCGTGACCGCGCCGTCCTTGCTGGTCTCGTGGAAGCCGATGCCGAGCGTCTGCTTGATCTGGGCGGCGATGGCATCGCTGCCCATCGACTGGCAGGCCTCGGCCTGGCAGACCTTCAGCACATGCCGTCCAGCCGGGTTGTGGCGGAAATCGTGGTAGAAGGTGAAGACGCCGTGGACTTCGGCCCGCGAAATGTTCAGCGCCTCGGCGATGATCGGCAGGGTCTCCTGGGGAACATAGCCGAATTCCTCCTGGACGCCGTGAAGAATCGGGATCAGCGGACCCTCGAGGTACTTCATTTCGCTGATCACCGCGGCCGTGCGCGCGGCGAGTTCGGTACTTGCTGGCTGCATGACCACGCAGCGCCCTCCCTGACACTGGCGCCTAACATGGGCGCTATTTCCCTATTGAACCCGATTTTGGCAGCCGGAATCAATAAAGCTGTTTCGTCACATGATAAAAATTTTCTATCGAGTGGACGAAAGCAGGAAAAGCCTAGCTCAGGATTGACGGCGAAAATCGCCTGCCAGCGTCATGGCTTCGTCAAGCAGCGCCTGCACCAGCGTGGTGTTCGGATCGCGCCGCGCCACGACCAGTCCGACATTGTGGCTGGCATCCGGCTCGACGATCGGAATCGCCCTGATAGGTTCGGCAAAACCGAAGGTTTCCGCGAGGTTCAGCGGCATGATCGACGACCATTTGCCGGTGCGGATGTGCGAAAACAGCACGATCATCGAGTTCGATTCGAGCGTTGGCCGGACCTGCACGCCGGCGTCGGCGAGGTGCTGGTCGATGATGCGGCGGTTCTGCATGTCGGGGGTCAGGAGGCAAAGCGGCAGCGTGCTCACCTCTTCCCACGTCACCTTGTCACGATCGGAATATTCGTTCCCGGCAGCGGTGATCAGCTGATAGCGCTCGGCATAGAGCGGCACGCTGGTCACGCGCCCCAGCGGTTCGTTGTCGAGATAGGTGATTCCCGCATCGATCTCGAAATTGCCGAGCAGCGACAGCACTTCGATCGACGTCCGCGACAGGATCGAGAAGGTGACGCCGGGATGCTTGTCGCGAAACGGCGTCGTCAGCCGCGGCACCATCGCGAGTGCCGTCGGAATGGCGGCGATCCGGATGCGGCCCGAAAGGCCGTGGCGGGCGGCGCGCATTTCCTCGCGCATGGCGCGGGTGTCGCCGACGATGCGCCGCGCCCAGTCCAGCACCTGCCGGCCTTCCGGCGTCAGGCCCTGGAAGCGCGAGCCGCGCTGCACCAGCATCACGCCCAGGATGTCCTCGAGCTGCTTGATCCCGGCCGAAAGCGTCGGCTGGGTGACGCCGCATTCCTCGGCTGCGCGTCCGAAATGTTGCTCCCTTGCGAGTGCGATGAAGAATTCGAGCTTGTCGATCATGCCGCAAAACTATCCGGCGCCGATCGATTAGGCCAGCCATCACATTGCACTTGCTATGAAAATCACTGGTTGATGAGGTTCAGTATGTTCCCGTCGGGATCCTTGAACCAGGCAACCCTGATGTCGCCGAAGACATGGACGTCGCCTTCATGGCGGGTATCCGGCATGTCGTAGTGCTCGAATGTCACGCCTTTCGACTTCAACTCATCGACCAGACTGTCGATCTTGTCGCCGACGGCCCAGCTTACCGCTGTCGCCTTGTTGGTTCCGGCATAGTCCGACCGGTAGACGTTGATCACGGTGTCGCCGCTCTTCAGCACCGACACCTCCTCGCCCATATGGTCGACCTCCTTGAGGCCGAGCGTGCGCTCATAGAAGGTCTTGGCGCGCCCGAGGTCCTTGACGGCCAGATTGGCAACGGCGTTGATTTGACCAAGCATGTCAGTCTCCTTTCGTGCTGCCCCACATCCTGATGAAGATAGTGCCGCCCCGGCGGGGCGACAGGCCTTGTTGCGCCAGATCGGCGGACTCACGAGCCGGCGAGGCGCTGCCGTTCGGCGATCGCCTTGAGGCTGGCGAGGCCCTTTTCGAAGTCCGTGCCGACCATCGTGTCGAAGTTCATGAACACCTGCATCACCTTGGACATGAAGGGCGATGGGCCGGTCATTTCCCAATTCAGCCGCGTTTTTCCGTTCTGCGGCTCCATGGTGAAGCGCGCCAGATTGTGCGCCTCGAACGGCTTCAGGAAGTCGAGCTTGATGACCACCTTGGTCGGTGCCGTCACCTCGGTGATCTCCATCCGGCCGCTGCCGACCTTCTTGTTGCCCTCCCATTCGTAGACCGCGCCGCGACCCGATTCGGCGCCACTCATCTTGCGCTTGAGGTCGGGGTCGAGCGCTTCCCACGGCGACCAGTCGTGCCAATTGCGGAAGTCATTGATCAGCGGAAAGATTGCTTCCGGTGCGGCATCGACATCGGTCGTTCGCCGAATGCTGAACGTGGCGGGCTTGGTTGCGGCAATCGCCAGGATGGCGAGGATCGCGATCACGATCAGGCCGAGGATGATGGCGAGAATCTGCATGGTTGTCTCCGTGGATATGGCTTCAGCGGCGGAACGGGATCAGCGCCTGCAGGCGTGGATCGCGCAGATAGAGCCCGCCCCAGGCCATCAGCCCGAGATAGACGCCGAACAAAGTGTGCGAAAACAGCGGGTTGCCGATGCGTAGGTGGATGGCGATGGCGCCGCCGAGATAGCCGGTCAGCAGGATCGCGCCGAGGACGGCCGTTCGTGGCCAGGCATAGAGCGCCGCGCAGGCAAGGGTCAGCACGCCGAGGGTCCGGGCAAGCTCCGGTGGAAAGCCGAGTGCCGCGGTGGTTTCGATCACCACTTGCAGCGGCACGAGTTTGATCGCCGCGTCAAAGACCAGGAACGCGATCACCGCGCCGCTCAGTGCGCGGCCGGTCCACAGTGCCACATTCGAAATTGCGGGAGTTTCAATGGCTGAATAGGTCATGTTTTCCTCGTGAAATCGCACTCGTGCTGTTACTCGGCGTTGCCGCTGCTGATCATCCACGGCGTGCCGAACTTGTCCTTCACCATGCCGAAGCCCTTGGCCCAGAAGGTCGGGCTGAACGGCATGTTGACCGTGCCGCCATCTGCAAGTGCTGCGAAGATCGCCTCGGCCTTGGCCAGGTCGTCCGTGTCGACCGATACCGAAAATCCCGACATCTCCGTCCGGTATTGTGGCGGTGCATCGGAGGCCATGATCATCTCGTCGCCGATGACGAGCTGGGCATTGATGATCTTGTCCTGCCATTCCTCCGAAACGTCCTTGCTGGCCGGCGTTTCGCGGTGAGTGAGCATGCCGACGATCTCGCCGTCGAAAACCTTGGCGTAGAACGCGAAGGCTTCGCGGCAATTGCCGTTGAAGAACAGGTAGTTGACGAATTTCATCGCATTTCTCCCTGGTTGGGTGTCTGCACCAAGGACGCCGCAGGCTGGTCGATGCCGACACATCGGCAAAAAAATCATGTCCATGACAGGTGGGGCGCGATGCCGCTTTGCCAAGCGCAGCCGTCGACTGCCATTTCGGGTAGCTTGGTTCTTTCGCCAAACTGCATTATCTGAAGCCCAACAAGGAAGCAGACAGGTTCGACACATGACAGTCACCAAAGAAACCGTTGTGGAGCGTCTCAAGACGGTCAACGGCCCGGATTTCTCAGGCAACATCGTCGATCTCGGGTTGGTTTCCGACATCTTCATCGCTGACGGCAAGGTGTTCTTCTCGATCACCGTGCCGGCCGCGCGCGCCCAGGAAATGGAGCCGCTGCGTGCCGCCGCCGAGCGCGTTGTCAAGGCCATTCCCGGCGTCAATGGCGCTGTCGTGGCCCTGACCGCCGAGAAGAAGGGCGGCGGCATGGAAGCGCCGGTGCCGCAGCGCCCGGCACCTCCGCGTCCGGCAGCCGCGCCCGCCGCACGCCCCGCACCGCACGCGCCCGCCTCGCAGTCGCAGGGCAAGCGCGGCGTGCCCGGCATTGCCGCGATCATCGCGGTTGCCTCCGGCAAGGGCGGCGTCGGCAAGTCGACGACTGCCGTCAACATCGCACTCGGCCTCGCCGCCAACGGTCTCAAGGTCGGCGTGCTCGATGCCGACATCTACGGCCCGTCGATGCCCAAGCTTCTCGGCATCCATGGCCGCCCCGAAACGGTCGATGGCAAGATCCTGAAGCCGATGCAGAATTACGGCCTCAAGGTCATGTCTATGGGCTTCCTCGTCGACGAGGAGACACCGATGATCTGGCGCGGCCCGATGGTCATGTCGGCGCTGACGCAGATGCTGCGCGAAGTCGAATGGGGTCCGCTCGACGTGCTCGTCGTCGACATGCCGCCTGGCACCGGTGACGCCCAGCTGACCATGGCCCAGCAGGTGCCTCTGGCCGGCGCCGTCATCGTCTCCACGCCGCAGGACCTGGCCCTGATCGACGCCCGCAAGGGGTTGAACATGTTCAAGAAGGTTGACGTGCCGCTGCTCGGCATCGTCGAGAACATGAGCTATTTCGTCGCCCCCGATACCGGCAAGCGCTACGACATCTTCGGTCATGGCGGCGCCAGGAAGGAGGCCGAGCGCCTCGGCGTGACCTTCCTCGGCGAAGTGCCGCTGGAAATGGGCATCCGCGAAAGCTCCGATGCCGGCACGCCGGTCACCGTGGCCAGGCCCGACAGCGTCGAGGCCAAGACCTATCGCGACATCGCCACCAAGGTCTGGGAGCGGCTACAGCAAGAGCAGGGCGCCGCCGCAGCAGCCACACCTACGATCGTGTTCGAATAGGCGAGGGGGCTTCTGCCCCCTCAGCTTTCCCACGGCTGCAGCCGCCATATATCGAGGCCGGCGTCGAACAATCCGGCGTCGGGGTAGCGCTGTTGGCCATGTCCGCCAGTGCTGCAAGGGCTGACTCGGTGGCTGCTCCGCCGGCTTCCAATGTCGTCTGGACGGGAGGGTATGTCGGCATACGAACCGGACATGCAAGGACGTCCGGTTCGGGGTCGCCTACAAGTTCTGATGTCGCGTTGTCCACGGTGGCCGTTTTTGCGTCGGGCATTTGATCGGCAACGCCATTCTCATCGCGTCTGAGACGGTTGGGAAACCGTCGTTCGCCCAGGATGCTCGTTTGGGCCACAATCGGGCGTGGTGGAGCTTATGCGGTGGCGAGGCGCCGAAGCCGAACCGACATCGCCAGAGCGACGAGGATGGCTATGGCGGCGACCCCGCTCGATACCGCTCCCACGCTCTCCAGGCCCAGATGATCGATGGTGAGGCCGCCGAAAATCGCACCAAGTCCTGTGCCAGCGTTGGCGGCGGAAACGTTGATGGTTCCCGCAAGTGCCTGGGCACCCGCGCCAGCCTTCATCACCCGGACCTGGCAGATTGGGAACAAGGCAGTGTAGGCAACGCCCCAAGCGACAAGGGACAAAGTCAATCCGACCGTCGAACCTGCCAAGGGCGCGAATGCGAGCATGGCCACGGCCAGGATTGCGGCGAACAGCATGCTCGCCCCCAGCGGGGCCTTGTCGACCATGCGTCCGCCCAGCCAGTTGCCAAGCATGCCGACCGCACCAAAGCCCATCAGCCACCAGCCGACATGCTTTGGCGCGATGTTTGCCAGACGTTCCAGCATGTCCGCCAGATAGGTGTAGGCGGTGAACATTGCCGTAAAGAGAAAGACTGACAGGAGGACGTTCGCCAAAAAGGCCTTGTCCCTGAGAACATGAGCCTGCCGTGTCCCTGGGGCAGTCGTAGGAGGTGCGGGAAGCTTTTGCATCATCACCGCCATGGCGATCGCCATCGCCAGCGACATGACCGCAAGGACCCAGAAGGTCCCACGCCAGCCTATCGTGTTTGTCGCGATGGTACCGAGCGGGATTCCGAAGACGAGGGCCGCTGAGATACCGAGATAGACCTTTGAAACCGCGCGTCCAGAGTGCCTTTGTCCAGCCAACTGGCCAGCGGTTTCACTGGCAGTCCCCCAGAATACCGGCAGGAACAGAGCCGGGGTAAAACGCGCCGCCGCCAGGACCCATATGTTGGGCGCTACAGCCGCTACGGCGTTCGAAACAACGAAAACAAGCAGGATTCCAATAAACAGCTGCTTTCGATCGAGATGCGACAGGGCAGCCGTCAGAGGCGGCCCGAACAGCATCACCGTGAAGGCGAACAAGGTGACCAACTGGCCTGCGGTGGAGATCGATATATCAAGGTCTCGGGCAAGAGCAGGCAGGATTCCAAGAATGATGTATTCCGTCGTGACGATCAGAAATGCCGCAACTGCAAGGAGAAAGATCGAAAGGCCGGGCTTTGAAATGCCCTGCCGATCCGTGGATGAAGGGAAAGCCGAAGAGGTCGTGTGCATCGATGATCACCATGAGAACGAAGATGCACATCCAGGTATAATGGAAATTTCCATGTGTCTCTGGCTAAGATTTCCAGCAATAGTGGACTGGAATTCCAGAATTGGGACGAGTCGAGATGTTGCCGGAACGGCTCAAGGGCATTGATGCGTTCGTCGCAGCCGCTGACAGCGGAAGCTTCACGGCAGCGGCTTCGCGACTGAAGATCACCAATTCCGCGGTGGGAAAAGCGGTCGCAAGACTTGAACAGCGCCTTGGTACGCGATTGTTCGCCAGAACCACCCGAAGCCTGTCTCTCACCGACGCGGGCGTGGCGTACTATCGGACATGCGCAAAGATCCTTGCCGACCTTGAGGATGCAGAGGCTGTTCTCACGGCCGAGCGGCTCGAGCCCGCAGGTCGCCTACGGATAGACGTCCCGGTGTCCTACGGGAGGTTGCACGTTCTGCCTCATCTCTTGCGGTTCGCGAACGAGCATCCGCGCCTTCGCCCGCAAATTTCCTTTTCCGACCACTTCGTCGATCTGATTGCCGAGGAGATCGATATCGTCGTCCGGATCGGAGGGCCTGCGGTTTGGCAACCCTCCCTCGGGCACCGGCTCCTGGGCTTCGAGCGGGTGATTTTCTGCGCCTCGCCAGAATATCTGAAGCGCCACGGTCCGGTCTTGTCAGTCGCCGATCTGAAACAACGCGATTGCATCGTCTACAAGAAGGCTGACGGTACAGCCACTTCGTGGATGTTCAAGGAAACCGAAAACGACCCGGGGGTACGTCACGTTGTCGATGGACGCGTCGCCGTCGGTAGCGGAGATGCAGAAGTTGCGGCGGTAGCCGCAGGCTGTGGCGTGGCTCAACTTCCGACCTGGCTTGCACAGCACGAGTTGGAAAGCGGGACAATCGTTGAAATACTCCCGGATGCGTCGACAGTCGGGCTCCCCATCAGCGTCATGTGGCAGCGGAGCAAACAGGAACTGCCGAAGGTTTCTATGGTGCTTGAAGTGCTTTTCAGGACGTTGACCACGGACAGCGATCAATCACGGGAGCGATAGCGGACGTCGTCCCCCGATTTTGAAGCGGATTGCCCGCCAATTCCACGATGCGGCATTGGGCTATCGCGAACTTCCGATTGTGGCGCGGGGATCATGGCCCGAAGCGGCAAACGCCGCAGCGGTCCGGAACCAGCACGCGACGACGGCCGATTGTCGGCATTCGCCGGCAACCTGCGCGGATGGACGTGCCCCGTTTTTCCACTGGACGGGAAGGGCCGCCGCAGAGGCGACCGCAGTCCTGTCAGTCTTGGCCGGCAGCCAGGAACGCCGGCAGGTCGGCGATCGAATCGAGCACGACGTCGGCCATCGGCGTCAGCGACTCGCGTGTGCCCGTTCCCGAAAGCACGGCTATCGCCAGCGCACCGCCGGCCTTGGCCATTTCGAGGTCGTGGCGGTTGTCGCCGACCATCGCGATCTCCGACGGCTTGAGGCCGGTGAGGTCGGAGAAGGCGTGGATCGAATCAGGCGCAGGCTTGGGATTGGCCACCGCATCGTAGCCATAGGCCGCGTCGAACATCTGGGCGACGCCGAGCGACAGCAGCGTCTTTTCCGCCCCGCTGGTCGAATCGTTGGTGGCGACGCCCAGCCGGAAGCCGGCACTGTGCAGGCTGGCCAAAGCGTCCTTGCTGCCGGGCAGCGCCACGGCCTGCGCCGAGCCTTGTTCGGCCGAGACCTGGTCGAACATCTTGACCAGCACCGCCTGCTCGGCATCGTCGGCATCGGGATACCACAGCGCCACGATGTCGGCGTTGGTGCCGGCGGCAAACACCGAATCGGCCTTGAAGCAATGAGCCTCGAAATCGTACCCGGCGGCTTCCATCAGGGCGGTCGCCCGCGCCCGGTCGCCATCCGCCGCCTTCAGCGCCATCATTTCGCCGATGGCGAACCACGTCGCCTGGAAATCGACAAGGGTTCCATCCTTGTCGAAAAGTATGCCCTTGATGCCCCGCAAATCACCTACTCCTTAGCCCTTAGCCGGTGAATATGCTCCACCAGCCCGGCTGTCGAGGCGTCGCTTCGCGCGGCATTTTCCCGCCCCTCCACGACAGGCAGCAGCCCGGTCGCCAGTTCCTTGCCCAGTTCCACGCCCCACTGGTCGAAGGCATTGATGCCGAACAGCTGCGCTTCGACGAAGACGCGGTGCTCGTAGAGTGCGATCAGCCGGCCCAGCATATGCGGGTCGAGCTTGCGGTAGAGCAGCGTTACCGAGGGCCGGTTGCCGGAGAAGACGCGGTGCGGCGCGATCTTGTCGACTTCTTCCGGCTTGATGCCCTTGGTCAGCATCTGCCGCCGCGCCTCTTCCAGCGTGCGGCCCTTCATCAGTGCTTCCGACTGCGCCAGGCAGTTGGCGAGCAGAAGGTCATGGTGTTCCCTAAGGTCGGGTTCATGGCCCTCAGCCGCCGCCAGGAACTCCACCGGAATGTAATCGGTGCCCTGGTGCAGCAGTTGGAAAAAGGCGTGCTGGCCGTTTGTGCCGGGTTCGCCCCAGACCAGCGGGCCGGTGGGCGTCACCGCGGCGCCGCCGGCAACGGTCACGCTCTTGCCGTTCGATTCCATGTCGAGCTGCTGCAGATAGGCCGGCAGGCGCGCAAGCCGCTGGTCGTAGGGGATGACGGCGCGCGCCGGATAGTTGCACACCGCGCGGTGCCAGAAGCCGACCAGCCCCATCAGCACCGGAATGTTCTTGAGCAGTGGTGCCGTGGCGAAATGCCGGTCCATGGCGTGCGCACCGGCGAGGAAGTCGCGGAAATTCCGCGGTCCGATCGCCATCATGATCGGCAGGCCGATCGCCGACCACAAGGAATAGCGCCCGCCGACCCAGTCCCAGAAGCCGAACACGCGCGACGGCTCGATGCCGAAGGCCGCGACCTTGTCCAGTGCGGTCGACACGGCCGCGAAATGGCTGCCCACCGCCTTGGCGCCGAGCGCCTTTTCAACCCAGCGCCGGGCGGTTGCGGCATTGGTCATGGTCTCGACGGTGGTGAAGGTCTTCGACGCGATAATGAACAGCGTCGTTCCGGCGTCGAGCCCCTTCAGCGTGTCGTGGATATGGGCGCCGTCGATGTTGGAGACGAAATGGGCGCGCGGCCCGTCGTGATAGGGCGCCAGCGCCAGCGTCGCCATGGCCGGGCCGAGATCGGAGCCGCCGATGCCGATATTGACGACGTCGGTGATCTTCTTGCCGGTCGCGCCGGCCGCCTTGCCCGAGCGGATGTCGTCGGCGAAAGCCGCCATGGCGTCGAGCACGGCATGCACGTCCACCGTCACGTCCTGGCCGTCGAGCATGACCGCTTCGCCGCGCGGGTTGCGCAGCGCCGTGTGCAGCACCGCCCGGTCTTCGGTGATGTTGATTCGCTGGCCGGCAAACATCGCCGCGCGCTTGCCCTCGAGATCGACCACCTGTGCCAGCTTTTCGAGCAGCACCATGGTCGTCGCATCGACGGCGCATTTCGACCAGTCGAACAACAGGTCGCCATCGGTGACCGAAAAGTTCTTGAACCGCTTCGGGTCGGACGCGAAAGCCGCACGCATGTTCTTCGGCGCTTCCTGACGATGGTTGCGAAGCGCGGCAAGAGCCGCCTGGAAGGGTTGTTCGGTCACCATGGAACTCCGGAAGTTGGGCTGCCCGTTCGCCTGCGACGCCATCCTAGCAGACCTGTGGGCTCATTGAGAGGGTGTCGCGGCGGACTATCGGGGCAAATTTCAATCGATTCAACTGGTCCTGTCAGCAACCGTCGATGGAAAGGTTCACTGGCATAAATCCATAGGATTAGAAAAATTGATTGGTGCAACGGCTTGTGCCAAGGATAGCTTTCTATGGTCCAGCAAAGTCAAAAAGACTGGACATGCAGGAAACGCCACTATGCCACAGCGAAACGACACGGCGATCTGGTCCGGCCTGTTCCGGATTTCAGCGGAATCAGGCCAGACGCTCCAGGCGCAGATCAGGCAGGCGATCGTCGCCGCCATTCTCGACCGGCAGATTGCGGCCTCGATGCCGCTGCCGTCCTGCCGAATCCTGGCAGAAAAGCTCGGTGTTGCCCGCGGCACCGTGGTGCTGGCCTTCCAGCAGCTGGTCGACCAGGGCTTCCTTGTGGCGCGCGAGCGCCGCGGCCACTTCGTCAATCCGGAAGTGCTGGCGACGCCGGCCAAGCCGCAGCAGAAGGCCCCCGACCAGGCCAATGACATCGATTGGAAGGCGCGCCGCAAGATCGCTGCCTCAGACATGCCGCCGCCGGCCAAGCTCGAGAACTGGATCAAGTCGTCCTACCCCTTCGTCTACGGCCAGTTCGATCCGACGCTGTTTCCGACCGCCGAATGGCGCGAATGCAACCGCATGGCGCTGGCCGTTCTGGAGATCCGCAACTGGGCGGCCGACATGGTCGACCGCGACGATCCGCTCCTGATCGAGCAGATCCAGGCGCGTCTCTTGCCGCGCCGCGGCATCTTCGCCAATCCCGATGAGATCATCGTCACGCTGGGCGCCCAGAACGCGCTCTACATGCTGGCCTCGCTCTTGATGTCCAAGGGCTCCAAGGTGGCGATGGAAGATCCGGGCTATCCCGATGCGCGTTCGATCTTCCGCCTCGCCGGTGCCGACATCGAGCCCGTGCCGGTCGATCAGCAGGGTATCGTCACGTCAGCCATCCCTTCGGATGCCGGCTTCGTCTTCGTCACGCCGAGCCACCAGTGCCCGACCATGGTGCCGCTCAGCGCCGAGCGCCGCCAGGACCTTCTCGCTCGCGCTACGCGCAACAACCAGATCATCATCGAGGACGGCTACGACAGCCAGCTGCTCGACGAGGCGCCGCAGCAGGCGCTGAAGAGTCTCGATCGCTCCGGCCGCGTCGTCTATGTCGGCTCGATGTCGAAGACACTCGCGCCTGGCCTGCGCCTTGGCTACATCGTCGCCTCGGCGGACCTCATCGCCGAGTTGCGTGCGCTGCGCCGATTCATGCTGCGCCACCCGCCAGCCAACAACCAGCGCGCGGTCGCCCTGTTCCTGTCGCTTGGCCATCATGAGGCGCTGGTGCGTCGCCTGTCGACGGCCTTCACCGAGAGGCGCAAGCGATTGGTCCAGGCGATCTCGGCTTTTCTGCCGGACTGGCAGTCGACCGACTCGGCCGGCGGCACGTCGCTGTGGCTCGAGGGGCCGCGCGGAACGGACTCGCGCGGGCTTGCCGCGGCGGCGGCGGCGCGCAGCGTCATCATCGAGCCGGGCGAACGCTTCTTCGAGCATGGCGACAAGCCTACACGCTTCATGCGGCTGGGTATTTCCTCGATCGCGCTGCAGCATATCGAGCCCGGAATCCGCGAACTGGCGACCGCCGCCGGTCGCCGTCCCGCGGCCGCATGATGCCCTTTGCCGGCGGCTTCTCCGTGCCGCCGGTCATATGAGCGCTCTGGCATATCCGGCGGGATATGCTGGCCCATGGTCTGGGCCAATGGACGCTGCATAGTCGCGCAAAGGGAACGAGGCGACACGACGGTGGCATAATCACTGCGGGCCAGCCTCACAGAAATTCGGAGGACCTGCATGTCAGTTGCCATCGAAAGCCATGACCTGTCGGCAGAGCAGCGCTCGCGTCGGTCCGGCGGCCGGGAGGCGAGGCGGGCGATGCGCGCAGCACCTTTGGCCGACGACATCCGCCCCATCCGTGCCGGCCTCGAAGGTGGCCGCTTCGGCCCGCTCGGCCGGAACGATCTGGAGCGCATCCACGAGGCGGTGCTGACGCTGCTTGAAACAGTCGGGTTCGCCAATGCCATTCCGAACTGTATCGAGGCGCTGACGCGGGTCGGCGCCAGCTACGGCGACGACGGCCGCATCCGCTTCCCCCGTGCGCTGGTGATGTCGACGATCGAGAATGCCGCCCGCAACTTCACCCTCTGCGGCCAGGACCCCAAACACGACATGCTGATCCAGGGCAAGCGCGTGCACTACGGCACGGCGGGCGCCGCGGTGCATCTGGTCGATGTCGAAAGGCGCGAGTACCGCGAATCGCTGCTGCAGGACATCTACGACGCCGCCCGCATCGTCGAAGGGCTCGACAACATCCATTTCTTCCAGCGCCCAATGGTGCCGCGCGACATCCCCGATCCGCTGGATATGGACTTCAACACGCTCTACGCCTGCGTCAGCGGAACGACCAAGCATGTCGGCACCAGCTTCACCGTACGCGAGAACGTCGCCCCGGCGCTGGAGATGCTCTACGAGATCGCCGGCGGCGAGGAGAACTTCCGCGCCCGGCCCTTCGTCTCCAACTCCAACTGCTTCGTCGTGCCGCCGATGAAGTTCGCCGAGGATGCCTGCGGCGTGCTCGAGGCCTGCGTCGAGGGCGGCATCCCGATCCTGCTGCTGTCGGCAGGGCAGGCGGGCGCAACCGCTCCTGCGGCAATCGCCGGCGCGGTCGTCCAGGCGGTAGCCGAAGTGCTCGCCGGCCTCGTCTATGTCAACGCGCTCAAGCCCGGCCATCCCGCCATCTTCGGCACTTGGCCCTTCGTCTCGGACCTGCGCACCGGCGCGATGTCCGGCGGCTCGGCCGAGCAGGCGTTGCTCACGGCGGCCTGCGCCCAGATGGCCCAGTTCTACGACCTTCCCGGCGGCTCGGCCGCCGGCATGGCCGACTCCAAGCTGCCCGACGTCCAGTCCGGCTACGAGAAGGGCATCACCAATGTCATGGCCGGCTTGTCCGGCCTCAATCTGGTCTATGAGTCCGCCGGCATGCATGCCTCGCTGCTCGGTTTCTGCCTGGAAAGCCTGATCATCGACAACGACATGCTGGGCCAATGCCTGCGCTGCGTGCGCGGCATCGAGGTCACAGACGAGGCGCTGTCCATCGCCACCATTTCCGAAGTCTGCCTCAACGGTCCCGGCCATTATCTCGGCAACGAGCAGACGCTGAGGTTGATGCAGACCGAGTATTTCTATCCTGCAATCGCCGACCGCTTCTCGCCCAAGGAGTGGAATGAAAAGGGCAAGCCCGACATATTGGGCCGCGCCATCGCCGAGAAGAAACGCATCCTCGCCGAACGGTTCCCGCGCCATATTCCAAAAGCGACCGACGACAAGCTGCGTGCCCGCTTCGGCGAGATGATCAAGCTGCCGCGCAGCGGCATGGGCGGTTAGGCGCTGCTCAGTCGGCCGTCAGGTCGAAGCGCTCGACGACTTCCGGGTTGATCAGCTTGGCATGCAGCGCCAGAAGCACGATGTCGGCGTCGAAGCCGCTGCCGGCTTCGAGTGCGGCCTCAATGCGCCGCTCCGCCTCCAGCATTTGGTCGCGCCCGTTTGCCTGCGCGAAAACCTCCGGTCCGGCAATGCAGTAGCCGAACAATTGCGCCACCGGCGGATAGGCCGAGGCCGGTGGCTCGTCGGGCCAGCGGTCCTTCATCAGGTTAACGATGGTGAGTTTGACGCCCTCCGGCACCAGCGCCGGATGCAGGTCGACACTGCGCAATGCGGCATCAAGCTGGCGCAGGTCGCCCGAGCGGCCGAAGATGCCGAGAAAACCTAGGGAAGAGCGCCGTCTGGCCATGATGTCCGTATCCGTTTGCCAAATCACCTAGGTGGTTTGCCCATGGAATTCAAAGGCCGGTGTCCGCATTTGGCCGACATCTTTCCGGCGGGGCCCTGAATTGCTGCGGGCGACGGGCACCTTTTCCTTGAGCGAACGTTGCGCACATTGTCGGTGAAGCCTGATTGGAGACTGCCCAGGTCAATGGTCAGGTCAATGCGCCGGGCTGTTGCTGTGGTCGCCTCGAAGCTGATGGAAAGGAAGTGACGGCCATCGGCTTCGTTGTGCCGCCATGCTCGAATTTCATTCCCAAATGGGAACTGTTCGCCTGCCGAAATGCGGCTACTGGCCTTGATCGGACTTCTTTGGCAGTGGGCAAGGGCAATGAAGGTCAAGCGGTACCAGGCACTATTCTGCGGCGTTGCCGCATCCACGATTGTGCTGGCGCAGGCGGCATCTGCCGACAGCTTCACCGTCGTCAACGGACAGGCCGTCGGCACCACCCAGATACTCGACACCGCGGGCGACGTTGGCACGGTAGAGGCGGGAGGAACCGTCGATGTACCTGCCGGGCATGGTATCGAAGCCACCGTCGACGGTGTGACCATCACCAATGCGGGTAGCGTCAGCGCCGCGGCATTCGGGGCTTCCGGCATCTACTCCGAGGACGGCAACACGATCACCAATGCGGGCACGGTGACGGGCGGGGATGTTGGCATCCGCGCCAACGACGGCAACGCCATTGCCAACTCGGGCACGCTAACGGGCGGACTATTTGGTATCCGTGCCTTTCACAACAACACCATCACCAATACGGGCGAGGTCACCGGCGGTTGGTCTGGCATTCACGCCTGGGACAACAACACTATCGCCAACTCGGGCACGGCCTCGGGCGGGCTGTTTGGCATCTACGCCAACGACGGCAGCACCATTACCAACTCGGGCATGAGCTCGAGCGCGGACATCGGCATCGGCGTCGACAACTCCAACACCATCACCAATGCGGGCATTGCTGAGGGTGGGCTCAGCGGCATCCGCGGCCTTGACAACAACATCATTGTGAATTCGGGCACGGCTACTGGCGCGAACTTCCTGTCCGCAGGCATCCAAGCCGGTGACCGCAACACCGTCATCAACACGGGCACGGCAAAGGGCGACTATGGCATCCAGGCAGACGAATCCAACACCATCATCAATGCTGGTGATGTAACCAGTATAGGCTCGGGGCTTGCTGGCATCGCCGTCATCGATAACAACACAATCACCAATACTGGCGCGATAACCAGCATCGGTGCGAGCAGTTCTGCCATCTGGCTCCAGAACAATAATAAGATCACCAATGCGGGCGCCGCCACAGGTGTTCGTTATGGGATCCGCTCTGGCAGCTTCAACACCGTCACCAATACGGGGATGGCCAGCGGCAACATCGGCATCGCGGCCAGTAGCTCCAACACCATCACCAACTCGGGCACGATTGTCGGCAGCGCGTCTGCTGTTCATCTGGTTGGCACCGGCAACACGCTGAACCTGCTGGCCGGCAGCAACATCCAGGGCATGCTGGCGCTCGGCACCGGCAACATGCTCAACATCGATATCGGCCTCAGTTCGGCCTTTGCCTATACCGGCACGCCGACCATCAACACCTTCGGCCTGCCAAGCCACGACAGCGGCAGCGTCGTTTATGTCGTCGACCCGACCGGTTTTTCCACCGCCGACGAGATGGTCGCCGACTTGACCGGGGTCGTGGCCGGCGCGCTCGATGAACGCTTTACCGCGGCGCGCAGCGGCCCCGTTGCTGTCGGCGACGGCGCCGAGGGCGCCGGCACGGTCGCCTGGCTCACGGCTCTCGGCAGCCATCGCGACCAGAAAGCCGACGGCCTCGACGCAGGCTTCGGCAACCGGATCGGCGGCTTGATGGCCGGTGCCGACATCGTCATCGGCGATGGCTGGCGCGGTGGCTTGTTCATCGGCGCCGCCGCAAGCCGCATGCAGACGGCCCCCGACTCCCAGGCCATAGACGCCGGCAATTATTTCGCCGGCGGCTATGCGGGATTTTCAGGCCCCGGCGGCTTCGTCGACCTGTCGCTGACGGCTGGCCTGTCGGATTTTTCCAGCGACCGGCGCGTGGCCAACAACTTGGCTCCTGGCGGTTTCGAGCATGCCGAAGCCGACTACAACGGCGTCTTCATCAGCCCCTCGGCCACCTTCGGCAGGGATTTCTCAATGGCCAATGGCGGCGTCGTCACGCCGAGCCTGCGGGCGCGCTACGCCGGGCTGTTCCTTGGCAGCTACGAGGAAAGCGGATCAGCAGCGAACATCAGCGTCGGCAACCGCACGGTCAACGTGTTCGAGCTGCGCGGTCAACTGGCCTATGGCCTGGCGCCGTGGCAGACCGAAAACGGCATCTTCCACGCAACGCTGCGCGCCGGCGCGGACGGTGTCTTTTCCGATGGCAGCATCGAAGCGGGAATTGCCGGCAACCCGCTCGATTTCGCGGCGGTCGACGGCTCCGACCAGATCCTGCGCGGCTTTGCCGGCTTCGATGCGGCCTATGCCACGGCAGGCGGCGCAAGCTTCAATGTCGGGACCGAACTTGGCTACGACAGCAACAGCGCCTTCACCGCAAGGGCCGAAATCGGTTTTGACATGCCGCTGTAGCGAGGCTGCTTCTTTCCTTCCCGGAGGTTTGCTCCCTGGATGGAGCTTTCTGGGAGCTCGGCCGCGCGTGCCTGGCGCATTTAGCGGCCCGAGCTTGACAGAGAAACTTGTCCGCTGTAGTTAACAAGTATGTTAATTAACAGTTGTGCTAAATAAATGACCGAAGATCGCCTCGATGCTACGTTCGCCAGCCTCGCCGACCCGACGAGGCGAGCCATTCTCGCCCGCCTTGCCCAGGGTGAGGCGACGGTCAACGAACTGGCAGAACCGTTCGAGATGAGCCTGCCGGCCATCTCTAGGCATCTGAAGGTACTTGAGCGCGCCGGCCTCATCAGCCGAGGCCGCGAGGCGCAGTGGCGGCCGTGCCGGCTGGAGGCCGGGCCGCTCAAGGACATCGCCAACTGGGTCGAGCACTATCGCCGCTTCTGGGATGCGAGCTTCGACCGCATGGCCGACTATCTCAAGGAACTGCAGACAGTGAAAACCAAGGGAGACCGGGATGACCGCAAGAACTGACGCCGTCGCAGCACAGTCGCTTTCGCTCGAATTCTCCAGGGTCTTCGATGCGCCGCCGGTTCTCGTCTTCAAGATGTGGTCGAGCCCTGAGCACCTGACCCACTGGTGGGGTCCGAAAGGCTTCACCTCGGCCGTCAAGAAACTCGAATTCCGCAAGCGTGGGCGCTACCACTTCCTCATCCTCGGTCCAGGCGGCCAGGATGACAGCATGTCGTCCGGTATGTCCGGCACATTCCGCGAAATCGTCGAGGGCGAAAAGATCGTCTTCACCTTCGCCTGGGACTACGACCCCGACTGGCAGACGCTGGTGACGGTGACGCTTGCGGCCGAAGGCACGGGAACGCGGCTGACCTTCCGGCAGGAGCCGTTTCTCGATATCGAAACGCGCGACTCGCATCTGGGTGGCTGGGGCGAATGCCTCGATCGCCTGGCCGACGCGCTCGCCGGCCGTCCCGTGGTCTGAGTTTTGCGCGCCAGACCGGCGCGCGACGACTGCCTGTCTTGAAACTGCGCTTGCCGAGGGTCGTCGCCGATCCTCGGAACGATGCGCCATGCCGAGGAGAGACGAATGCTGAAATCCTATCGCGGCAGCTGCCATTGCGGAGCAGTCCATTTCGAATGCCAGCTCGATCTCGCGACCGAGGGCCAGCGCTCGAAGCCAGAACTCGACGGTGTCTGGTGGACGTCGAGCTTCCGCTGCAATTGCTCCTGGTGCGCCAAGACGCGGTTCTGGAAGGGTTTTGCCCGCCCGTCCGGTTTCCGCGTCACTTCGGGCGAAGACATGCTGACCGAATACCGCTTCGGCGAGGCCGCCATCCGCCACACCTTCTGCAGCCGCTGCGGCGTCCATCCCTTCGCCTCCGCGAGCTTCGAGCCGATGGGCGGCGATTTTTGTGCCGTGAACATCGCCTGCCTTGATGACGTTCCGCCCGAAGAATTGGCCGCCATTCCGATCATCTTCGAGGACGGTCGCAACGACGCCTGGGACAGGCCGCCGGCGGTGACCTCCTACCTGTAGCCCAGGCGCTGACAGTTTGAAGCCGAGCATGACGGCCGCAATCCTGCGGCCGATGGGAAACCTGTGTCCAAACGATGGAGAGCAAGATGCAGCATGAAATCGTATCGAAAGAGCAGTGGGTGGTGGCGCGGCGCGCGTTGCTTGCCAAGGAAAAGGCGATGACCCGCGCTCGCGACCAACTCAGCGCCGAGCGGCGCGAACTGCCCTGGGTTCGGATCGACAAGCCATACTTCTTCGACGGGCCCGAGGGCCGGCTGTCGCTATCCGACCTGTTCGCTGGCCGCAGCCAGTTGTTCATCAAGCATTTCATGATGGGCCCGGGCCAGCAACACCACTGCGTCGGCTGCTCGTTCGAGCTCGACAATGCCGAAGGCGTGCTCGTGCATCTCGAAAACCACGACGTCAGCTACGTTGCCGTGGCGCGTGCGCCGATTGTGGAAATCGAGGCGCTGAAGGCGCGCATGGGCTGGCGCGCGCGCTTCGTCTCGTCCTACGGCAGTGACTTCAACTTCGACTTCAATGTTTCCTACACACCCGAGCAACTGGTGGCGAAGAAGGCTACCTATAACTTCGGCCCGCTCGACTTCGAGATCGAGGATCTCTCCGGCGACAGCGTCTTCTACAAGGACGATGACGGCCAGATATTCCTGACTTATGCCAACTTCGGCCGCGGCAGCGAAATGTATCTTGGTGCCTACGGCATTCTCGATGCCATGCCCAAGGGCCGCAACGAAAACGGGACTTCCAACGACCTGACAAGCTGGGTGCGGCCGCACGACATGTATGGCAAGGGCGGCATGGTCGAGCCGACGGGCCGCTATCACTAGGCCGATTGCGGCTGCGGCAAGCACGTCTGAGCGATATGTGCTGCGCGCTGGCCGGCCTGATGCTTGCGATGGTCGCCATATGGCGGCGGCTGCTCGCTGTGGCGTCAGGCTGGTGTCGCATGCTGCGATGGGCTGCGGTGTTCGCCGCGGCCCTGGTGCTTGGTGTCGGTGCTGCTGCTGCCGCCGCGCAGCATTTCGGCCACTACGCCGAACGCGCCGACGCCAACCGGCGCACGGTGCTTGCCGAGGTGCTCGCCCAGCCAATCTGCGCCGGCACGCCGGCGAGCCGTTCGAAAGATCAGCTGCTGTCGCAACTCGACTGACCAATGCGTCTGGTTCCCGCGCGGCGATCCTCAGTGATTGTCGCGTGGAATACCCTTGGTCTGGGCGACGCGCTGGTATTTCACTGCCGGCTTCAGCACCATGCCGTCCGACAGCTGGTCGACCATGCCGCGCTGGATCTCCTGCCACGGCGTCTGGTGCGCCGGGAAATGGTAGCCGCCATTGGCCTGCAACTCGGCGCGGCGACGGGCAAGCTCGTCGTCGCTGATGAGGATGTCGGCGGTGCCTTTCCTGAGGTCGATGCGCACCCGGTCGCCTGACTTCAGCAACGCCAGTCCGCCGCCGATGGCCGCCTCCGGCGAGGCGTTGAGGATCGACGGCGAGCCCGACGTGCCCGACTGGCGCCCGTCGCCGATGCAGGGAAGCGAATGGATGCCGCGCTTGAGCAGGTAGGCCGGCGGCTGCATGTTGACCACCTCGGCACCGCCGGGATAGCCGACGGGGCCCGCGCCGCGCATGAAAAGCACCGTGTTCTCATCGATGTTTTCGGCCGGGTCGTCGATGCGGGCGTGATAATCCTCCGGCCCGTCGAACACTTTTGCTGTGCCTTCGAAGGCTTCCGGATCGCGTGGGTTCGACAGATAACGGTCTCGGAATTCCTTCGAGATCACGCTGGTCTTCATGATCGCGCTGTCGAACAGATTGCCCCTGAGGTTGATGAAGCCGGCATCCGTCTTCAGCGGCTCGGCGACCGGCCGGATCACCTTGGGGTCCATGTTTTCGGCACCGGCGCAGTTCTCGCCCATGGTCTTGCCATTGGCGGTGGCCGCATCCGGATGGGGCAGCAGGCCCGCCTTCATCAGTTCGGCGACCACCGCCGGCACGCCGCCGGCATGGTGATAGTCCTCGCCGAGATATTCGCCGGCCGGCTGCAGATTGACCAGCAGCGGCACATGATGGCCGACCTTTTGCCAGTCGTCATTGTTAAGCGGCACGCCGAGATGGCGGGCAATCGCGTTGAGGTGGATCGGCGCGTTGGTCGAGCCGCCGATCGCCGAGTTGACGACGATGGCGTTTTCGAACGCCGCGCGCGTCATGATGTCGGACGGCTTCAGGTCCTCGTGGACCATGTCGACGATGCGCTTGCCCGTCTCGTAGGAGATCTGGCCGCGCTCGCGATAGGGCGCGGGGATGGCCGCCGAGCCCGGCAGTTGCATGCCCAGCGCCTCGGCCAGGCTGTTCATCGTCGTTGCCGTGCCCATGGTGTTGCAGTAGCCGACCGAGGGTGCGGACGATGCGACGATGTCCATGAACTGGTCGTAGTCGATCTCGCCGGCCGACAGCCGTTCGCGCGATTCCCATACCACCGTGCCCGAGCCGGTGCGTTTGCCCTTGTGCCAGCCGTTGAGCATCGGCCCGACCGACAGCGCGATCGCCGGGATGTTGACGGTCGCCGCCGCCATCAGCAGCGCCGGCGTGGTCTTGTCACAGCCGATGGTCAGCACCACGCCGTCGAGCGGGTAGCCGTAGAGCACCTCGACGAGGCTGAGATAGGCGAGGTTGCGGTCGAGCGCGGCTGTCGGGCGCTTGCCGGTTTCCTGGATCGGGTGGCACGGGAATTCGAACGGCACGCCGCCGGCAGCGACGATGCCCTCGCGTACCCGCTTGGCCAGCTCGATGTGGTGACGGTTGCACGGCGACAGGTCCGAGCCGGTCTGGGCGATGCCGATCAGCGGCTTGCCCGACTGCAGCTCTGCGCGTGTCAGGCCGAAATTCAGGTAGCGCTCGAGATACAGCGCGGTCATGCCGGGATTGCCGGGGTTATCGAACCACTCCTGCGAACGGAGCTTTTTCGTCGTCTTCTGGCCGGCCATCGATTTCTCCCGTATTCCGACCTGCATCGTTATTCCAAGCACGAAAACGCTACAAGCGCGATGCCGGAGCGTGCGCCTTGGCTCCCGGCCGAGGGCGCTGCCTGGCGTGGCTCCGGCGCGATGGACAAGCCCGATTTGCTGCGTTACCCCTCGTTTGGTCAGTTCATTTGGGAGGGATTTGCCGTGGCTCTGGTGATCGAAGGCGAAGAGAAGATCGCAGCCCCCATCGACGTGGTCTGGAAGGCGCTGAACGACCCCGCGATCCTGAAGGAGAGCATTCCCGGCTGCGAGAGCCTGGAGATGTCGTCGCCGACCGAAATGGCCGCCAAGGTGGTTCTCAAGATCGGCCCGATCAAGGCGACCTTCGCCGGCGAGGTCACGCTCAAGAACCTCAAGCCACCGCATTCCTACACCATCGAAGGCGAGGGCAAGGGCGGCATCGCCGGCTT
Source organism: Aminobacter sp. MSH1 (assembly GCF_003071665.1). Taxonomy (GTDB): domain Bacteria; phylum Pseudomonadota; class Alphaproteobacteria; order Rhizobiales; family Rhizobiaceae; genus Aminobacter; species Aminobacter niigataensis. The sequence continues at coordinate 5,177,882 of NZ_CP026265.1, read as the reverse complement.
CGCCAAGGGAGGCGCGGATGTCGTGCTGACCGAGGACGGTCCTGACGCGACCATCCTCAAATACGCGGCCAAGGCCGATGTCGGCGGCAAGATCGCCCAGCTCGGCAGCCGCCTGATCACTTCGACGTCGAAGAAGCTGGCCGGGCAGTTTTTCTCCACCTTCGGCGAGAAAGTGGGCGGAGCATAAGCCCCTTCTCCCCTTGTGGGAGAAGGTGGCAGAGCGAAGCGAGGTCGGATGAGGGGTGTTGGACGGAGCTCGACTTCCGGGTGCCCACCAATGTTTCCTATTGTCGCCTCTCATTTCTTCCAACACCCCTTGCATGTTTGGGCTGCGCGCCAATCTACCTTCTCCCACAAGGGGGAGAAGGCAGGTTCTCGCCTTGCCACACCCCGTTTCCGGTCTGGCTATTGTTTGAGGTTCGGGAAGCGGGGCGCGAGGCCGTGCCTTCCGATTGTAATTATGTGGCGCGACGTTCGCGCCCCGCCCGATGTTCTTGCCCCGCTCAGTCGCCTCGGCTTTCACCGCCAGCCGCCGCAAGGCCCGGACTTGGGGGCTCATCACCCAGCAGGAGATCCGACCTCCTGCCAGCCCGGCATCGGCGCTTCCCCCCGCTGCCCGGTGCGCACCGGAGTCCCGTGGAAGATCGCAAGGGGAATCATACGGGAGGCGGAGAGGGGGTTGAAAAACGGGGACGGTCTATCCACACGGATTGCTGACAGATGATGACAGTTTCGGGATGCGCTGGGCGTTGATTCTGGACCGCAGCGGCAGCTGCCACTTCACGGCATGGATCCCCGGGTCTCCACAGTTCGCTGCGCTCCTGCTCCGCCCGAGGATGACGAAGGCGTTGGGGCTTGCGGCTAATCGCTGACGCCGGTGAATGGCTCCAGGTGCTACTATTTATTGGCCACCCACATTGAAAGTTGGCGCGACAAATGTGCCTTCGTCATCCTCGGGCGGAGCAGGAGCGCAGCGAACTGTGGAGACCCGGGGATCCATGCCGTGAAGGTTCCGCTATTCTCAGGGAACGCTCCAATCCTTCGCACCCGCGCCTTGGTGTCCTTCGATGAAAATGAGGAAGTGAGCCGCGCCAGAAGGTCCAAAACAAGAGCAGCAAAAAGGTGGCCGCCGTGGAGAACTTCTCCACGGCGGCCGGGTGTTCGTCGCGATAGGGCGGGGCTTACCCCCTGAGTTCGCGCCGGAGGATCTTGCCGACATTGGTCTTCGGCAGCTCGGTGCGGAACTCGATGTATTTGGGCCGCTTGTAGCCGGTCAGGTTTTCGCGGCAGTAGGCGATCAGCGTCTCGACGGTGAGGTCGGGATCCTTGCGCACGACGAACAGTTTGGGCACTTCGCCCGAATGCTCGTCCGGCACGCCGATGGCCGCGACCTCGAGCACGCCGGGATGCTGGGCGACGACGTCCTCGAGTTCGTTGGGATAGACGTTGAAGCCCGAGACCAGGATCATGTCCTTCTTGCGGTCGACGATCTTGGTGAAGCCGGCCTCGTCCATGAAGCCCATGTCGCCCGACTTGAAGTAGCCGTCCGGCGTCATCACCTTGGCGGTCTCGTCGGGCCGGTTCCAGTAACCGGCCATCACCTGCGGTCCCTTGATGCAGATCTCGCCGACCTCGCCGAGCGGCATGTCGTTGCCGTCCTCGTCGCGGATGGCGATGTCGGTCGAGGGCAGGGGCAGGCCGATGGTGCCGGTGAAGTCGGGCGACGAGCACTTGTTGGCGGTCGCCACCGGCGAGGTCTCCGACAGGCCGTAGCCCTCGGTGATGTGGTTGCCCGTCGCCTTCTTCCAGCGTTCGGCGACCGGCCGCTGCACGGCCATGCCGCCGCCGAGCGAGAGGATCAGGCCGCTGAAGTCGAGCTTGCGGAAATCCTCGTTGTTGGTCAGCGCGTTGAACAGTGTGTTGAGGCCGGGGAAGATGTTGAAGTTGAACTTGCCCAGTTCCTTGACGAATCCGGGGATGTCGCGCGGGTTGGGGATGAGCACGTTGAGGGCGCCTTGCTGCATGCCCATCAGCGCGTTCACCGTCAGCGCGAAGATATGGTAGAGCGGCAGCGCGCAGACAAAGGTCAGGTGCGGCGGCTTGGGCCGCACCGTGTAGGCGTCCTCGACCCACAGCGCCAGCTGCGCGACATTGGCCAGCACGTTCGTGTGGATCAGCATCGCGCCCTTGGAAACGCCGGTCGTGCCGCCGGTATATTGCAGGAAGGCGATGTCGTCGGGAGCAACCGCGACGGGCTTGAGGCTCTTGCCCGAACCCTCCTTGAGCGCTGCCATGAACGTGACGTGGCCGGGCAACGACCAGGCCGGCACCAGCTTCTTGACGCGGCGCACGACCAGGTTGACCAGCACGCCCTTGAGCCCGAGCATCTCGCCCATCGAGGCGACGACGACGTGCTTGACGCCGGTCTTGGCGACGACCGCCTGCAGCGTGGCGGCGAAGTTCTCCAGGATGATGATGGCTTCCGCGCCCGAATCCTTGAGCTGGTGCTCGAGTTCGCGCGGGGTGTAGAGCGGATTGACGTTGACGACGGTGTAGCCGGCGCGCAGCACCGCCATCATGGCGACCGGGTACTGCAGCACGTTGGGCATCATGATCGCCACGCGCGCGCCCTTGGCGAGGCCCTTCGACTGCAGCCAGGCGGCAAACGCCGTCGACATGCGGTCGAGCTCGCCATAGGTCAGCGACTTGCCCATGCAGGAGAAGGCGGGACGGCCGGCATAGGTCTGGCAGGCGGCGGTGAGCAGGTCGCCGATCGACTGGTAGGCCAGCGGCGCGATCTCGGCCGCCATGTTGGCGGGGTAGCTCTTCAGCCATGGCCTGGCGCCGGCCTTGACCGGGGTGGGCTTGGTGGCTGCCTTGGCCGCCGGCTCGGCCTTTGCCGCGGGAGACTTGGTGGCGGCCTTCACCGCGGAAGCCTTGGCGGCAGGTTTCGCCTTCGCTGATGCAGCGGGAGCCATCGTGGCTGGCTTGGTCTTTGCCGGCGCCGCGGCCTTGGCTGCTGGCTTCGGCATTTCGGCAAGCTTGGCCGGGGCTTTGGTGGATTCGGATTTCGCAGCCACCGGCTTGGTCGCAGACTTGGCGGGCGCGGCGGGAGCGGCCTTCGCAGGTGCGACCTTGCCAGCAGGCGCGGTCGCTACCGGTTCGACCTTGGCAGCAGCAGGCTTGGTTTCGGCCGGCTTTGCCTTGGTTGCCGCCGGCTTCGGCGTTGCCGGCTTGGCACTGGCGGGCTTTGCCGGCGTGGCCTTCGCCTTGGCTGCTGGCGCGGCGGCTTTCGCCTCGGCCTTCCTTGCGGGAGCTGTCGTCTTGGCTGTCGGCTTGGCGGCGGGCTTTGCCGGGGCTGTCGATTTGGCGGCCTCGGCCTTCGGCGCGGCAGGCTTGGCGGTTGCCCTGGTTTCGGGCTTTTCCTTGCCGGCGGGTTTGGTGGCCGCCGTCTTGGTTGCGGTGTTTGCCGTACGCGCCTTGCCGGTAGATTTAGCCAATGCAGCCTCCCACGTTGTTCTTGTTTTTCCGGCTTGATGGACCGCCGGCATTCGCCCTCGTGATCAGTCGCAGCGCCGCAAGAACAGTGCCGCGTCGGGGCATGTTGTAGTTGTTTGTATTGCCACCTGACGTTAACGGCAAGTATCACCCAACGTCAGCTAGACACACGAATTGCGCTTTTTTTGGCACGGCTGGAACCGGCCACGGCGCGGCCGGCCCGATATCGCGACCGGGACGGGATATGGCGTGGCGGACGCTGATAAAGCGGTTTCTGATGAAGCGTCGGCAAAGTTGAAATCTACTGCCCGGTAATGAAACTTCGAAAAAAACAGACTGTCTTCAAGTCATCTGTGGGTAAATTATTCTGCTTACCAAAGGGCACGTAGGCGGGGAGTTCCAAAGCTGAATAAACGGTGCTTATATGCGCGCCTGCGAGCCTGACGGGTAGGGCTTGGGAAAAATCATAGGGAGTGTTCAATGTTCAAAAAAACGACCTTTGCGGCCGCGTTGCTGGCTGCAACCGTCCTCAGCGGTGCGGCGAGCGCCAAGACGTTCGTGTACTGCTCGGAAGGTTCGCCGGAAGGCTTCGATCCGGGCCTCTACACCGCCGGCACGACTTTCGACGCTGCTGCGCACACCGTCTACAACCGCCTGCTCGAGTTCAAGAAGGGCACGACCGAGACCGAGCCGGGCCTGGCCGAGAGCTATACGATCTCCGACGACGGCCTGGAGTACACCTTCAAGCTGCGTCCGGGCGTCAAGTACCAGACCACCGAGTTCTTCACGCCGAGCCGTGACTTCAACGCCGACGACGTCGTCTTCTCCTTCGAGCGCCAGCTCAAGGCCGACAATCCCTGGAACAAGTACGTGACCGGCGCTTCGTGGGAATATTCCGCCGGCATGGGCTTCCCGGAAGTGATCAAGTCGGTCGAGAAGGTCGATGACCTGACGGTCAAGATCACCCTGACCCGCAAGGAAGCGCCGTTCCTCGCCAACATCGCGATGCCGTTCGCTTCGATCGTGTCGAAGGAATATGCCGACAAGCTGCAGGCCGACGGCAAGATGAACCAGATGAACCAGATGCCGCTCGGCACCGGTCCGTTCAGCTTCGTCGCCTACCAGCAGGACGCCATCATCCGCTACAAGGCCAACCCGGATTACTGGGGCGGCAAGCAGAAGATCGACGACCTGGTCTTCGCGATCACCCCTGACGCATCGGTTCGCTACCAGAAGCTGAAGGCCGGCGAATGCCACCTGATGCCGTTCCCGAACGCTGCCGACGTCGCCGCGATGAAGGCCGACACGAACCTGAAGGTGATGGAGCAGGAAGGCCTGAACGTCGCCTACCTGGCCTACAACACCACCCAGGCTCCGTTCGACAAGCCGGAAGTCCGCAAGGCGCTGAACCAGGCGATCAACAAGCAGGCGATCGTCGACGCCGTGTTCCAGGGTGCTGCCACTCCGGCAACCAACCCGATCCCGCCGACCATGTGGTCGTATAACAAGGCCGTCGAAGACGACAAATACGATCCGGAAGCCTCGAAGAAGGCACTCGAGGCAGCTGGTGTCAGCGGTCTCAAGATGAAGGTGTGGGCGATGCCGGTTTCGCGTCCCTACATGCTCAACGCCCGCCGCGCGGCCGAACTGATCCAGTCCGACTTCTCCAAGGTCGGCGTCGAGGTCGAGATCGTCTCCTACGAGTGGGCCGAATATCTCGACAAGTCGAAGGCCAAGGATCGTGACGGTGCCGTCATGCTCGGCTGGACCGGCGACAATGGCGATCCGGACAACTTCCTCGACACCCTGCTCGGTTGCGACGCCGTCGGCGGCAACAACCGCGCCCAGTGGTGCAACAAGGAGTTCGACGACCTGGTGACCAAGGCCAAGGAGACCAACGACCTGGCCGAGCGCACCAAGCTCTATGAGCAGGCGCAGGTGGTGTTCAAGAAGGACGCCCCCTGGGCGACCATCGACCACTCGCTGTCGGTCGTGCCGATGCGCAAGAACGTCGAAGGCTTCGTCCAGAGCCCGCTCGGCGACTTCGCCTTCGACGGAGTTGACATCACGGAGTAAGGTTGCCTAAACATGGCCAACCTGGGTTGGGGCGCTTGGACGACAAGCGCCCCAATGCACATTTTGTGCTACCCTTACCTTTCTCGGAACATTCACTTAAAGGTCTGACATGCTCCGGTTCCTATTGGGGCGGCTAGCCGTCCTCATCCCGACATTCGTCGGGGTTTCCATCATCGCATTCTCATTCATCCGACTTCTGCCTGGCGATCCCGTAGCCCTCCTGTCGGGCGAGCGCGTCATGTCGCCGGAGCGCCACGCGGAAATCTCCGCCCAGCTCGGTTTCGACCGGCCGATCGTCATCCAGTATCTCGACTACCTCTGGGGCGTCGTGCGGGGCGATTTCGGCACTTCGATCGTCACCAAGCGGCCGGTGGTCGACCAGTTCTTCGAGCTGTTCCCGGCGACCGTCGAACTTTCGCTCTGCGCCATCATCTTCGCCGTCGTGCTCGGCATTCCCGCCGGCATGATCGCCGCCATCAAGCGCGGCTCCTTCGCCGACCAAGCGATGATGGGCACTGCGCTGGTCGGCTTCTCGATGCCGATCTTCTGGTGGGGCCTGCTGCTGATCATGCTGGTGTCCGGCATGCTCGGATGGACGCCCGTCTCCGGCCGCATCTCGCTGATGTATTACTTCCCGCCCGTCACCGGCTTCATGCTGATCGACTCGCTGCTGTCCGGCCAGGCCGGCGCCTTCAAGTCGGCCGTCAGCCACCTGATCCTGCCGACCATCGTGCTGGGCACCATCCCGCTTGCCGTCATTGCGCGCCAGACGCGCTCGGCGATGCTCGAAGTGCTGTCGGAAGACTATGTCCGCACCGCGCGCGCCAAGGGCCTGTCGACCTTCCGTGTCGTCGGCGTCCATGCGCTGCGCAACGCCATGATCCCGGTGGTCACCACCGTCGGCCTGCAGGTCGGCGTGATGCTCGCCGGTGCCATCCTGACCGAGACGATCTTCTCCTGGCCGGGCATCGGCAAGTGGATGGTCGATTCCGTGTCGCGGCGCGACTACGCCGTCATCCAGGGCGGCCTGCTGATGATCGCCGCCGTCATCATGCTGGTGAACCTTGCCGTGGACCTGCTTTACGGTCTCATCAATCCGCGCATCCGGCACTAGGAGGGCGTCATGTCTCAAGCTGCTGCAACAAGCGCCGTTTCGACTGATCCGTCCCGCCGGGCGCGACTGGCCGAATTCTGGTACTACTTCTCCGAAAATCGCGGCGCCGTGATCGGCCTCGTGTTCTTCATTTTCCTGGTTCTGCTGGCGATCTTCGCACCGCTGATCGCACCGCACGATCCGACCCAGCAGTACCGCGACGCGGTCCTGGTTCCGCCAGTCTGGCAGGAGGGCGGCCGCGCCGACTTCCTGCTCGGCACCGACGCCGTCGGCCGCGACATGCTTTCGCGCCTGATCTTCGGCACCCAGTTCTCGCTGTTCGTCGGCGTCATCGTGACGACGCTGTCGTTGGTCGTCGGCGTCGTCTTCGGCGTGATCGCCGGCTACTTCCGCGGCTGGGTCGACACCGCCATCATGCGCGTGATGGACATCATCCTGGCCTTCCCGTCGCTGCTGCTTGCCCTCGTGCTGGTGGCCATCCTCGGGCCGGGCCTGGTCAACGCCATGATCGCCATCTCGCTCGTCTACCAGCCGCATTTCGTGCGCCTGGCCCGCGCCGCGGTGATGAGCGAAAAGAGCCGCGACTACGTCGTCGCCGCCAAGGTGGCCGGTGCCGGCCATATCCGCCTGATGTTCAAGACGATCCTGCCGAACTGCATGGCGCCGCTGATCGTCCAGGCGACGCTGTCGTTTTCGAGCGCCATTCTCGATGCCGCCGCACTGGGCTTCCTCGGCATGGGCGCGCAGCCGCCGACCCCGGAATGGGGCACGATGCTGGCCGAGGCCCGCGAGTTCATCCAGAGCAAATGGTGGGTGGTGACGCTCCCGGGCGTGGCGATCCTCATCACCGTTCTGGCGATCAACCTGATGGGCGACGGCCTGCGCGACGCGCTCGACCCGAAGCTGAAGAGGTCCTGACATGGCACTTCTTGAAATCGAAAACCTGGTCGTCGAATTCGAGACGGCCTCCGGCCCCTTCCGGGCGGTCAACGGCGTGTCGATGAAGGTTCACGAGGGCGAGGTTCTCGCCATCGTCGGCGAATCCGGTTCGGGCAAATCGGTGTCGATGCTGGCGGCGATGGGCCTCTTGCCCTGGACGGCCAAGGTCACGGCCGACAAACTGACCTTCAACGGCCGCGACCTGCTGTCGATGTCGGCCAACGAGCGGCGCAAGATCATCGGCAAGGAAATTGCCATGATCTTCCAGGAGCCGGTGGCCAGCCTCAACCCGTGCTTCACCGTCGGCTTCCAGATCGAGGAAGTGCTGCGCATGCATTTGGGGCTCGACAGAGCCGCGCGCCGCAAGCGGGCGATCGAGCTGTTCGAGGCGGTCGGCATTGCCGACCCGGCCGAGCGCCTCGGTTCCTACCCGCACCAGATGTCGGGTGGCCAGTGCCAGCGGGTGATGATCGCCATCGCGATCGCCTGCAACCCCAAGCTCCTGATCGCCGACGAGCCGACCACGGCACTCGACGTGACGATCCAGAAGCAGATCCTTGACCTGCTGATGAAGCTGCAGGCGGACTATGGCATGGGCCTGATCATGATCACCCACAACATGGGCGTGGTTGCCGAGACCGCCGACCGCGTGGTCGTGCAGTACAAGGGCCGCAAGATGGAAGAGGCCGACGTGCTGACGCTGTTCGAGAACCCCAAGAGCAACTACACGCGCGCGCTGCTGGCGGCATTGCCCGACAATGCGACCGGCGACCGGCTGCCGACGATCTCCGAACTGTTCGTCGACGACCAGATTGAAGGGGCAGCACGATGAGCGTCATTCTCGAAGCGCGCAACATCGTGCGCGACTACCATGTGCCCGGCAGCTTTCTGAAGAAAGCCAAGACCGTGCACGCCGTCAAGGGCGTGAGCTTCTCTGTCGAAAAGGGCAAGACGCTGGCCATCGTCGGCGAAAGCGGCTGCGGCAAGTCCACGCTCGGCCGCATCCTGACGCTGATCGACCCGGCGACGTCGGGCGAGCTTCTGATCGAAGGCAAGAAGATCGACATCGCCAAGGGCGACCTGACGCCGGAGATGCGCCGCAAGGTGCAGATCGTCTTCCAGAACCCCTACGGCTCGCTCAACCCGCGCCAGAAGATCGGCGACATCCTGACCGAGCCGCTGGTCATCAACACCAAGACGCCCGCCGACGAACGCCGCGACCGGGCGATGACGCTGCTGAAGAAGGTCGGGCTCGAGGAGAAGCACTACAACCGCTATCCGCACATGTTCTCCGGCGGGCAGCGCCAGCGCATCGCCATTGCGCGTGCTCTGATGCTGAACCCGAAGCTGCTGGTGCTGGACGAGCCCGTCTCGGCGCTCGACCTGTCGGTGCAGGCACAGGTACTGAACCTGCTCGCCGACCTGCAGGACGAGTTCCAGCTGACCTACGTCTTCATCAGCCACGACCTCAGTGTGGTGCGCTACATCGCCGACGAGGTGATGGTGATGTATTTCGGCGAGGCGGTCGAATATGGCAGCCGCGACGAGGTCTTCGCCGACCCCAAGCACAGCTACACCAAGACGCTTTTTGCGGCGACGCCGCGCGCCGATGTCGAAAGCATCCGCGCCCGCCTGGCCAAGAAGAAGGCCGCCTGAACGGCGGCAGATATTCGACGCACGGTCTTATGCATCGGCCCGGAAATCGGCAGCGGTTTCCGGGCCGATGCATTTTCCGAGGCGTTTGCGCGGCATGGCATCGCGCAAAGAGCACAATGTTTTGGGCCAGCGCCGCAAAACGCCAATTTCGTCTCTCGCAAAACGGCTTTCCCGGATCATAATCCCGGCCATCATCTGATGGGCCGGCGATGTCGCCGTGCCGAGGGCATGGAGGCCGATATGGCGGGTTTCAAAATTTCCAGGCGCAGGGTCCTGGCAGGGTCGGCATTCCTTCTGGCGTCGACGGCCCTGCCGTCGATCGGCTGGACGCAGGCGAAGAAGGGCGGGCGGCTGGTTGTCGCCGCGGACTCCGAGCCGCGCAACCTGAACCCGGCCATTGTCGCTTCCAACGGCGTGTTCTTCGTCGCAAGCAAGGTTGTCGAGCCGCTGGCCGAGGCCTCGTTCGACGGTGAGGGCGGGCTTGAGCCGCGGCTGGCGACGAGTTGGGAAGGCTCGGAGGACGGGTTGACTGTTACCTTCAAGCTGCGTGAGGGCGTGACCTGGCACGACGGCAAGCCGTTCACCTCGGCCGATGTGGCGTTTTCGGCGATCAACGTCTGGAAACCTCTGCAGAACCTCGGCCGCGTCGTCTTCAAGAACCTGGAGGCGGTTGAGACACCCGACGAACACACCGCCGTCTTCAAGTTCTCCAAGCCGACGCCGCTGCAGCTGATCAAGAACGCGCTGCCGGCGCTGACGTCGGTCGTGGCCAAGCATGTCTACGAGGGCAAGGACATCGCCGAGAACCCGGCCAACAATGCGCCCGTCGGCACCGGGCCGTTCAAGTTTGCCGAGCACAAGCCGGGCGAATATTACCGGCTCGAGCGGAACGACAAATACTGGGGCGAGAACGAGCCGCAACTCGACGAGATCATCTATCGCGTGCTGCCAGACCGCGCGGCGGCGGCCGGCGCACTGGAGGCTGAAGAGATTCAGCTTGCCGCGTTTTCCGCCGTGCCTTTGGCCGACCTCGAACGCATCTCCAAGGTGCCCGGCATCAAGGTGATCACGGAGGGCTACGAGGCGCTGACCTATCAGCTCGTCGTCGAGATCAACCATCGCCGCAAGGAACTCGCCGATCTCAAAGTGCGCCAGGCGATCGCGCATGCCATCGACAGGGACTTCGTCGTCAAGACCATCTTCCTCGGCTATGCCAAGCCGGCGACCGGCATCGTTCCGCAGAACGACAAGCAGTTCTACACGCCTGATGTTGCGACCTATGGCTTCGACGTCGCCAAGGCCAATGCGCTGCTCGACGAGGCAGGCTATCCGAAGAAGGACGACGGCAAGCGTTTTGCCCTGAAGCTGTTGCCGGCGCCCTATTTCAACGAGACCAAGCAGTTCGGCGACTATCTGCGCCAGGCGCTGGCTGCCGTAGGCATCGACGCAGCACTGGTCAACAACGACTCGGCCGCGCACCAGAAGGCCGTCTACACCGACCATGCCTTCGACATCGCCATCGCACCGCCGGTGTTCCGCGGCGACCCGGCGATCTCGACAACCATCCTGGTGCAGTCGGGTATCCCCGACGGCGTGCCGTTCTCCAACCAGGGCGGCTACAAGAACGACGAGCTCGACGCGCTGATCGCCAAGGCGGCGGAGACGCTGGATCCTGCGGCGCGCATCGAGCTCTACAAGGAGTTCCAGAAGAAGGTGGCGGCCGACCTGCCGCTGATCAACGTTGCCGAGTGGGGCTTCATCACAGTGGCGCGCGACACGGTGAAGAACGTGTCGAACAACCCGCGCTGGGCGGTTTCGAACTGGGCGGACACCTATGTCGAAACGTGACATCATCGCCTGAGCTGGGATGATGACCCGTTACTGAGCATGCCCCTGGAAGTCGCAGTGCCTCAATTCACCCCCACCCCTGACCTCTCCCCACAAGGGGGAGGGGGACTGGCGTTTGCGCGCCTTTCAATTGGGTGGGTGTTTGTCTTGGCTGACCAGGCGGAATCAGAATTCCCCTTCCCCTTGAGGGGTGGGGGTGGGGATGGGGGTGGGGTTAATTCTTCCACTCCGCTAACCCCCACCCGGCCCTTCGGGCCACCCTCCCCACAAGGGGGAGGGTAATGAGCCGCGCCTGGCGCCTGCTGAAACGGCGGCTGGTCGGCAGCATTCCGGTGCTGCTGATCGTGATCGTCGGTTCCTTCCTTTTGCTCGAGGCCGCCCCCGGCGACGCGGTCGACGCCTATGTCGCCTCCGTCGGCGGCGACGCCGGAATGATCGAGGCGTTGCGCCAGAGCTGGGGGCTCGATGCTTCGCCGATGACGCGCCTTGCCGCCTATCTCTGGGCGCTGTTGCATCTCGACCTCGGCCATTCGGTCGCCTTTTCCAGGCCGGTGCTGTCAGTCGTTTTGGAGCGGCTGCCGAACACGCTGCTGCTGATGGGGGCGGCAACTGCATTGTCCTTCGCACTTGGCACCGCGCTTGGCATCCTTGCCGGCGCGCGGCCGGGCAGCGCCCGCGACCGGCTGCTGTCGATCGGTTCTCTGGCGCTCTATGCCGTGCCGGGATTCTGGCTGGCGCTGGTGCTGACCATCGTCTTTTCGGTCGAGCTGCGCTGGCTGCCTTTGTCGGGCATGGAGACCATCGCGTCCGGCAAGACGGGTTTTGCCCGCGCGCTCGATATTGCCCGGCACATGGTGCTGCCGGTGACGAGCCTCGGCCTGATCTATCTGGCGCTGTACTTGCGCATGATGCGCGCTGGCATGGCCGAGGTCTGGCGCATGGACTTTACCCTCGCCGCGCGCGCCAGGGGGATCGGCCGGCGCCGCATCGTGTTGCGCCATGTCGCCCGCAATGCGCTGCTGCCGCTGGTCACCATGCTCGGCCTGCAGTCGGCCCAGATGCTGGGCGGTAGCGTGGTCATCGAAAGCGTGTTTTCGGTGCCGGGCCTAGGCCGGCTGGCGCAGGAGGCGGTGGGGTCGCGCGACACGCCGCTTCTGATCGGCATTATCCTTGTCAGCGCCGTGCTCGTAATCGTCATCAACCTGCTCGTCGACATCGCCTATGCCGCGCTCGACCCGCGCGTCGGCGCCAGCGAGGCGAACGCATGAGCGTCAGTCGCCTGTTCCGTTCGCCCGAGGCCGTCGCCGGTTTCGTCATCCTTGGCCTGCTTGGCGCGATGGCGCTGACGGCGCCCTTGCTGTTTCCCGGCGACCCGCTGGCCATCGCCGGCCAGCCCCTGCTGCGGCCTTTCCAGGACTGGGCGCTGCCGCTCGGCACCGACAGGCTCGGCCGCGACGTGCTGGCCGGGCTGTTCCACGGCGCGCGCACCTCGCTGGCCGTCGGGCTCGCGGCGGCGGCCGCATCGATCCTCGTCGGCAGTGTCGTCGGCACCGTGGCCGGTTTTGCCGGCGGGCTGGTCGACGAGGTGCTGATGCGCATCACCGACGCCTTCCAGACGGTGCCGGGCTTCCTGTTGTCGCTGGCGCTGGTCAGCGTCGTCGGGCCTTCGCTTTCGGTGGTGGTGGCGGCGATCGCGCTCAGCGCCTGGACCGGGCCGGCGCGTATCGCCCGCGCCGAAGTGCTGTCGATCCGCGAGCGCGACTACGTCGCCTCGGCGCGGGTCATCGGCATGCATCCCATCGAGATCGCCTTCCGCGAGGTGCTGCCCAATGCGCTGCCGCCGGTGCTGGCGCTGTCGTCGGTGATCGTTGCCGCCGCCATCCTGACCGAGGCGGCACTGTCCTTCCTCGGCCTCGGCGACCCCAACCGCGTCACCTGGGGCGGCATGATCGCGGAGGGCAGGGCGGTCTTGCGCTCGGCGCCCTTCCTTTCGGTCATACCCGGCATCGCCTTGGTGTTCTCAGTGCTCGGCGTCTACCTCGCCGGCGAGGGCGTGGTCGAAGGCACCGCGGCGCGGGAGGGGCAGGCATGAGCCCGCTGCTTTCGCTGCGTGGACTGGGCGTGCGCTACAGCGGCGCCACTGCGGCGGCACTCGAAGGCGTCGACTTCGACCTGGCCGCCGGCGAACGGCTGGCCGTCATCGGCGAGAGCGGCTCGGGCAAGAGCACGCTGGCACGGGCCATTGCCGGCCTGCTGCCGCAAACGGCGACGCTGGAAGGAACAATCGCGTGGCCGGCTCTCGACCATCCGGCGCGCAATGGTCGCGACATCGGTTTCGTCTTCCAGGACCCGGGGTCGAGCCTCGACCCTGTCATGTCGGTCGGTAAGCAGGTGGCCGAGGTGGCACATGCCAATCTCGATATGGACTGGCGCGCGGCAATGCGGCTGGCAGTCGAACTGCTCGACCGGGTGAGGCTGCCCGAGCCTTCGGTACTGGCGCATGCCTATCCGCATCAGCTTTCCGGCGGGCAGAAGCAGCGCGTGGCGATTGCCGCGGCCATCGTGGCGCGGCCGCGGCTGTTGATCGCCGACGAGGCGACGAGCGCGCTCGACACCATCGTCCAGGCCGAGATCGTGGCACTGATCCGCGAACTGGTGGCCGAGGACGGCATGGCGCTGATCTTCGTCAGCCACGACATCGCGCTCGCCGCCAGCTTTGCCGAACGCATCGCCGTGTTCCGCCACGGCCGCATGGTCGAGCTGGCGCCGACTGTCGAACTGGTCGCCCAACCCAGGAGCGACTACAGCCGCGCGCTGCTTGCCGCGCATCTGGGGCTCGAGGCCCATTCTGGTGCCGGCATATGAGCGCGCTGCTCGAAGTCGACGGGCTGTCGAAACGCTACCGTCGGGGCGACAGGGATTTCGTCGCGCTCGACGGCGTCTCCTTCTCTATTGCAGCCGGCGAGACGCTGGCGCTGGTGGGTCCCTCGGGGTCGGGCAAGTCGACTGTCGCCCGCATCCTGCTCCGGCTGGTCGAGCCGGACGCCGGCAGCGTTCGGTTCGCCGGAGAAGACCTGCTCGTTCTGCGCGGTGCCGCGCTGCGCGCCGTCAGGCCGAACCTGCAGATGGTGTTCCAGGACCCGCTCGCCGCCTTCAACCCGCGCGCCACGGTAGCGCGCCTGCTCGACGATCCGCTGCGGATCCACGGCATCGCCGACCGAGCCACGCGCCCCAAGGCCATCGATGCACTGCTCAAGCGTGTCGGCCTGTCGGCAGAACTCGCCGGTCGCCGGGTGCACGAAATCTCGGGCGGGCAGCGCCAGCGCGTCGCGATCGCCCGGGCGATTGCCACAAGGCCGAAGCTGATCGTGCTCGACGAGGCCGTGGCGTCGCTCGACGTTCTGGTGCGTGGCGACATCCTGCGCCTGCTTTGGGAACTGCAGGCGGAGGAGGGCATCGCCTATCTCTTCATCTCGCATGATCTGGGTGCTGTCAGGGCGATCGCCCACCGCATCGCCATCATGGATGGCGGACGCATTGTCGAACAGGGCGAGGCGAAAGCGGTGATCGCCGCACCTGCCTCCGCCACTGGCCGGGCGCTGGTGGCCGCCACGCCGGAGCTGCCGGCTATCAAGGAGACCGTTTCGTGACCGAACTTGCGATACGTGCGGAAAAGCTCGCCGCGGAACTCGACTCCGCCTTCCGCAACCGCGCCGACCTCTACCGGCTGATGCTGGAGGAGCTGTCGGCCGAGCTGGGCGAGGCGAAGGCCGAGGAAGTGCTGGTGCGGGCGATCGAGCGGCGCGGCCGCGAGGTGGCCGAGGTGGCGTTCGCGCAGTTCGGGCCGAACGACGCGCGCGCCATCGGCGAGGCCTTCCTCGCCGTCAGCCCCGATGACGGACGCATGTACCCGACCGATGTCGAGCGCAGTGACAGCCACATCGCCTTCAAGGTCAAGCGCTGTCCGCTGAAGGACGCGTGGGTGGCGGCAGACGTCGGCGACGACAGGCTGGCGACGCTGTGCCGGATCGCCGGCGCTTTCGACCGTGGCCTGTTCGAGGCGACCGGCGTGCGCTTCGACAATGCCACCTGGACGCCCGGCCACGGCACGGGCTGCTGCCACATCTGCCTGACCGACAGGGACGCCTGACACGCCTGCAGCGTGTCGGCACAGCGCCCTTGCAACCGCGATGGACTTTCGCCGCCAGCCTGTGCGACGATTCGTCAGCGGCGTGAGTCGCGAACCGGTAATTACGAGGAAATGCGATGTATAAGTTCGAGGTCTACAAGGACAAGGGCGGCGAGTTTCGCTTCCGCTTCAGGGCTTCCAATGGCGAGGTCATGTTCAGCTCCGAAGGCTACGCGGCCAAGGCGTCGGCGCTGAAGGCGATCGAGTCGATCAAGAAGAATACACCGGGCGCTGCCGTCGAAGACCAGACCACTGCCGTAGCCTGACCTCCAAAAGGCACAAACCAGGAGAGATCACATGGGTATCGAAAGCCTGCTCGTCTTCCTTATCGTCGGTGCCGTCGCCGGCTGGCTCGCCGGCCAGCTGGTCAAGGGCTACGGTTTCGGCCTGATCGGCAATATCGTGGTTGGCATCGTCGGCGCGCTGATTGCCGGCTGGCTGTTTCCGGCCATCGGCATCAGCCTGGGGGCCGGCATCATCGCCGCCATCCTCCATGCGACCATCGGCGCTGTGATCCTGCTCGTGCTGCTGAGGCTGGTGAAATCAGCCTAGCGCCGGGCGCGTGCAAATCCGCAGGCCCGGGCATTGTCCGGGTCTGCGCGCAATAGGCGGCAATCGCAAAGCTCAAGGCGACCGCGATCTTGCGCCGTCGACATGTTCGCGACGAAGAGGCGGCGCGCCGCGTGCGACCCACCAGCCATTAGTAGCCGAGTTGCCAAAGCACCGCGCTCACTGTGCCGAATGCCACGGCGACATAGAACCAATCCGACCAGTCCATGGCGGCAAGCGGGGCTTTCCCGCTCCTCGTGCGGTTAGGGCA
This sequence comes from Aminobacter sp. MSH1, assembly GCF_003071665.1. Taxonomy (GTDB): domain Bacteria; phylum Pseudomonadota; class Alphaproteobacteria; order Rhizobiales; family Rhizobiaceae; genus Aminobacter; species Aminobacter niigataensis. The sequence continues at coordinate 5,161,742 of NZ_CP026265.1, read as the reverse complement.
GCAGCAATATGGCCAGCATGAAATCCGCCGCCGCTGCATTGAGAAGCGTTGCCGCAACGGCGATCATGACCGCCGCCGCGAAGAAGTATTCGAAGCTGTTTTGACCTTCTCTCGGTTGGCGCGGCTGCAACGGCGTCGGCATGATGTGGGGCTCCTGAACGCTGCCTCACGATTCAATTCCCGAAACGAAGGACAGTTCCATGGACGGCAGAAAGATCCGTCCGCGTGCAGTGCCGGCATCGGCTGGAAGAAAATGCCGGCGGGAGCATCTGGGTATTCATCGCGGCCAGGGCAAATCGAGTCCGAACACGCACCGCAGCTGTCTCGATTTCCTGCGACGTATTGATGTATGTATTGGAAAATAGAACTCGCGCCTGTTCTGCATGCCCATGCGAATTGACTTAGCCAAACTGGATCGTGCGCTCGACGGAACTCTCGAAGCTGCCGTCGACCCTTCCTTGTGGCCGCGCATTCTCGACCAGGTGGCCGAAGCTACGGGCGCCTTCGGGGTCAACATCGTGCCGTTGCATGGCTGTTTCCCCGGTGGGGTGGTCATGACTGACAGCCTCCAGCCAGCCCTCGAGGGCTACTTTGATGGCGGCTGGAACAAGAGGGAGTGGCGTCTTCGCGCATTGCCGTTGCTGGCCTTGCAGGGAACCGTTCTGGAACAGCACTACACCACCAGCGAAGATTTCAAGAAGCAGGAATATTATCGCGCCCAGTCGAAATACGGCATTGGCCGCACCTGCATCATAGGCCTCTCCAACCCCAGCGACCTGGTCTGCTTCACCTTGCACCGGCGCCTGGACGAGGACCCGTTCGACGTAGAGGACGAGCGGATTTTCCGCGCCATGCGGGACCGGTTGATGGTCTCCGCCTCCATCATGTGGAACATTGCCAGCCAGAAAATCGACGGCATGCTGGAAGCCTTCCAGATGGCCAGGATGGGAGCGGTGTTTTTCAACCGCTTTGGGAGAGTAACGGCCACGAACGCTGCCGCAAGCGCAAGCCTCGGGCGCGAATTGCAGATTTCGCAAGGTGAACTCCGTTCGCGGACACATGCCGAAACCGTCCTGATCAAGACGCGCATGAATGCCGTGCTGACGGAAAGATGGCTGGACCCTAGCCTCGCCAAGCCGGTCGTGATCCAGAGGGATGCCGCGCGGCCGATCCTGCTGCGTATCCAGCGTCTCGGCGGCAACCTTCTCGACATCTTCTCGCACTCGGTTGGCGTTTGCCTGATCGAAGACCTCGATCAATCGAAGATATCGGAACCCGAAAATGTGGCCGAAACATTCGGCCTGACCAAGTCCCAGGCGATGCTGGCCTCGATGCTGGCCGATGGCATGTCGCTTCGCGAAGCCGCCGAATTGCGGTCGGTCAGCTATGAGACGGCGCGATCGCATCTCCGCTCCATTTTTGCCAAGACCGGCACCGGGCGCCAATCGGAACTTGTCGCCCTGATCGCCCGCCTCCGGCAGACTGCGTCCTGAGTTCACACCGCTATGGCAGCCAGGCCTTGCGGCGGCCGCCCTGTCGCTATGCGTTCCGCGTGGTGATTGGCGGGTGATGCAGCTTGAATGAACGCGGATACAAGCGGCTTGCGCTGCCGTTTCTGAGTTCGGGAACCGAAGCCTCACAGCTACGTTCCTGTTGACGGAGCGACCCAACACCCCCGCCCGCCATCGCTCCGACATAGGGGCCTGCCGGTACCACCGGCGGGCCCTTGGCATTTCCGCCTGAACTCCGGCATATCCGCCGGCTTACATGCAGGGCAGCAATATGGCGGATACGCCCCATCTTTGCCCCGCCTTTGCGTGGGTTCCGTCTCGCGGGTCCCGGCCGCCGGTCAGACGAACATCATGATGGCGATGCCGCCGACCGCCACCAGGACGAGCCCGGCAACCAGCATCGGCAGAAGGGAGCTTTCTTGATTGGCGTCAGGCACGAGCATTTCTCCGGTTGGGCTGCCGGCAGTATGACCCAACGTCTTGCGTCTTCTTTGCGCTAGCGCAAACAAGATGCCCGCGGTTGCCCCGATGCGGCAAACGTCGCAGCCATGCGTGGCCTGCTTCGCCGGAGACAGAGACAGCCGGCCAGCGAACGAAAAGGCCCGCGCCGAATGGGGAGGCAGCGCGGGCGAGGTTGGATCAAGTGCAAACAGAGGGTGTTGCACCCGACCGAAAGACCATAGCAAGTCCGGCGGTGGCTTCTTTGCGCTGGGTCAAACTGCCAGCTGCATCGATGGATGAACGCAATGCCGCCATCGGGCGCGTGCTTGCGCAGACCTTGGCCGCCTAATTCCGTCACAGCAATGTCTGCGACCGATTCTGCGCCATCAGGAGGCGCATGGGCCGCGTGCTTGTCGATTGTCCAGTTTTCTCGGGGGAAGCGGTTGCCGCTTAGGTGGTTCGAAAGATCGCCGGCCTCGTCTGCGATCGGTGCGGCGCAAAGCATAAGGAGTTGCTTCGCCTGATCGGTCGAGCGCGTGGCCAGCCTGTCGCGCGCGTTCCCTGGATGACAGCTTGGCTCTTGGATCTTCCGCTTTCCCCACCAGCCCAGGCGCGATTGCCAGCGTCCGCTGGATCTCGATCGCCGCCGCAAGTGCCGGGACTTGCGCCTCTCCTCGGCGGCGCAAGACCTTCAAGAAAATTAAATGGTAGGAAACTAAGTTGCCTGTCAATGATACATCGGCTATTGAGAAGCGTCTGATAAATGGGAGTACTTTACCATGGCACACAACACTGTCCTCAAGTTCGGCAAAGTGGAAAATGCCGACGTCAACGATCTGCCGGGATGGGTGGTGGTCGAAGGAAAGCCGACGATGAAGACCGCCGTCCAGCACAAGACCAAGGACGGCAAGGTTCTGTCGGGAACATGGCAAGCGACCCCGGGCACCTACCACGCAAGCTACACGGATTACGAATTCGTCCACATGATCTCGGGCCGTATCGTCATCACTCCAGACGGCGGCGAGCCTGTCGAGGTTGGGCCGGGCGACGCGTTTGTCGTAGAAGCGGATTTCAAGGGCACTTGGAAGATCATCGAGCCAGTGACGAAACACTTCGTCGTCACTGTCGGATCGTAAGTGCGCAACGGCGCATTCGCCTGAGACAGGCGTACCATTGCACCCGTAGAGATCGGCCTGCAATAAGGCCCCGGTGGAAAGCCGGGGCCACCCATCAAGCGTCCCTGGCGCGGGCTCTATGCCCTGAACTGCTTGCCCTTGAGCCTGAGTGGTTCCTGCGTTTCGCCCCTCGACACCGAACGAGGACGAGCGGACCCGCATGCCCGCCGAAAGTTCTCGGCCATCATCATACGCAAGGTCAGCGAACACGTGGCGCTCGATCCACTGCCAAGCTGACCTTTGAGGCAAGCGACGGCATTGCGCCGATGCAGCTTCACCAGGCATCGATGCCGCTCGTCCAGGAAGGTGATGTGCATGTCCAGCTGTCCGCCCGGGGCGGCGAGCTGCAAGCCGCGAGACCGTTGGCCGGTCGAACAGGCTAAGGCCACCGCTGCCTGCTGCGGCCCCGCGAAAGGCGATGGCCAGCCGTGCTGTAGCTAGGCGGAAAACCCGACAGGTTGATGGCCCCTGCCGCAGGTGCTAACAATCGAAGATCCTGCATGATGGGTTAGAGACGGATGGCTAGGCCTCCAAGAAGACCCGGTTACGACCATTGCGACGCGGAGAACTGCGCCGGGCGCTAGCCCGTTCGCCGCATCTGCCGCTTTTCCGTAACCGCTTCTGGAGTCCACTGAGATGCGCCATTCACCGCGCTTTCCTCCTGCTGTCCTGCTGGTTGCTGCATGTGCCCTATGGGGTGCTGCAACCGTCCTGAACAAGGCACTGCTTGCGTCAATCAACCCGGTTACGCTGCTGGTCGTCCAGCTTGCGCCGAGTGCCTTGTTCCTGTGGGCTGCCGTTCTTGCAACAGCCTGTCCTGCTCCCGCGAAGTCATATTGGCTTCCGCTGATCGCTCTCGGCGTACTCAACCCCGGCATTTCCTACACGCTCAACTTGATGGGCCTTGCCAGCGTGTCGGCGAGCGTCGCGACGCTGTTGTGGGCCGCCGAACCTCTGATGATACTTGGCCTGGCTGCGCTGGTTCTCGGAGAGAAAGTCACCTGGCGGCTGCTCCTGGTAATGCTGCTCGGCGGTTTGGGGGTTGGTTTGGTGGCCAACGTCTTCGGCGGTCTCGGAGACGTAACTGCTCCCCAGGGAATACTCTTGCTGCTGGGAGCGGTCCTCTGTTGTGCTGTCTACACCGTGTTTTCGCGAAAGCTGGTCGAAAGCGTCGACCCGGTGTTCACCGTGGCCCTGCAACAGACGGCTGGGCTAGGTTGGGCTGTTGCTCTGCTGCTCGTCCGCACCCCATTCGGTTCGGTGGACGACTTCCAGACTATCCCTCCAGGCATCCTCGCAACGGCAGCAATATCCGGCCTTCTATACTATGCCGCCGCATATTGGCTTTACATCGCCGCTCTCCGCTCGGTCCCGGCAGCAGTCGCTGGCAGCTACTTCAACGTGATTCCCATATTCGGAGTTGGGCTTGCCTATGTGTTTCTTGGTGAAACGCTGACACCCATTCAATGGATGGGAGCGAGCGCAATCCTGGCATCGACCTACGTGCTGGTGCGGCTCACCAATGGCATGGGATCTGAGCGATCGGCGGAATGACCGCTCGCCGCCTCCCGTACCCCGACGGCATGTATGCCCCTTATGAACAGGGCGCCACACGCTGCGCCCACGATGTTGGCGCGGACCTTGCGTCGACATAATGACGGCACGTCGATATGGAGCAAGCGGCGACAATTCGAACGCCGTGACGCCCCGGCCGCATTTTCAATGCAGGATGCTTCACGTCGTGAAAAAATAGTGCGTGTTTTCAACTGGATGGCTGGTGCCGCTTAGGTGACTCGAACACCTGACCCCATCATTACGAATGTGATCAAAAGGTGTTTTCCGGGGTTTCCAGAAATTTTCCAGTCTTTTCTAACATGCTGATTCAAAAAGGACAATTGCTTTCTATTGTTGGCGGACGTTTTCTCCGGGCTTCCCAAGTTTCCGATTTCGTGGTGAGTATATGGTGAGTTTTTGATGCGGTGTTGGGGTCGGGTGAGTGCCAAAACTGACGAAGGCGGTTGTCGATAGGGCCGAACCGCAGGCCAAACAGTACACCATCTGGTGTTCTGATCTGAAGGGGTTTGGCGTCTCGATCAACACAAGCGGGTCTCGGTCTTACGTCGTAGACTACCGGTCGGCTGAAGGTGCCCGTCGGCGCATGACCATAGGGCGGCATGGCCCCCTGACGACCGAAGAGGCTCGTAAGCTGGCGATCAAGACGTTGGGCAGTACCGTCCAAGGCGAAGATCCGCAGCTCGAACGCCGCACCCGCCGTAAGTCGCTGACTGTCTCCGAACTGGTCGACCAGTATTTCAAAGAGGCCGAGAAGGGGCACGTCCTGGGCCGGGGAGGGAAGCCGAAAAAATCCAGCACACTTGCCACCGACAAGAGCATGGCCGAGGCCCATATCAAGCCGCTTATCGGTCGGCGCCTAGTAATCGACCTGAAGCGTGCAGACATCGTCAAATTCATCCGAGACGTGCAGTCGGGGAAGAGTGCGAAGGCGAAGCAGCTGTCCGGCAAGTTGCGAGGAAGAGTGATCGTGGCTGGCGGCTCCGGTTCGGCGACCAGAACCGTTGCCGCTCTCGGCTCGATCCTTTCGTATGCCGTGGGCGACGGCATCATTGAGACCAACCCGACACATGGAGTGCGCAAGCCAGCAATAGGCAAGCGCGACCGTCGCCTGAGCCCGGATGAGTTCAAGGCTTTCGGCAGGGCGCTTGACGCTGCGTCCGCCGACGAAACAAAGCCGTGGCAGGGTGTTGGCATTCTACGTTTGGCAGCGTTGACCGGCTGTCGGATAGGGGAGGTGGAAAATCTCAAATGGACCGAAGTTGATCTGGCCGGGGAAGTGCTGCAACTCGAAGACAGCAAGACCGGGAAGTCTGTCCGCCCGCTGGGCGCTGCGGCGCGTGCTGTGTTGGCGCGGTTGAACCGGCATCCAGATAACCCGTATGTCTTCCCGGCCGCCACGCTCGACGGCAGGCCGTATGCTGGGATCAAGCGTTTCTATCGCGGGCTGTTCAAGGCAGCGGGGTTAGAGGGCATTACCCCTCATGTGCTCCGGCATTCGTTCGCCAGCGTCGGGGCCGACCTTGGATTTACCGATTCGACCGTTGGCAGTTGTCTGGGGCACTCCGGCAGCGGGATCACCTCACGCTACACGCACCGGCTCGATTCTGTGCTGATTGCCGCCGCCGACAAGATTGCAGCCGAGATTGAGCGGCAAATGGAAGGGCGTTAGCACCTCATTGTGAGCGGAAAAGAAACGCCGGTTGAGATTGTGGCAAGCGGGGAAATTTGGTTGGATTGGCGCAGGGGAGACACTCATGACACCTGAACGCCTATCCGAATGCCTCGCGATCATCCGCTGGACGCCGGACACGCTGGCGCGGGTGCTTGAGTGCGACCTGTTGCTTGTCGAAGCCTGGATGGATGGAGAGATTGAAATTCCGCCGAAGGCAGCAGCTTGGATCGAAGTCCTGGCTCAAACGCACATGGTGGCGGAGACAGGCAAGCCGAAGGGGCTGAAGGGCAAGCGGTTTAGGGGATAGCCCTTGGGAGGGGCCGGGGGATGACGACTAGCGTATTCGATCTAATTCGGGCGGAGAAAAGCAATCTCGAGGTGGGGCCGTGGAAAGAGGGGAAAATCCCTCCGTCCAGCTTCCCGATCAACCGCCCGCGCTCAATCCCGACTGGAGGCGCCTGGAAATGGCGCATGTGCGAGTTTGACGCCCTTGGCTTTCACTGCCGGGTGCTGATCCGCCTCAACGCCGAAACGGACCGATACCACGCCTACATGTCAGTCGACACCGACAGATCAGTCAAGGTGCTTTGTCACCATGAACTGCACATTGGCGATAAGGGATGGCATTGCCACTTTGCCAGCGGTACTATTGAGGACGTAATGGAGGGGGTGCTTCGCGATAGAGACTGCTTCGTCATGAAGGAAGCAGCACCCAGCGCCGCCGCCGCCACGATGTTTACGGTTAATGAGGACAACGCGCTTACAAAGGCAGCGCAGAGGTATAGATTCGAGGCCAAGGGCGGATTAGTGTGACGCTGAAAGACCAGATTTGCAAAGCCTTTTGCGATGGGATCACGGTTCGTGATGTTCCCATGGGCTTGGCTATTGCAACATCCGTCCTTTGGCTGAATGGCGACCGCCTTGCTTTCTATGTGCGCCAGAAGGGTGATCTGGTTCGCCTCGAAGACAGCGGGTCAAGTCTGTTTGATCTCGAAACCAGCGGTGTAGATACATCAACCCCGGCGCGAATGGAACTTATCCAGGCGCTGTGCATGGAATACGGCGTGCTGCTGGATATAGACGAGGCCCAGTTCCAAACGGACTGGCTTCCCGCTGATAGCGTCGGGGTCGCGGCGATCCGCTTCCTGTCCTTCCTGACCCGCCTCCAAGACTTAACCTTCACGACCAAGGAACGAACGGCGAAGACCTTTCGCGATGATCTGATTTCAGCGCTGAAGAAAGAGTTTGGCGACGAGGCGACCATAACGACAGGGGAAGCGCCCATCCCCGCCCTCGCCTACTACACCGTCGATATAGTGATAAAGCATCGCGACGGTAGGACAGCCGCCATTTTCCCCGGCATCGGCGAGCAGAAGGCGCTTGAGGCGATACTTTTCGCCAAAGAAATCGAGCTGAAGAAGATCAGCGGGATCGTGCCATTCCTAATCATCGAGGAAGCCGGCTCGAAAATCTCAAAGCAGACGAAGGCCAAGGCATTGAACAGCGAGCTTGCAATGGCCGCGTGGGATGGTGGCGAGCGCGACGTTCTGGACAAGGTTCGTAGGCGACTTGAACCGTTGGCAGCCTAAGCTACCCTTCTAACCACCTCCTCCCCCAGCCCGCCCTAACCGGCGGGCTTTTTCGTGCGCTGCTGGCGAGGTCGAGCGTCAGATGAACGCTGGCGGGTAAGGTGGAGCCGAGCTTGTCAAGCTCGGGCAAATCGGCGATATACCGTATCGGGATGAACCGCTGATCAGATCGCAGCCCTACCGGGCCGAGCGGCTAGCACTCTCCCCTCGGCTGGACCTCATGACGTCGCCGGGAGTGCGTCAGCTATTCATCATCGCCACCGCCTCGCTTTTCCTTCTCGCGTGCCAATCTTTCCTCCTCGCGCGCGATCTTCGATCCCTCTACAAAACGCTTCAGTTTGGTATCATCACCCTCGGCGGCCTCGTTCAGGGTGCGCTCGAATATGTCGAGCGTCCTAGCATACAGATCACATGCAGCACTGAGCTTGGAAGACTGTTCCTGCAATATGGCAACAAGTCTCTCCAACTCTGCGATTTGTTGGTCCTTGCGCGCCAAGGCCTCAGCGGCGCCATCTGGCGCGGCGAGCGCGCGTTGCAGTTCGTTGACGGCGTCGGTCAAGTAGCGCTTCGTGTCAGCCAGCTCTTGCTCAAGGCGCACTCGTTCCATCGAGCAGTATTGCAACTGCTGCGCCATTCGGAGGAGACCTGGATGCTCTTCTAGCCGAGCGACAATCTCGGCATTCATCGAGCGCCCGCTGGCTTCAGCATCTGCTTTCAAAGCTTCACGCATGCCGTCCGGCAAACGGACCATGAACTGTTCCGAGCCTCTCCCGGGCTTCTTCGTCATCTGCGTTTCCCCAAAAAAAGATAGCACTGTGCTATCGCCCCATTGACGTCAATCATAGCACAATGGTACTGGTATCACCGTGCTACTAACAAGAGGTAAACGGAGCATGACGAAATTCAGCACGACACTGCGGCTTCCCGCCGACGCCAAAGCCTTCATTGAGGCTCAAGCGCAGGAGAATGCCAGTTCGCAAAACAGTGAGATTGTCCGCGCCATTCGCGCGGCCATGAAAGCAAAAGGCCCGGCAGAGGTTGCAGCCTCTCCGAGCCATGTCACCCACCAACTACCGGCTTAATGGAGTTTGATCAGATGACTACCGAACATAGCATTACCACGTCCAAAGGCGCAAGCAGACCCGAATGCAACACCAGTGTGCTCGATGCCGAGGATGCCATCTTCGAGGCCAAGAACTTGGTTCAATGCCTCTTTCTGGCCGTCCATCAACTGCCAAAGGAGAACATGAACCCTCTGGCCACGACGCTCAACTTTGTCTCGATAAGGTTGGATGACGCACTCACTTGTCTTAGCGCGCATGGCGGTAAGGCAGAAGGCGGCTCAGCATGAGCGCCGCCGCAAGACAGACGGACATTGTCCGCGACATCTGCCGAATCGAAACGCTGATGCTGGTCTGCGCACTCGCGCTGGAAGGCAGTCGAGAGCTGACGGAAGGCCCCCGCGACTTGGCGCAGGACCAAATCCGTTCAGTTCTGGAGTACGGCGCCGAGCTGCTCGGCAACGTTGCTGTCGACGCTGAGCGCGCCCTTCCCAAGAAAGGTCTTGGAGCATGAACATCCCCGCTATCACCCCGAGCGTCATCACCAAGTCGTATCAATTGCTCGAACTCTTGGCCGTCCTGGAGCACGCCAGCGCCAATATCGAGCATGCCGGTGGCGGCGAAAACGACGCTGCCAATATGGGCCGCAGCATTGGTTCCACCCTTGGCCTTGCCTTGGAGCTGGCCTCCGATCTGCACGACGTCCTTGAGAAAAATGCTGCCCGGAGTGAAGCATGATCCAGCGCCCACGCCTCCGTCGCAAAGACGTCCCGGCCTATCTGGCGGAGAAGCACGGCATCGATATCGCCGTCTCCACACTCAATAAAATGGCAACCGTCGGCGGGGGGCCGACCATGCAGTATTCCGGCCGCATTCCCCTTTACCACGTCGACGACCTCGAGGCCTGGGCAGCAGCCCGGCTTTCGAAGCCTGTCCGGTCGACATCGGAGAGAGCAGCAGCATGATGAAAGAGCCCAGTGAGCAAGCCCAGCTCGAAGCTTTCGAGGCATACCGCACTGCATTCGAGCACATGCTGTCCGACAGGACGTTCGAGAACGCCATGACTGCCAAGCGTGCCTATTGGCGGTTCATCAGTCTCGTCGACGTTCAATGTGCCGGTGCCAATGTGCTGGCTTTCCGCCCCGCTCGAAACGAAGGAGGCGCTGCCTGATGGCCGGCGGCACATTCGCGGTATCACGCGGCCTCTTCGATCACCCCTTCTTCGCGGATGAGGCCTTCACCGAGCGAGAAGCTTGGGTGTGGTTGCTTGCCGAGGCGGCATGGAAGCCGAGAAGAGTTCGAGGACGATACGGACAGATCGAACTAGAGCGAGGTCAGCTGGCTCATGCGACCCGCTTCATTGCCGTGAAATGGAAATGGTCGGAAGCGCGAGTGAGACGGTTTCTCGCGCGGTTGAAAAGTGACGCAATGATTGACGCAGTGGCCGACGCGCAGACGACGCGCATAACCATATGTAATTACGACGAATATCAGAAAATGAATCGTGTCGTCGACGCAGACAACGACGCGCGTAATGACGCACAGACGACGCTCGCTCGACGCTCGAACGACGCGCGCTCGACGCTCGCTCGACGCAAAGAAGAAAAAGGGGAAAACATAGAAGGAAAAGAAACACCTATCGGTGTTTCCAAAAATCGGGGCCTTCGCCTTCCATCCGACTGGGCCTTGCCGAAGGACTTGGCTGATTGGGCACTTGCCGAAGGTCTGTCCGAATTCGAGGTCAGGCGGGAAGCGGACAAGTTCCGGGATTATTGGCACAACGTCCCCGGCAAGGGCGGCATCAAGCTCGACTGGAGCCTGACCTGGAAGAACTGGGTTCGCAAGGCGGTCGAGGGTCGTAAGCGCACTGCTGCCCCCGGGATCCGAGATGCAAGCGGCAACCTCACCAACAAGTTTCTGTTTGCGAGGGGCTGACGATGGCGGACGTTCGCGCAGCCCTTTCCGAGCACGGCATTCGCCTCCGGGACGACAAGACCGGAAGCCACAAGACGACATGTCCGAACTGCTCCAGCACTCGGCGCAAGAAAGCTGACCCCTGCCTGTCTGTCACGGTCGAGGCCGATGGTCGTGCAGTTTGGAACTGCCACCATTGCGGCTGGAGCGGCGCCACAGGTGGCGAAGGCTACAGGCCGGCAGTCGAGCGTCGGACTTACCGCAAACCCGAGCGCGTGCAGCAGCCGCAGAGACCGGACACGCTGGTCGCCTGGTTCGAGAAGCGCGGGATTTCGGCGGCCACTGTCGAGAGGTTCGGGGTCTACAAAACCCGGCAGTGGTTCCCTCAGACGGAACGCGAGGAAGATTGCATCGCCTTCCCCTACGAGTGGGCCGGGCAGTTGCGAAACGTGAAGTACCGCACCGCCGAGAAGCACTTCCGGCAGGAAAAGGACCCGGAGCCGACCTTCTTCAATGCAGACAGGATTGAAGAAGGCGAGGATTTGATCGTCTGCGAAGGCGAGGTCGACGTGATGTCATTCGCCGACGCTGGATTCGAACACGTGGTTTCGCTGCCCAATGGGGCGCCGTCTGGCCCTGAGACCAGCGACAAGCGCTATGAGCCGTTCGGGACGCACTGGGAGGCAATCTCCAAGGTCAGGCGTGTGCTGATCGCCACCGACATGGATGAGCCGGGCGAGCTACTGGCCCAAGAGATAGCCAAGCGCGTTGGCCGTGATCGCTGCTTCCGGGTGCGCATGCCGACACTCGGCGATGTCCAGTGCAAAGACGCCAACGAATGCCTGAGCAGCCATGGCGCGGACGTTCTGCGCGAGTGCATCGCGAATGCCGAGCCGTGGCCGATTGACGGTCTGCACGACGTCGAAGCGTTCTCGCTGAGCGTCATGGATCTCTATGACGGCAAAGGTCCCCAGCCGTTGACCACCGGGTTTTACGAACTCGACAAGGCCTTCAAATACATTCCAGGGCAATTCATTGCCGTTACCGGCGTTCCGAACCACGGCAAGTCGCGCGTCATCGACCAGATCGCAGTGCAGACCGCCCGGCTGCGAAACGAGAAATGGGCCATGTTCTCGCCAGAAACCGGCGAGGCAAACCACATCGCCGACCTATGCGAAATCTGGGCCGGCGGACCCTTTCATGACGGGCCGACGCCGAGGCTGACAAAGCAGGATGTGTTGGACGCCATGACGTGGCTCAACGAGCGCATCTATCTGCTTGGTGCTGTAGAGCATACCCCCTCCATAGACTGGCTTTTGGAGCGGGCGCGAGCCGCGGTGATCCGCTATGGCGTCAAGAACGTCGTCTTCGATCCCTACAACGAGATCGAAGCATCGCGGCCGGAAAAACTGACGGAGACAGAATTCGTTTCGCAGTTGATCTCGAAGTGCAAGCGTTTTGCCAAGCACCATGAGTGCACGGTCTGGATGGTCATTCACCCGACCAAACTGAAACCCGGCGAAGACGGGAAAGACCCGGTCCCCAGCCTGTACGACCTGGCCGGCAGTGCGCACTGGCGTAACAAGGCCGATGCGGGTTTGGTCGTGTATCGGGACTACGAGAACGAAACCACCTTCGTCATCTCCAAAAAGATCAGGCGCCAGCCGATTTGCGGTCGGCCAGGCTCTGTCAAGTTCGAGTTCATCGGCGCCGACCGACGCTTCCGTGACTATCCCGACAGCTACGCCACGCTTGGCAGTAAGGACGGAGCATGAAACCTGAGGCCCACTACATTATGCCTGACGAGTTGGGCGGTCTGCGCGACTGGCTCGCCAAGCAAGGCGTTGATGTCGACCACCTCAAGACCGAGCGCCAGGCGCTCTATCTCGGGACGGTGCTCGGTCGGCGAAAGGTGCGGATGCCTAAACGGGGCCGCCCATGCTTCCCAGCCTTGCTGCATCTTCAGTCACTTCTCAGCCTTCGCGGATATCGTCCGAAGGATTGGGACAAATACCAGCAGAACAAGCTTGGGACCTTCGGCCCTGCCTCTGAAGGCCGCCGCATAGATCCCGCCGAATATCTGTCGACGAAGGAAGCCAAATGAAGCAAGCCACCGACACGGTACGCTGGTACGTCGTCCGCGCGCGACCGTCACTGGAACTCAAGGCAGCAGAGGAAATCGCCGGTTTTGGCCAGGTGGTCTACGTGCCGCGGTTCCGCAAGGAATACAAACACGCCCGGCACAAGCGCTGGTCGGTCAAGTATTTCTCGCTGCTGACCGGCTACCTGTTCGTGCTGGCGTCGGATCACTGGCCGCGCGTGCTGGACTGCGAGAGCGTCGATTGTGTCTTGCGCTCCAACAACGGCGAGCCGGTGCCTATCCCTGATGCAACAGTGCAGGCGATCCGGGCGAAGCAGGAAACCGGTGAGTACGACGAGATGCGGGTACATGGGCGGATGGAAGCCGGTTCCTCGGTCAAGGTGATCAGCGGCGCGCTTGCCGGCCTGCATGGGCCTGTCTCTGCCTCAACCGACGAACACGTCATCATGATGCTGCAGATGTTCGGTCGGGAAGTGGCCGTGAAGGCCCCTCTTGTAATCCTTGGGCAGGCAGGTTAATTTCGGGGCCGTAATGATTTGGCGATTTGCTCGTCTGTGCGGGGCCTGAGAGTCACACGCCGGAGCAATGCGGGGCAGATCGCCACCCCGGCCACAGGGGAAATGCGCCCGGAGTTCAGTCTACTCGCTTCAGCCCAGTAAGCCACCAAGTAACACTGTCGCGTGTGAGCTGGACATGTCGCTGCCCAGTCTTCGCTATCAGATGTGATGCGACACCTATTGCCTCGTCATAGTCTGCAAACTCCTGGATCCATGGGAGTTCATCGCCGACTGGCGGGCAATAGACGAAATGCTCGGCACGATTCTGGGGCCAGATGATCAAGACCTGCGTCAGTACGCTCTCTGGGTCGTACCTATAGCGTAAGCGGTTTGCCATTCGTCCCTTCCTAAGGTTCGCTTCGGGAAATCATGGCTTGCGCCTGCTTGCACGCCATTCGGCTTGCAGCCAGCCGTTGATGATCTCGTCACGGTCTACGCCTTCACCCACGGCGAAACGCATTTCTTGCCCCAACTTCATGGCGAAGCTGGCGACTTCATTGAGGGTCTTTGCCTTCCGCTCATGCTCGGGCAGTGCCAGCCATCTAGTCAGCACTTCCCGCTTGGCTTGGGTGAAGTCCATCGCATCCCTCCTCCCCGAACGCGCATTCTCCCGGTCTCCCATATGGCGCGCCTCCCCCTGGTTGGTCCTGAAAGGTATCGCGCAAATGGAAGCCAAGCCAGACCCGCTAGTCGTCCATCTCGTCCCCAAGACGCAAGAGCATCGTGACGGCGTCATCAAAACCCTCAAGAACATGCTGGAGATTGCCGAGCGCGGCGAACTGCTCGGCATTGCCATTGCAGCAGTCGACAACGAGGGCTTCACCCAGACGGCATTCGAGCCCGGCGACAACATCGCAACCCTGATCGGCGCCAATGAACGCCTGAAGCACCGCCTGCTGGAATACAGGGACGGCGATGTCTAACCGCTTCAATGCTTGGTCGATTGCGGTCTGCGCCCCTTAGCAAGCTCGTCAGCATAGGACGCTGCCGCCTCTCCACTCTCGAACCGCCGCGCCTCAACCTTGCCGTCCGGCAGAAAGGTTACGGCGAGATACGGCAGACCGGGGAACGGTGGCGGGTAAACCGCATAGCCGACGATTGGCTTCGTCTCGCTCATCTCAATTCCATTCCTTCTGCCTCAACCCACTGAGCCCTGGCAGGTTCCAATAATGGAGCGCGCTGAGCGAACCAATGTCTGATCTTACTGTCAAGCAGGAGGGGTTCGCACTCGCATATGTCGAGACAGGCAATGCCTCGGAAGCCTATCGGCGCTCGCATGATGTAGGCGCTGACACCAAGCCGGAGACGGTATGGAGCGAGGCAAGCCGACTGCTCGCCAACCCCAAGGTGTCCGCAAGGGTCAAGGAACTTCAGCAGGAAGCCCGCGACCTAACGATGGTGTCCATCGGCACGCTGACGCAAGAGCTGGAAGAAGCCCGCGCGCACGCCATGAAGGATGAGAAAGGCGCCTCTGCTGCCGTGTCCGCGATCATGGGCAAGGCAAAGCTGCACAAGCTGCTCGATGAGGATAAGGCGGGCGGCGTTGGTGTGTCGGTGCAAGTGGTCATTGCAGGCCGGGACGCCTCGATCCTGTGACGTTCAAGCTCAGCGTCAAGCAGGACAAGCAACTCGACCTGATGGGGTCGGCTGCAACCCACGTCATGGCCTATGGCGGGTCGCGCTCGGGCAAGACATTCGGGTTCGTGCGCGGGACGATGATCCGGGCGATGGCCCACAGAAGCCGGCACGCGATGCTTCGCTACCGCTTCAATCACATCAAGGCGTCTATCATCCTCGATACGCTGCCCAAGGTCATGGACCTGTGCTTTCCGGGCACGGCAACTCACTGCCACCTCGATAAGACAGACTGGTTCTACGCTGTCCCGACCAGCGACAGCACGCCTAACAGCGGAGCGGGTCGGTGGTCTGAAATCTGGTTTGGCGGCCTCGACGACAAAGAGCGTACCGAAAAAATCCTCGGGCAAGAATACGCGACGATGTACCTGAACGAGTGCAGCCAGATCCCCTATGCGTCCCGCAACATGGCGATGACGCGCCTGGCGCAGAACACGCCGCTTCGGCTCAAGGCCTACTACGACTGCAACCCGCCAGGCATGGCGCACTGGACGTATCGGCTCTTCATCGAAAAGCGCGATCCTGACCGCAAGTCAGCACTGGCCAACCCCAATAACTTCGCCGCGCTGGTGATGAACCCAGCCGACAACATGGACAATCTGCCGGCGACCTATCTGGAAGAGCTGCAGAACATGGGCGAGGCCATGCGCCGCCGCTTCCTGCTCGGCCAGTTCGCTGATGTCTCCGATAGTGCCCTCTGGACGCTGGAACTGCTCGATCAGCAACGCATCGTCGACGGCAAGGTGCCGGAAATGGTGCGCATCGTCGTCGCAGTCGATCCGTCTGGTGTTGCCGGCGAGGAAGACAAGCGCTCGGATGAGGTCGGCATAGTCGTCTGTGGTCTCGGCAAGGATGGCCGGGGTTACATCCTCGAAGACCTCTCGGGCCGCATGGCTCCTGCTCAATGGGGACAGGCTGTCGTCTCCGCCTATGAGCGGCATGATGCTGACTGTGTGGTGGCAGAAGAGAACTTCGGCGGGGCGATGGTCGCCGAGATTGTCCGCTCGGCCGCTGCCCTCAAGGGCATCACGGTTCCATATCGGGCAGTGAAGGCCAGCCGGGGCAAGGTGGTGCGGGCTGAGCCTGTGTCCGTCCTGTTCGAACAGCAAAAGGTCTCACTGGTCGGCCTGTTCCCTGATCTCGAGGACCAGCTCTGCGCCATGACGACAGCCGGTTATGTCGGCTCTCGCTCACCTGATCGGGCAGACGCGATGATCTGGGGTCTGGCGCACTTGTTCCCCTCGCTAACCCGCCGCGACGATGGCCCGAACGGTCGGTCCTTGCCTCAGGTCACTCTCGGCTACGCCAAACACAAGGGTGGAAGACGATGAACCAGAACACCGCTGGGGCAGTGCTGATGCTCGTCCTGGCCGCTGCCGGCATCGCTTGGAATGAGCCGTTCGCGGTTATGATGGTGGCCGCAACCTGCGCATTGGCGTTCGTCTGCGAGGAACTGTGCGACCTCGAACTCAACGAGGTGGGTGAGACCGTCGCCAAGACGCTTGCGGTTGCCTCGTGGCTGACCACTGCCGTCGCCTTCTTCTCCCTGATGTTCTGAAAGGAGCCTGTCATGGCCAATCTGTTCAAGCCGAAAATGCCGAAGGTCGAGGCTGCGACCCGAATGCCCGATCCTGAAGACCCTGCAATCCTGGCCGAGCGCCGCCGCAAGATTGCTGAGCAGCGCCAGCGTGGCGGGCGCGACAGCACCATCATGTCGGAAAACCTGATGGGATCGACCGGCAAGCTCGGGGCCTAAGCCTGATGGCGCTCTCTCCTGCAATTCAGACTGTCATCGAGAACGGCAATCGCCTGTTCACGGAACGGGTGGGCCTGCTCTGCCTGTGGCAGGAGTTGGCCGAGCACTTCTACTATGAGCGGGCTTCGTTCACGTCGCCGATGACGATGGGGGCTGACTATGCGTCGGGCTCGTTCTCGTCCGATGGTGCTCTGTATCGCCGGGAGATGGGCAACCTGTTCCAGCCGATGATGCGGCCGCAGGACTTCTTCAGCATCAAGGCGCTGGATGATGCCAGGAACAAGGACGGCGATGCGCGTGGTTGGCTGGAATACGCGACCAAGCTGCAGCGCAGTGTCATGTACTCGACGGGAGCACAGCTTTACCGGGCAACGGTGGCAGGCGACCACGACTTCGTGACGTTCGGCCAAGGTGTCGTCGAGGTCTGTGCAGCGCCCGACCGGCGCAACTTGTTCTATCGCAACTGGCATCTGCGCGATTGCGCCTGGTCGCAGGACTTCAAGGGCGCCGTCACCGACATTCACCGGAATGACACGTCGACCCTGAGCAATCTGGTTGCCAAGTTCGGCGACAAGGTTCCCGAAGCCCTCCGCAAGGATGCCGAGAAGAACCCCTACGCCACGGCCAAGGTGCGTCATGTGGTGGTGCCGTCCAACGCCTATGATGTCGGCTACAAGGTGCGCGCCGATCAGCCGTATGTGTCGCTGTGGGTCATGCCCGATCATGGCGAGGTGCTGGAGAACATCCCTCGCACCTATCGCGGCTATGTCATCCCTCGTGGCCTCTCTGTCGACGGCACGCAGTACGGCGCCTCGCCTTTCACCTCCATCGTCCTGGCTGATGGCCGCACGTCGCAGACAATCGAACGGATCTTGCTCGAAGCCGGAGAGAAGGCGGTCGACCCTGCCATGGTCGCCACGCTCGATGCCGTGCGTGGTGATATCGGGCTCTATGCTGGTGGCATCACATGGATCGATGCCGAATATGATGAGCGCTTGGGCGAGGCGCTGCGCCCGGTCAACAGCGACCCCTCTAGCCTCCCGTTCGGACAGGACATGGCGGAACGCTTCGCCATGCGCCAGCGCCTTGGCTTCATGCTGGACAAGATCAGCCTGCCTGAGACCAGCGGCAAGACGGCCTATGAGGTCCGCAAGATTGTCGAGCAGCAGATGCGCTCGCAAATCCCGATCTTCGGACCGATCGAGGCCGAATATTCAGAGCCGCTATGTTCCGAGACGTTCGCAGTGATGCGGTCGCTGGGTGCATTCCCGGCGAACGAAATCCCGCCTTCGCTCCAAGGTGCCGGTGTCGAGTTCTCCTTCAAGTCGCCGATCACCGATCTGGAAGGCGACACGCTTAAGGCAAAGCTCTCGGAAGGCATGGAGATCATATCGGCCGGCGCCAGCTTCGACCCGACCGTGGCCAAGCTCGCCAACCCCATGGAAATCGTCAAGGACATGCTGCGCCGGATCGGCTGGCCGGAAAGCTGGCTGAACGATGAAAAGCGCCTGGCCGCCGCCGTGGAGCAAATGCAGCAGGAACAACAGGCCGCAGCGATGGCCGCTGACGTTGGTGGTGCCGCCGAAGTCGCCAACAAGGCCGCTCCGATGGTCAAGGCGCTGGCGGGTGCCGCATGAGGCGCAACCCCATCGCGCCAGCGGTCTACACGGTGGCCATTGCGGAAGCCGTCAAGGCGGTCGCTGCTGGCAATGCCACGCCTAGTCAGCAGATGGCCTGCATGAACTGGATCATCACCCAAGCAGCCAGCACGTATGACGAGACCTTCGTGCCTGGCGCTCCCGATGCGAGCGACTATCTCGCCGGGCGCCGCAACGTCGGGCTTCAACTGGTCAAGCTGATCAACGTTTCCATCTCCGATCTCAAACCTGACCTCCCGAAAGGATAAGCAATGTCGGAAGACACGCTCGCAGCGGGCGCGGCATCAGCCGAAAACCCCGCTCCTGCACCCGCACCCGCACCGGTGCCTGCCCCAGCGCCTTCGCCGGCCCCGGCAGCACAGCAGCAGCCTAACCCCGAGCCGGCTCCCACCGAAGAGGTCAAGCCGGCCCCAGCCGCCGAACAGGCTGGCCCATGGGGCGACGATTGGCGCGAGAAGCTGGCCAAGGATGACGCCAAGCGCCTGGATCGTCTGAAGCGCTTCGCATCACCGGAGGCACTGCTTCAGGCGCAGGAAGAGGCCCAGCGCAAGATATCCGAAGGCGTGAAGCCGAAGGGCAAGCCCGGCGAGAAGGCAACCGACGAAGAATGGGCGGCCTTCCGCAAGGAGAACAATATCCCCGACAAGGTCGAGGATTACGTCAAGGCCATCGTTCTGCCCGACAAGCGCCAGATCGGCGAAGCTGACCTTCCCGTGGTCAGTGCCTTTGCCGAGCGTGCAATCAAGAGCGGTGTGGCGCCGGCCGATATGTCGGCCATGGTCGACGAATACTACGCCATGCAGGAGGAAGTGCAGTTCCAGCAGGCAGAGCAGGACACTGCCTTCAAGAAAGAGGCCGAGACCACGCTCAAGTCGGAGTGGGGCGGCGACTATGCCGGCAACTTCGCAGCGATGCGGCCCTACTTCGAGAGCGTCGACCCTGAACTGTACGACAATCTGTTCGGCGGTCGCATGGCTGACGGCTCCAAGATCGGCAATCACCCTGCCGTGCTGCGCTTCTTCGCGGCCAAGGCGGTCGCTGAGAACCCCATGGCTACCGTCCTCACGCCTGGCGGCACTGGCCTTCAGACGATACAGGCGGAAATCACTCAGATGGAAACCAGGATGCGGAACGACCGCGTTGCCTGGCACAAGGATGCGGCAGCGCAGGAGCGCTATCGTCAACTGATCACGGCCCGCGACAAGCTCAAGGCCTGATACCTGCCAACCGACGGCCAACCCGCTTAGCGGCTCCGTCTCAGGCACTCCCAACACAAGCCCGAAATCAGCCCCGAAGGGCGACACAGCGGCCCGGAGCAATCCGGACAACCCGCGACGTCGACCAGCGGTCAACCTGCCTACGGCTCCGATCCCTCACATTGAAGGACTGGAACCATGGCCGACACGGCTTTCCAGAAACAGTACCGACAGGAATACATCGCCGGCTTCGAGTCCGGTGAAAGCCCGCTGCGCATGTCGGTGACGACGGAATTTGTGCGCAAGGGCAACACTGCAGAGTTCCTTGTCGCCGATAGCGGCGGCGCGGAAGCATCCACGCGCGGCGTCAACGGTCTGATCCCGGCCCGTGCCGACAACCTCAGCCAGAAGACTGCAACGCTGGTTGAGTGGCACGACCTGGTCCGCAAGACGAGCTTCAACGTGTTCGCCTCGCAGGGCGACCAGAAGCGCATCATGCAGGACACGACGCTGAAGGTGATGAACCGCAAGATCGACGCGGACATCATCACCGAACTGGCGACTGGCACCAACGACACGGGCGCTGCGGCGACCGGCTCGCTGACGCTGGTCACCAAGGCAATCGGCATCCTCGGCCTGGCCAAGGTGCCGGTTCAGGAAATCGACAACATGTGGGGTCTGATTTCCCCGGCCATGTACACGTACTTCATGCGTGACACGACCTTCACCTCTCGCGACTACGTCGACATGGCCCCGCTTGCCGGTGGCCCTCTGAAGCGTGTTCTGCGTTGGGCGGGTGTCAACTGGCTGGTTCACCCGGACGTCCCCGGCGTCGGCACCAATGCCGAGAAGTGCTTTGTCTACCACCGCTCGGCCATTGGCCATGCGTGCGACAAGGACACTCTCGCCTCGGTCGTCGGCTACGACGAAGAGCAGGATTACTCGTACGCACGCACCACGTGCTTCATGGGCTCCGAGCTCCTTCAGAACGGCGGCGTCTGCGTCATCAACCACGATGGCTCTGCCATCGTTGCCTCGTAAGGAGGGCTGACCAGTGGCCTATTCAACCTCGAACCCTCCCAAGCTGATCGGCCAGGGCATCGTTGGCGGTCGTATTTGGAAATACGACAGCGCCGATGCGCTCTCCGACGCTCGTGTCTCGGGCTACTTCACCGACGGCTTCAAGCTCGGCATGCGTGCCGGTGACCTGGTGATCATCACCGACACCGACACTTCGGCCACTTCGCTGACGTTCGTGAATGCCGCCACGGCTTCGGCTGTGGATCTTGCCGACGGCACGGCACTGACGGCGACCGACACCGACTAGCGGTCCGACCAAGACGGCGGGGGCTTCGGCTCCCGCCTTTTCCTTTCAATCTGGAGCTTCCCATGCCCGTTCATGTCAACGGCCTCGCGCTGGCCGAAAGCAAGCGCACGCTCTATCGCATCGTCGCTGGCATCGACGACACGCCCGAGAGCCTGCTCGATCCGAAATACTGGGTGCATGTCGCCCGCCAGTTACGCCCCGATGACCGTATCGAGGTGATTGCATTCGACCGTTCGTGGTTCGCGGAAGTCCTCGTCGTGGAAGTCGGCGCTGGTGGCTTTGGTGGCGCGCGCGTGGCGTTCATCATCGAACCAACCGCACTGTCGAACACGGCCAATATCGACCAGCCTGCCGAGAACGAAGTGCGCTGGGGCGGCCCCAAGTCGAAGTGGCAGGCGGTGCGCATTACCGACAAGAAGGTGCTGCAGGACGGCTTCGAGACCAAGGACGAGGCGGCCGCCTGGATCGCCGAGCGCAGCAAACTGGCGGCCTGATCCATGACCGACCAGCTCAGCCTCTACAACGGCGCCCTGATCCTCCTGGGCCAACCGCGTCTCTCTGCCCTCACTGACGAGGGCAAGGGCCGGCGCGCGCTCGACTTCGCTTATGCGAAGACAGTGAAGGTATGCCTTGAGGCTGGGCTGTGGAACTTCGCAATGCGGTTTCGCAAGGCTGAAACCAGTCCTTCCGTCGACAGCACCATCGGCTTCAAGTTCGTGTTCGATAAGCCCGACGACTGGCTGCGTACCGCGGCAATGACGGTTGACGCGCACGGCCGGCGTCCTCTGCTGGAATACGATGACCGCACCGATTTCTGGCTGGCCGACATCGACACAATCTTCGTCCGCTACATCTCGAGCGATCCTGATTTCGGGCTCGACCTCGGCCGCTGGCCGGAAAGCTTCGTCGCCTACGTCGAGACATCGCTCGCAGTCGCGACGTGCGAGGAAATCACCGGCTCCAATGAGAAGATGGATCGGCTGAGCAAGGCCAAGAAGGAGGCGTGGAAGACCGCTTCCAACCGCGACGTGATGAATGAGCCGGTGACCAAGTTCCCGCCCACCGGTCGCCTTGTCGCCAGCCGTGGCGGCGGTCTCTCTCGTGAACATGGGCGTCGCTGATGCCTAAGACTAACGCCCCCCTGCTTGCCTGGAACCGTGGCATCGTCTCGAAAGCTGCGCTTGCTCGCGTCGACGTCGACCGCATCAGGCTCTCCGCCGAGGTCATGGAAAACTGGCTGCCGAAGACTGCCGGCTCGATGGCTCTTCGGCCTGGCTTCAGCTACCTCGGATCAAGCCGAAACGACGCTTTCGCGATTGACGTGCCATTCGTCGCGGCAACCGACGATACCGCACTGATCGAGTTCGCCAACGGCAAGATGCGGGTCCGCGTCAATGACGTTCTGGTCTCGCGTGTGGCTGTCGCGACCGCGATTTCCAACGGCAACTTTGCAACGTCGACCAACTGGACCGACGCATCAACCAACGGCGGGACGCTGGGCTTCGGCGGCTCGGGGCTGGTCCTCAATGCGGTGAACATTGGAGGGCTCGCAGTCTGCCGGCGACAGATCACTGTGTCGGGCGGCGATGCCAACAAGCGCCATGCCCTCAACATCATTGTCTCGCGTGGCCCTGTGACGTTCCGTTGCGGCTCGACCGCTGGCGACGATGACTACATCGCCGAAACGTCCCTGCGCACCGGGGCGCACAGCCTCGCGTTCACGCCCTCGGGCAGCTTCTGGATCCAGTTCCAGAGCGACCGCGACATCGACCGCTTGGTGTCGTCCATTCAGGTTGCATCTGCTGGCACGATGGAACTTGACGTGCCATGGGCAAGCGCTGATCTGCCCTATGTCCGGTGGGATCAGTCGGCCGACGTCGTCTTCCTCGCCTGCAAGGGCTATCAGCAGCGACGTATCGAACGCCGAGCAACCGACAGCTGGTCGCTCGTGCTCTACCAGCCCAGCAGCGGCCCGTTCTATATCGGCCGTTCGGCTCGTGTGAGGTTGAAGCCCGGAGCGAACGCCGGCAATACGACGCTCCAGTCGGACATCCCGTTTTTCAAGCCCTCGCACGTCGGGGCTTTGTTCCGTCTCTTTCATGGCGGCCGGAGCCAGAAGTTCAAGCTTGGAGCGGAAAGCGCCTTCACTGGTGCCTGGCGCGTGAACGGTGTTGGAGCGGACAACGACTTCAGCATCACCCGGGCTGGGACCTGGGCGGGCACGCTTACCCTTCAGCGATCCTATGACGGTCCCGACCAAGGCTTTATCGACGTCTCTGGTGTCACGTTCACAACCAATGGCACGACCGCCCATGCTCCCGGCGCCACCTTGGACAATGTCATCCAGTGGTATCGGGTCGGCTTCAAGCCGGGTGCCTACACGTCCGGCGCCGCAGAGGTCACGATTGACTATCGAGGCGACGGTGCGCATGGGATTTGTCGGGTGGTTGGCTACAGCTCCCCGACCAGCGCCAACATCGAGATTTTGCAGCCCT
The DNA here is from genome assembly GCF_003071665.1 of Aminobacter sp. MSH1. Lineage (GTDB taxonomy): Bacteria > Pseudomonadota > Alphaproteobacteria > Rhizobiales > Rhizobiaceae > Aminobacter > Aminobacter niigataensis. Next base: position 5,138,079 of record NZ_CP026265.1, on the reverse strand, counting down.
TCGCCGTCGGCGAGTTCACCGACGACTGGCAAGAAGGCATCTGGTCCGACCGCCAAGGCTGGCCAAGCGCCGTTTCCCTGCACAAGGGCCGCATCTGGTGGGCCGGCAAGACCCGGTTCATTGGGTCGGTCTCAGACGATTACGAGAACTTCGACCCCAGCTTTGAAGGTGATGCCGGACCTGTGAACCGCACCCTTGGCGCGGGCCCGGTCGACACCATCAACTTCATGCTGTCGCTCGGTCGCCTGATCGTCGGAACGCCTGGCACAGAGTTCTCGATCAAATCCACGTCCATTGATGAGCCGTTGACGCCGCAGAACGCGCAAGCCGGAGATCCTTCAAGCCAGGGGTCACGCCAAGGCGCCAACGCGGCGAAGGTGGACAGCCGAGGTGTCTTCGCTCAGCGCTCAGGCAAGCGCCTGTTCGAGCTGGTCTTTGACACTGACAGCTACGACTACGTGCCGCGCGACCTGACGTTGCTCTGTCCTGACCTGACCGGTAGCGCGAATGTGGTCGGCATTGCCGTCCAGCGTCAGCCGGACACTCGCATTCACGTCTGGCTTGATGATGGAACCGTCGTGCTCCTGACCTATGAGCCGACTGAGGATGTCACCTGCTGGTCGCGCATCCGCATGGCGGACAACGGCGCTGTCGAAAGCGTGTCGGTGCTCCCCGGTGAGGATGAGGACCAAGTCTATTATCGCGTCCGCCGCACCGTGAATGGCCAGACCAAGCGCTATCTCGAAAAGATGGCGATGGAGGCGGACTGCGTCGGTGGCACGATGAACAAGCAGGCCGACAGCTTCGTCATCATCCCCAACGTCACCGGCACCGATGTCACTGGCCTGTCGCACCTCGAAGGCAGGCAGGTGGTCGTGTGGGCTGCGGGGAAGTACCGCGGCGAATACACGGTCACAGGCGGCGGCATTGCGATGACATCGACGGTCACGAACGCCGATGTCATGGTCGGGCTCAAATACCAGGCATTCTACAAGTCGACCAAGCTGGCCTATGCGGCAGCGGCCGGAACCGCGCTCAATCAGATCAAGCGTGTCAACTATGTCGGCGTGATCCTAGGCCTGGCGCACAATGACGGCATCGAGTTCGGCCGGGACTTCGTGAACATGGACAAGCTGCCACGGCTCTATCAGGGCCGTCCTGTCGACCTGGACGAAATCTTCACCGACTACGAAGAGCCGGCAACGCCGTTTCCGGGTGAGTGGAAGCCCGACAGCCGGCTTTGCATGCGGGCAACGGCACCTAAGCCGTGCATGTTGCAGGCCGCGGTGATCACCGTCGAGACGCACGACAAGGCATGACCCCGGAAATCGTCCCGCTCACTCATGAGCATCTAGCCGACTGGTACGGCCAGGAAGGCTATTTGCCGACCGTCAAGGGCATTGCCGGCTTTGTCGACGGCAAGCTGGTCGCCGTGGCCGGCTTCTGGCTGACACAGGGCAAGGTCATCGCCTTTTGCAATCTGCGCGACGAAGCGAGACCGCTCCGCAAGACCATGCACAAGACGGCCATCGACCTGATCGAGACGGCCAAGAAGCAGCACAAGCGCATCATTGCCCGCTGCGATCCTGACGAACCCACCGCCCCGAACTGGCTCCGCCGTCTCGGTTTTCAGCATGAAGAAGGAGACATCTGGTCATGGCAGATCTCGGCCTAAGCGCGATCCTCGGCATGGTCGGCACTGCCGTTTCGGCGGCTGGCACACTTGCAGCGGGCGCGGCGCAGAAGTCCGCTTCCGAATACCAAGCCCAGCAGCTTGAGCAGCAGGCGGCAGAAGAAAAGGCTGCGTCGCAGCGTGAGGCCGCAAAGGTCAAGAAGGAGCGCGACTTCATCTTGTCACGACAGCAGGCCGTCGCCTCGTCGTCCAACCTCGGCGCGCTGGATGAGACCGTCCTCGACCTGGCTGGGGACGTTGTGCAGGAGGGCGCCTATCAGGAAGGCATGATCCGCTATGGCGGCGATGAGCGCGCCAAGGGCCGCCGTGCGCAGGCAGCGGCTTCACGCATGGAAGGCAAGGCCGCGATGACCGGCGCCATGTTCGGCGCGGCCGGCACGCTCATGGATGGCGTGGGGTCATTCTCCAAGGATTGGGGCGCTGGTGCCACCACCAAATACCGGGGCCGGTATAGCGGCTCTTGGGCACAGGCGAATGCCGGGGGATATTACTGATGGCTTTGAAGCTTCCCGGCGCTGAAGAACTCGGCGCGGCGCCTAGCGGTCGTTCTGGCCGCCCTATCGCGTCCTATGACACGTCGGCCATCGGTCGCGGTGTGGCGCAGCTCGGCCAGGGCATGCAGTCGATGGCGGCCGGCATGCGGGCGGGCGAGAAGAAGCGCAAGGCCGAAGTCGACGATCAGCAGAAGTTCGAGACGCACAGCCGCTTTCTGCAGTTCGAGGACGCCCAGAAGAAGGCTTTCGCCGATGCCGTCATCAAGGCACCGGTGGGCGCCGATGGTTTCGAGACCTCGGCAGGCGAGAGCTACTTCAAGGCGGCCAAGGACTTCATAGGCACGGTGCCGGAGGCCCTGCGCCCGGAATACGACCAGCGCCTTTTCGGGCTGGAAAGCGCGATCACCAGCAAGGCGAAGGACTTCTCCGTTGCCGAGAAGGACCGCGTTGCCAAGGTCAAGGTCGACGATGGCCAGAACGTCATCCTTGGCCGGCTGAACGAAAATCCTGATGGGTGGAAGGAGGCCGACGCCGAGGCTGACGCGCTCGCCGCCTCGTCGGGGCGCTCTGCCATCGATGTCGACATTTCGAAGCGAGAGTGGCGCAAGCGGCGCGCGGAAGCGCTATGGACGATTGACGAGCGCCAGAACGGGCCGGAGGCACGAAGCAGGCTCGGCGTCGGCTCATCAGGCGATGCAATCGACGTCGTCGTCAACAAGATCATCGGTGTTGAGAGCGGCGGCAACCCGTCAGCCCGAAACCCGAACTCTACGGCGGCCGGGCTCGGTCAGTTCATAGACTCCACTTGGCTGGCAACTGTCAGGGCGCACCGGCCCGACATCGCTGCCGGCAAGAGCGCCGCCGAGATCATCGCCCTCAAGACCAACGGCCCTCTGGCCAAGGAAATGACTGCGGCGCTGACGCGGGACAATGCCGAGTATCTGACCAACCGCGGCGTGGCGATCACGCCGGGCAATCTTTATCTGGCCCATTTCCTCGGCTCGGCCGGCGCCGTGCAGGTTCTCAAGGCTGACCCGAATGCCCCAATTGGCAGCATCGTCGGACAGGACGTGGTGCGGGCGAATTCGTTCCTCGCAGGCAAGTCGGCCGCCGATACCCGCGCTTGGTCCGACAAGAAGATGGGCGGGGCGAGCGGCGAAGTCGCGCCGCAATATGCCGACCTGTCGTTCGAAGACCGCACCGTCCTCTATGACAAGGCGGTTGCTGCTCAAGAGAAAGCCGACCGCGACGCACAGGTGCAGGTCACCGCGCAGCGCACCGCCTTCAAGGATGCGCTCTCGCTCGGCATTGAGACCGGCGAGGTGGTCAGCGATCAGCAAATCCTAATGGCCAACATCGACGATGGCGACAAGGCCACGCTCCTGAAGGCACTGCGGACCAAGACGAAAGAGGACGGCGACGTCCGCGACCTCGTCACCAAGGTGGTTTCGCAAGACCCCGGCGCGGCCGTGAACGGCTTCGATGCTGATGAGCGCAAGAACGGCGACAAGGCCTACGACGCGATGATGAAGGCATCCACGCCTGAAACCGCACAGGTCATCACCGAAACCTTCGTTCGGTCTACGGGATACATTCCCAAGAGCGTTCAAGCTCAGGTGCGCCAGGGCGTGGCTTCGACCGATCCGGCCCAGTTCGCCGCGGCAATGTCTCAGGCCGATCTTCTGGAGGCGCTGGCCCCGGTCTCGTTCGGTGCCTTCGAGGGCGGAGCCGGTGCGCGCGACAAGCTCGCGATGTTCCGGCACATGGTCAACGACCTGGGCATGGGCGGCGAAGACGCCGCTGCGCGCATCCTGCGCATGACTGACCCAACCGTGAAGGCCAATAAGCAGGTGTTGAAGCCGGAAGCGGACAAGTTCGCCAAGGCTCTGACCCTGTCGGAAGTCACCGATGCCTTTGACCCCAGCATGTTCGCCTCTGAGCCAGGCGCCGGCGTGATCCCCGAGCATGCCAACGGGTTGCTGGCCGAATACCGAGAGATTGCCGAAGAGAAGTTCTACGAGACAGGCGGCGATGCTGGTGCGGCCAAGGCTGCAGCACTTGCCGACCTCAAGACCCGCTGGAACATCAGCGGCGTGTCAGGCTCTGCGAACCTCATGCGCCTGCCTCCCGAGCAGCACTACCCGGCGATTGGCGGCAACTTCGACTATCTGCGCGAAGATGCCATGAAGACGGCCGGCGACTTCGCCGCAAAGCTCGACCGCAAGGTGGACAATGTCGCGATCCTGGCGACCGACAAGACCCGTGCCGACATCGAGGCAGGCCGGCGCCCGCGCTATCGGCTGTTCTACCAGTACCGCGATGGCGATCAGGTGAAGGTTGGCGAGGTGTTCGGCGCTCCGTGGGGTGTCGATGATGCTTCCATCAAGGATCGAAGCGCAAAGGCCTCTGGCGCGGCCAGGGAGCGCTTCCTTGCAGAGCGTGGGCGCAATGACGCGGCCAACACTGCCGAAAGCGCTGGCGAGGCTGCTGCCAACCGTGCGCTCGAAGAGACCGTCGGTCCTGACTGGATGAAAGCACGAGCCGCTGAAGGTGCCCGCGAGCTTGGCCGGTCTGAGGCGGCCACGATCCGTCGCCAGTCGGATGAGAAGCCAGCCGAACCGGAAGCAACCATCGATCCGATGACACTGCCCGACAGCCCGGGCATGGCGCGCAAGCGCACGATCAACAACGCCGTGTGGGGTGATGATGCCGCAAATTGAGTATCCCGGTGACCGCCCGGCGCTGGGCGCCTTTCGTCCGCTCGACATGCAGACGGATGAGCCCGAACTCGATCCTGACACCATGTCGGTGATAGGAGCGGCCTTTCGCCAGGACAACGTCATCGGCTCCGCGCTGAACAACAAGATGTCCGGCATTGACCGGGCATCGCGTGAGGATGGCTTTTCGGGCGATGTGCTCTGGGGCGAAATTCAGGGCACGCGCTACGAGCCGCATTGGCAGCGTTTCGCCGACGTCTTCAATCGCAAGGCCTTCACTGCCCTGAAAGGCCAGATCGACATGGAGCAAGAGGACCGCCGCATCCTCGACGCCGGGGGGCTGACCTCGATTGCGGCACAGTTCGGTGCCGCCGTTGTGGATCTTCCGTCCCTGATCCCTGGTGGCGCCTTGGTGCGTGGTGCCACGACCGGCGCGACCATCGCACGTTCTGCGGTCTCGACGGGCATTGCCGGCGCGCTCGGCGCGGGCGTGTCCGAGATAGCATTGCAGGCCACGCAGGAAACCCGCCCGCTGGCCGAAAGCGCCCTGTCGTTGGGTGCAGGCGCGGTGCTCGGTGCGTTGCTCGGCTCCGGTGCCGGGGCGCTGTTCTCTGCCGCTGAGCGCAAGGCCGCGTTCGCTACTGTCGACCGTGCCATGGCCGGCAGTGATGACGGCGGAGAGGCAATGGCCGAGTTCCGATCTGGCCTGGCTGAAGGTCAGAGCGCGGGTGCTGCTGCAGTGGAGCGCCCGGTGCTGGAAGATTACGACATTGCCGGCGGCGCCAAGGGTGTCGGCCTGGCTACGGCCCGGCTCAACCCGCTGCTGCGTGCTGCGCATAGCCCGTCTGCCGTGCATCGATCGATCATGGCCGACATGGCGGAAACCGGCTTCTATCTCGAAAAGAATGTGCGCGGTGAAGGCAACCTCGCCGTCGAAAGCGCCGTGAAATATTGGGACCGTGGCGCGCTGACCAAGGGCCTGACCGACATGCGCGGCATCTACGACGAAGCACGCAAGGCTCCCGACTTCAACATGACCCGGGAGGAATTCAGGACCGCTGTCAGCAAGGCCATGCGTCGGGGTGACGTCGGCGAAAACGACGCCGTGTCGAAAGCTGCGGTTGCCTGGCGCTCATCGCTGTTCGATCCTCTGAAGGAGCAGGCTATCGAGGCCGGGCTCCTGCCGCCCGACGTGAACGTCAAAACGGCGACGTCATACCTGACACGCCTCTGGAACGCGCCGCGGCTGAATGCCGGCGAAGCCCGGTTCAAGGCTATCGTGAAGCCATGGATCGACGAGCAGCTTTCGCACCTCGAATTCAAGGCCGACGAGATCAGGATCGGCAACAAGATTGTCGATGCCGATAAGCAGCGCGAGGCACTGACAAAGGCGACCGACCGTCTCGACAGCTTCGAAGAGCGGCTGAATGAGCGTCGGGGTATCCGCGACCGCAAGAACACTTCCCTGGAAGGGCTGCGCAAGACGCGCCTCGATGTGATGAAGACGCGCGCGCCGGCCGATCTGGTGAAGCGCCTTCGGAACATGGACGAAAGCGCCGTCATGGTCGACGCCGTGAAGGAGGTCCGCAAGGCCGAACGGTCTGCAGGTCGCAAGCAATCCTATGGCGAGCGCTTCCCGGTCCTGGCGCTGATCCGTAGCAAGGGCGGCGTTCGCGTTGGGTCGAAGCTCGACGGCGAATTGCGCACCATGGACGTCACGCCGAAGACGCATCCCGGCCTATTCAAGAAGGACGGCGGCATCGGTGATGTCGACAACTTCGTTCAGGCCGAAGACGCCATGTTTGCCCGCCTGCCAGGCGATGGCTCCGACTACGTGGACCCGCGCGCGATCATCGAGGCGATCCGAGATGAACTCGGCGGCGCACCGCTGCGCACGGCGGACGAAGAGGCTGCGGCCGAACTGCTCGACAATCTCGACAAGACGGCAGCGAAGTGGCTGGAAGACGTGGGCCTGTCGCCGAATGTATCGGTCAAGGAGGTTCGCGACTTCATCGACCGTGTCATGGGCGCCGAGGGCAACCTCGAAGGGCTGGACAGCCGGATTTCGCGGCTGGAACGCGAGTTGGGCGAATTTGACACGGCCAGCGACAAGATCATCAACGAGCGCGACATCTCGGCAATGGACGCCCGCACGCTCAGCGAAGGCCTGACTAATCTGGAACTCGAGCTTGATGCCGTGCGCGACCTCGCCAACGCCTCACCTCGTGTCAGCCTGGTCGTCGACTATGCCAGCACCAAGCGCGACCTGTTCAAGGCGAAGCTCTCCGAACGCTCCCTGCGCAAGCGTGTCGATGCGCTGAAGCGTATGGAGGCGGAAGGCCAGGCGAACGACAGCATCCTTGCCGAACTCGCTGCCAAGTCGGTGGATCTCGACCGCATGCAGGCCAGCATCGCCGGGCTCAAGCTGAAGGCCGACAAGCTCGAACCGATGGTGCCGGTCGTCAAACAGGAAATCCCTGAATTCCTGTCCCCAGACGATAGGGCCGACTATGTGAAGGGGATCGTCGACGACATCTTCTCGCAACTCACCGGTCGCGCCAATCAGGGCATGCCGTCCTATGACATGACCATGTCGGCGCGCGGGCCGCTGAAGGAACGTACCTTCAACATTCCCGATCACCTCGTCGAAGACTTCCTTGAGCACGACATCGAGTTGATCGGGCGCCGCTATGCGCGGGTCATGGCGGCCGACGTCGAACTGACGCGCATGGACAAGCGCCTCGGCGGGCCCGGCAAGCCCACCCTGCAAGGCCAGTTGAGCCGGCTGGAAGAGGATTACCGCCTCCTGCGCGAACAGGTGCAGGCGTCCGATCTGGACGAGGTCGGCAAGACCAAGGCGCTCGACCGGCTTACCAAGCAGGAACGGAGCGACGTTGAAGACCTGGCCGGCGTCCGCGATCTGCTCCGCGGTCAATATAAGCTCGACAGCCAGCACACGAACTTTGCCCGTGTCCTTCGCACTGCCGGGACGTTCAACTTCATCCGGCAACTCGGCGGCGTGCTGATTTCGTCGCTGACGGATGCCGTACGGCCTGCGATGGTGCATGGCCTTGGGCGGTACATGGGCGAAGGCATCGCCCCGCTGATCACCAATCTCGATGCGATCAAGCTTTCGGTCGCCGATGCCAAGCTGATGGGAGCCGTGACCGAGCGGACATTGCAGTCGCGCATCGCGACCATGGCCGAGCTTGCCGACCCCTATGCGATGAACTCGCCATTCGAGCGGCTGATCGACAATATGGGCGCCACGTTCTCACGCATGACGCTGCTGCCGTTCTGGAACGACATGCACAAGGCGGTTGCCTCTGTGCTGGTGCAGAACCGTATCATCAAGAACGTGAAGGCCGGCGACTATGCCAAGCTGGCGGATGATGAGCGCCGCTACATGGGCTTCCTCGGCATCGACGAGTTCATGGCCGAGCGGATCGCCAGGCAGTTCGACCAGTTCGGCCAGGTCGAAGGCAACGTCCACATTCCCGGCATCGAACGTTGGGACGATGAGGGTGCGCGCCGCGCCTTTGCCGGCGGTCTCAACAAAGACGTCGACAGCGTCATCGTCACCAAGAGCGTGGCGGACGTGCCGCTGTTCGCCCACACCCCGCCCGGTCGTGCGCTGCTCCAGTTCAAGAGCTTTGCCATTGCGTCCAACCAGCGCGTGTTGATGCGCGGATTGCAGGAAGGCCCCGGCTCGTTTGTCACGGGCACGGTCGGGATGTCAGCCCTCGGGATGGCAGCCTACTGGTTCAAGCAAGTGGAATCCAACCGTCCGCTGTCAAACAACCCGGGCACCTGGGTCGCCGAGGGCTTGGAGCGGTCGGGCATTCTTTCGGTAGGGATGGAAATCAACAATGTGTTTGAGAAGATGGGCGGGCCAGGTTTCTTTAATTTGGCTTCGATGGCTGGGCAGGTTGCAGTTCCGGGCTCGGATGGTCGGCAACCGGCATCACGCTATGCAAACAGGGATGCCTTCGGCTCGCTTCTTGGATCATCGTTCCAGCTTGGAACCGACGCCGCACAGCTGCTTGGCATCCCGGCTCGGGGCATGGCTGGCGATTTAGATCTAGCGCCCGCCGATGTCGGGCGAGCTGCGGGCATGATCCCGTTTTACACCCTACCGTATTGGCGCTGGATCCTTGAAGGCGGCTTCGATCTCGAAGAGCGCACCGGTCTGCCGGGTGTCGAGCCGGCTCTGAAAAAACTGGTCGACAACTAGCTGCAATCGTCCACCAACGTCATCCCACGCGGGCCGCAAGCGCCGTCCGGCCCCCATTTCGACGACATCAAGCCAGTCGCGCTAGCGACCATCAAAAGAACGATCACAGCCAGAAACGTGCCCAAGAAGATGTAGCCCCACGGTGCTGCATCCTTGAGATGCAGCCAAGCCAATTCAACTTTCCCCGCACTTTTCCCCATGGAGGTCCCACCCGTGGCAACGATCTATTCTGACCAGATTACTGGCTATGGCGAAACGGTAGCATATAAAGCGCCGTGCCGTGTAGCCACCACCGCCAACATCGCCTTGTCAGGGTTACTGACGGTCGATGGTATGGTGCTCGTCGCCGATGATCGGGTGCTGGTGAAGAACCAGACCGCGCCTTCCGAGAACGGCATCTGGATCGCCAACTCGGGAGCTTGGACGCGCGCTCGCGACTTCGACAGCAAGCGCGACATTGCCCGGGGAACTCGGACCAACGTCACCGACGGGACGGTCAATGGCGGTCGGGAGTATCGAATCCTTGGCAACAACCCCATCATCGTCGGCACGGACGCGATCACGATCAGCGAGACGCTTTCCAGTGACAGCGGGAGCAACGCGGCGGCAGCTCAGGCGGCGGCCGATTTGGCGCAGGCTGTACTTATAAACCCGAACTTCGTTGCGGTCGCGGGGATCGCTGATGAAATAGCGACGGTTGCCGGGCTCGCCCCTGACATCCCCGGCATCCCTGCGAATGTGACTGCAGCACAATTGGCCGAGACGAACGCTCAGAAATGGGCGACGAACCCCGAGGACGTTGAGGTAACCCCCGGGCTCTTCTCGGCCTTCCACTGGTATCGCAAGTCTTTGGCTATCTGGACGAACCTGACCAACACCGTGGCTGGGTGGATACACGGGTCCGGCACCAAGACCGCCCTGGTGGATGCTGACGAGTTCGGCATAGCGGACAGTGCATGGTCCTGGACTCTGTCGAAGGTGACTTGGGCCAGCATCAAGTCGAGCATTGCGTCTGCCGCGATGACGTTCACCAACAAGACGCTGACCAGCCCAACGGTCACCACCCCGACACTGACCCTGAAACAGGGCGCAGCAGCAGCGCCAACGGTGTCAGGCGATATCCAGCTTGATACCACCACGGAAGCCCTCGTGATCGGCGACGGCGCTGCGCCGAGTGTGTTCCCTAGGCTCCCCACATCGGTGGCCGCAGGCGATATCTTCTACGCCACCGCTGCTCGGACGTTGGCCAGGTTGGCGAAGGGGACCGGGCTGCAATCGCTGATCATGAACCCCGGCGCGACCGCCCCGCAGTGGGCTACGCCGACCTTTGCCAAGCCTATGTACGAGAGCGGGCTTAGCGCAATTACGAGCGCGGGCACGCTTACCCTTGCGCATGGACTTGGGGATATCCCGACTTTCATCTACCCGTACTTTATCTGCGTGACGGCGTCCCAAGGCTACGCGGTTGGCGACATCATTCCAATGAACGTAGCCCGGTTTGTCATCGTACCGGATGCAACGAACCTGTTTATCCGGTTCGAAAACACCACCGCATCTTACGGCTACTACAACAAGTCTACTGGCGCTTTCGGCAATCTCGTCGCGGCGAGCTGGAACTTTGGAGTGAGGGCAGGACTATGACAAAGTACTTTGTCAATGATCAGGGCGTTTATGTCGGCGGCTTCGAGGGGGCGACCCCTCCCGCTGGTTCGATTGAAGTGCCTACCGCACCGGAACATGCGAGCCAGACTTGGGATTTCATACTCCAAGCGTGGAGCGCGCCACCCGCACCCGTCATCGTCCTGTACCCGGTGGACCTCTGGTCGCGCCTGACGAATGCCGAAGCCGACCAAGTGGAAGCCGCCATGGCTACGCAGCCGGTGCGGGTCCAGAACATTTTCAGGTCCGCGTCGTCGTACCGGAGCGACCATGAGCTTTGGCCGCTTCTGGAAAGTGTAGCGACCGGCCTCTTCGGGGCGGCGCGAGCGCGCGAAATCCTCGCTGCTTCATAAGCCTACGAGATCACAAGCCACAAGATCGTCGACATCGCCGCGATGACGACGATCCAATAGTACCAGTCCTGCCAACTCATAGGCGAGAGCGGTCGCATAGCGATCCGCGCCTCCCGCGCGCCGCTCCATTTTACTCTCAAGCTGAAGGAAATCCCATGGACCGTAGCAAGTTCTACGCGGCCTTACGCGCGCGCTCATCTGGCGTGTTCGGCACGTCGCTCACACAGGCCCAGGTCGACGGCACCGAGCGCATTCTCGATGAGGCGCAGCGCCGCGGCACGCCCTTGCCGCATCTCGCCTACATCCTGTCGACCGCCTACCACGAGACGGCGCACTCCATGCAGCCAATCCGCGAGAAGGGTGGCGAAAACTACCTGCGGCGCAAACCCTATTACCCATGGGTTGGCGAGGGGCTGGTGCAAGTCACCTGGGAGACCAATCACCGCAAATTCGGCGCCTCCGCACCGGGCCAGCTGATGACCTGGCCCATTGCCCTGAAGGCCATCTTCGACGGCATGACCAAGGGCATGTTCACCGGCAAGAAGCTGGACGACTACATCAAAGGCGACCGCTGCGACTACGTCGGCGCTCGCCGCATCGTCAACGGCACCGACCGCGACGACGATCTGGCGAGATATGCCAAGACCTTCGAAACCGCCCTGCGGGCGGCTGGCTACATCGGCCAGGCGCCGAAGACGCTCACCATCCCCGAGCCAAAGCCTGCATCCCCTCCGCCCGAGCTCGCACCGCAGGTGTCGGCGCATCCGGCCGAACCCGCCAAGGGCCTGGCCTACTTCCTGCAACTCATCGGCAAGGCGATTGCCGCGCTCTTCTCGAAAAAAGGACACTGACATGCGCAAGTATGCGAAATTCTTAGTCGCGGCGTTCGGCATCGGTACTTTGATCGGGCTGCGGCATTTCGAGATTGATATCCCGGGTCTCGATGCCGTTGTGCGCGACCTGATCGTCGGCGCGCTGGTTGCCGGTGGCGTCTATCAGATCCCCAACCAGTCGGCGGATCAGTGACATGACAGCGCTGCTCCTTTCGTTCCTCTCCAACCCGACGCTGCTGGCTATCATGGCCGGCATCCTTGGCGCTCTCGGCTGGGGTTTCAAGCAGCGGCTCACCGGTGCGCGGCTCGAGCGCGAGAAGCGCGCCGCCGAGGAAGCCAAGGCCCGCGACATCCGCGACGAGGTGCAGAACGACGTCGGCGCCATGCCTGCCGATCAGGTGCGCGCCGAACTCGCCAAGAGGGCAAGGCAATGACGCGTCGGCTCGCCGACATCATCACCCGTATCCTGTTGCTGATAGTCGTCCTGACCGGCTTGGCGGCATGCACGACGGCGAGGGGCAGCTTCTGCGAACTCGCGCCGGATCTGCGCTACTCGCAGGCGGTCTATGACGCCATGAACGATGCCGAAGCGGCTCGGCATCTCGCTTACCTGAAAACGGGGGAACGAATTTGCGGATGGAAGAAATGAGCGAGCCCGCTGAACGAATGGTCGAACTCCCGACCAAGACGCGCGAATTCCTCTCCGACCTCAGCCCAGAAGATATCGCCACCATCAAGAACGGGCTCCCGATCATCCGCATGATCATCGGCTTCGGGAAGGTGACGAAGTGGCTGGCGATCACATCGCTCGGCCTTCTGGTCGGCACCGTCATGCTGTGGGAGACGGTTCAGAAAATCATTGGATGGTTCAAGCCGCCGCCATAAGGCACCTGCGTCATACAAGTACCCTCAAGGTGTTGCCATGACGGCACACCTTTCAGGTGTTCGTGTCATGCGAATACCTTAGCCCCGTTGCCGCAAGGTGGCGGGGTTTTGCCATCTGAAACAGTTCGTGCAAATTTTGCACATACTGACCCGCTCTCAAGCTCTCCGCCGTCCTGTGGTTCCACGCTAGCGGCAACCTTGTCAGTGGAAACTTCACCAATTCGCGCTACTGTGAGAGTTGGGCTGGGGGAGGGTGATGGCGTTACCGGGTTTTATGACAAGCGGTCTATTGCCGCCAATTGCGGGCGTTGATGAAGTCGACAAGGACCGGTCGCCCTATATCATTACCATGGCAGACCTCGTGAATGCGCTGGGAACCACACCGCGCCGACAGAAGTTGTTGCGAAACCTGTTGGCGTATCGAGCGCTTATGTATGACCACGGATATGTCGCCGGCATTCAGTTTTTGGACGGGAGCTTCGTCGAGGATGTCGAGCGGCACAGCGGCCGAGAGCCGGGCGATATAGACGTGTTTTCGCTCCTGAGCATCCCGCAACGTTACGTTCAAAGCCCAGCGACATGGAATCCAGATGGCTTCAATTTCTGGGCTGGCGAAATTCAGAACCAGCCGCTCAATAAGAGCCGCTTTGAACTCGACACCTACGCAGTGCTAATCGAAGACATGCCATTCGTGCACCTCGTTAAGGACGTAATGTATTGGTACAGTCTCTTTTCGCACCAAAAGCTGACCTTCGCTTGGAAGGGGTTCGTGGCGGTCCTTCTTGACCAGGGGCAGGATGCGGATGCGCTGTTGGCGTTGGGAAGTCAATGATGGCAAAGCTCCTGACAATCGAAGCGCTTCAATCGGATCTGGCCTTTGTGCAGCGCCAGCTTGAAACTTTACCGCCCAGCCCATGGGGAACAGCCCGGCTCATGTGGGAGCAACGGGCAGATGAAATCAGCCGACAAATGGAACTGCTTCGCGGCGCTTCACCGACAACTGCCAGCGTGGCATTGGTGTTCGACGGCATCCCTGTCATCGGCCAAAATGACATTCGGCTCGATTTCTCATCGGACGCGCTGGGCAGCTTCCAGAAGATTGTTACCGCATCTCTTGCGACGCTGAATGACCAGGCGGTCGCGACCAAGGGGAAGGTGAAAGGTGCAAAACAATCCAAGCTCTATATCCGCGATATTGTCCGCGGGTCTATGGGGTTTCTGTTGGAAGAACTCTCGCCACCTCAAGCCGACATGTTGGAGACGCCACTGAAATCGGCGGTCGATCGAGCCACTGTCTTTATTTCGTCTCTGAACACAGCGACGGAGGAACAGTTTGCAGAGGTAGTAGACACTGCGTCACCCCGGCTTGTCGGTGCCGTTCAGAAGTTTGCGAAGGTCTTAAAGGGTGCTGGTGCTACCGCAAAAATCGTCGGAGACGACAAGCGGGTCGAATTGAGCCTTGAAGACGTGAACCGGCTCAATGAGCGCTTTACCACCGTGACAGTGAACGAGGAAAACGCAACGCTTGATGCCGTTCTCTTGGGAGTGCTGCCTGACTCTCATACCTTCGAACTCGAAGTTGAAGGACAGGAAGGCGTTCTTAAAGGAACGGCCACTGACGACTTGGTCGAAAAGTATGTCGCCGACCACCAGTTCAAAGACCAGCTTTTGCTGAAACCGGTCAGAGCGACCGTGGTCTACAGCCGCATCTATCGAAGTGGGAACTTACTCCGTGAGCAAATCACACTCGAAAATCTTGAGCCGCGCGTGGTCCCGGAGAATTTTGGACGCTTCTAAACGTGCCTTTCAAACTCGCCCCGTCGCCGAAAGGTGGCGGGGCTTTTTCATTCCATGTCGGGGACGCTGCCGGCCTGATAAAGAATCGTCGGCTCGCCGTATTCGCCGATAGCCGGGTCGGCTTCGCGGCTCCAGGCGATGACGCCTTCGTGCTCGCTCTCGATCATCTTGGCCAAGCGCTTGGCTGCATCCTCGCTCTGCATCTGGCGGGGATCAAACGCCGGAATCAGATCGCCATCTTCGTCGCGGTTGAACGCGGCGACGACAATCAGCTTGGGCTTCTTCTGCTCGGGCAGAACGTTACCTGTTCTCGACATGAGGATCAGCCTTTACGTACCTGCGGAGCTTCCAATCGTAAGAGCTGCCTTCCGGTGTCGTCAACTGACGCTTCTTGGGTCGGGGTGGAGCCATGTCTTCAAGGGTATGTGTGTCATGCACATACCTTGGCGTTGCCGCTTCCTGCTGACGCTTCGCCTTGCGGATCCTCGGCAAGTCCTCGGTGTGGGTCTTCACCTGGGCGCATTCGTAGTGGGCTGGCCCGCAGTTGGTGTTCGTGTCGGCTCCGAGCAGGGCAAGCGCTCGCTTGTGCTCGACGATCCAGCGGTCGTTGTGGCGGTGGATCAGACGCTCGCAGATGCAGCAGGGCGCCACGTTGTGGCCGGTGCAGTTTTCCGAAAAGATGTGCTGCCGGCGTTTTTCGGTCATTCGCTGACGTGGGGTGTTCGCAGTCATCACTCACAACCCCCATCGTCGGCGGTGAGTATTTGGTGAGTGAGCCTTGCGGCGAACATCTCAAAAGGGAGGTACGTCATTGAAAACATTGGTGCCGCTTAGGTGACTCGAACACCTGACCCCATCATTACGAATGATGTGCTCTACCAACTGAGCTAAAGCGGCTTCCAGGCTACGCGATCCCGGAGGCTCGCGCGACGTGAGTGCCTGATAACTTCATTGCGCGCCGATTTCAAGCGGCCTTTGAAGGGATTTGACAAGTGGCGAACGGACGCCGCCTGCCTTCATGCACGGACCCGAGCGCCGCGGCTGCGCAGGACGCCCGTCTCAGGCGCAGATGCGGGCCTTGGCGGCGGCGTATTCGCTGGCGAGGCGCGCGACCATTTCGGCCGTGGGCAGGACCTTGTCGACGGCGCCGATGCCCTGGCCGCAACCCCAGATGTCCTTCCAGGCCTTGTATTTGTTGTCGCCTTCGAAATCCATGTGGGAGGGATCGGAGACGGCGAGGTTGTCGGGGTCCATGCCGGCGGCGCGCACCGAGCCCTTGAGGTAGTTGCCGTGGATGCCGGTGAACAGGTTGGAGTAGACGATGTCGGCGGCCTTGGATTCGACGATCATCTGCTTGTAGGCGTCATTGGCGCGGGCCTCTTCGGTGGCGATGAAGGGCGAGCCGATATAGGCGAGGTCAGCACCCATGGCCTGGGCGGCGAGCACGGCACCGCCATTGGCGATGGCGCCCGACAACAGCAGCGGCCCGTCGAACCACTGGCGGATTTCCTGGATCAGCGCAAACGGCGACAGCGTCCCGGCATGGCCGCCGGCGCCCGCTGCGACCGCGATCAGGCCGTCGGCGCCCATCTTGATCGCCTTGCGGGCATGGCGGTCGTGGATGATGTCGTGCAGCACGATGCCGCCATAGGAATGGACGGCCTGGTTGACCTCCTCGACCGCGCCGAGCGACGAGATGACGATCGGCACACGGTATTTGACGCAGAGCCTGAGGTCGTGCTCGAGGCGCTTGTTCGACTTGTGGACGATCTGGTTGACGGCGAAGGGGGCTGCCGGGCGGTCGGGATTGGCGTGGTCGTGGGCGGCGAGGTCCTCGGTGACCTGGGCCAGCCACTCGTCGAGCTGGGCTTCTGGCCGGGCGTTCAGCGCGGGGAACGAGCCGACGATGCCGGCCTTGCACTGCGCCAGCACCAGCGGCGGATGCGAGATGATGAACAGCGGCGCGCCGACGACCGGGACGCGCAGGTTCTTCTTGAGGATTTCAGGCAGCACCACGCTTGTCTCTCCCGGCTCTCATTTTTTGACGTTTCCGTAAACGTAACTTCATATAGCAGATCGGGCGCTCCGGACAATGCACCGACTTCGACGGTTGCTGCACGCGTTTTGCCGGTCCGGAGGCACATTGCATCCAGTTTTGGCCGACAAAACGCTTTCCGTGCCGTTGATTGATGCAGCCTCTGTCGCTAACCATCTGGCAACATAGGCGCGTTGCGAGGAATATCGGTTGGATTCGATCGAAAAGGCGATCCGGAACGCTTTCGAAAAGGGCGATCCCGAGAACCGCGAATTTCGCGAAAAGGTTTATCGCGCGGCCTTCGCCGCGCTCGATCGTGCGCTCAAGACCAATCCTGCCATGACGGTCGAGGTGGCGATCAACCGCCGCAAGTCGCTGCAGGCCACGATCACCGAGATCGAATCGGAGTTCATGCCGGCTGCCCCGACGGTTTCGGCCGGCGCGGCCCCGGCTCCGGAAGTGTCGCTCAACGGCAATGGCGCTGCGAAGGCGCCTTCAGTATCGATCGGCAGCCCGGCAACAGGCGTGACACCCGTCGTGCCCGACATCATGCCCGATGCCGCCTTGCCGGGTGGGCCGCCGGTCGAGATCACCGAAAAGCGCAGCAGGGCCGAAAGGCGCGCGGCGGATCGTGCCGCCAGGCGCGCCGAAAGGCAACGGCCGTTCGCGGCGATGTTCTTGGCAGTGACGCTGCTTGCCATGGGCGGCATAGGCGCCTGGTGGGCGGTGCAGACCGACCAGTTCAAGTCGGCCGAAGAGATCGATACCTCGGTGCGCAACCCGCCCAAGACGCTCGAGAGCGAAGATTTTTCGCCGGACGGCGGACCGGCACGGCCGGGCGAGGCCGACCAGGCCCGCAACTGGATCACCGTGTTCACGCCGACCGATCCGACCGATGTCAGCGCGCCGAGCGGCACCTCGGCGGAGGTCGCCAAGGACGACACGGGCAGCTTCCTGCGCATCCGCTCGGGCAACACCGGCTCGGCCGTCAGCTTCGACGTAGGCCAGGGCGTGCTCGAACAGATCGCCGGCAAGCATGCCGTGTTCGACATCGTCGCCCGCGCCGAGGACGGCAAGGAAACGCAGATGGCCGTCGACTGCAATTTCGGCGAACTCGGCGATTGCGGCCGCAAGCGCTATATCGTCGGCTATCAGCGCGGCGAGTATCTGTTCGAGATGGACGTGCCCGACAAGGAGCCGGGCGCGGCCGGAACCATCGCCATCAACTCGGACCTCGCCAAGGAAGGCAAGGCGGTCGACATCTACGAGATCAGGGTGTCTGTCACCGAGTAGATCGACTGGGTCAGTCGAGCAGCGCCTGCAGCGTTTCGATGCGGTCGGCTTCCGCCGGCGGCTTGTCCCAGCGCAGGCGCGAGATCCTGGGAAAACGCATGGCAACGCCCGACTTGTGGCGCGTCGAGCGGTTGAGCCCCTCGAAGGCGACTTCCAGCACCAGCCCGTTCGACTTGTCGGCGCGCACAGAGCGCACCGGGCCGAAGCGCTCGATGGTGTTGTCGCGGACGAACTTGTCGATCTGCTTGAGTTCCTCGTCGGTGAAGCCGAAATAGGCCTTGCCCACCGGCACCAGTTCCTCCTGGCCTTCCGCCCCCGACCAGACGCCGAATGTATAGTCGGAGTAGAAGCTAGAGCGCTTGCCGTGACCGCGCTGGGCATACATCAACACGGCGTCGACCGTGTGCGGATCGCGCTTCCACTTGAACCACGGACCCTTTGGGCGGCCGGCGAGGTAGGACGAATCCAGGCGCTTCAGCATCACGCCCTCGATGATCGGGTGCGGCGGTGCGCTGCGCATGCCTTCGAGCTGTTGCCAGCTTTCGAAGGCGATGATCGGTGACAGGTCGAAGCGGTCGGGGTCCAGCGTGGCGATGAAGGTTTCGAGCCGCGCGCGGCGCTCGGTGAAGGCGAGACCGCGCAGGTCTTCGCCGTTCAGCTGGAGCAGGTCGTAGCAGCGCACGAAAGCAGGGTAGCGGTCTTGCATCTTGGCCGAGACGGTCTTGCGGTTGAGCCGCTGCTGCAGGTCGGAGAAGGTGCCGGTCGCCTCGCGGGGCACGCCGACCAGCAATTCGCCGTCGAGTGCCGCATCGAAATCCATCGACGCGACCACGTCGGGGAAGGCGCCGGAGACGTCGTCGCCGGTGCGCGAATAGAGCCGGCGGATGCCGCCCTCCGAAACCGCCTGGACGCGGATGCCATCCCATTTCCACTCGGCGGCGAAGCCGGCCGGATCGAGCTTGTCGAGATCGCCGTCACTGAGCGGGTTGGACAGCATCACCGGGCGGAATGGAGCCTTGGCAGCCTGTTCCGGCTTCGGCGCCTTGCCTTCCAGCCAGGCGAACAGTTCAGCATAGGGCGGTGTCAGCCCGTGCCACAACTCCTCGATCTCGGCGACGTCGACGGGGCCAAGGTCGGCCAGCGCCTGCTTGGCAAGCCGTGCCGAGACGCCGATGCGCAATCCGCCGGTGACCAGCTTGATGATGGCGAAGCGCGCGGATGTTTCCGCCTGGTCGAGCAGCCGGGCGAGCACGGCCGGCCCGTCGGAGCGGCTGGCCGATTGGAGGGCGGCGACGACATCGGCCAATGTTTGCGGCTTGGGTTTGGGGTCGTGCTCCTGGCTACCCCCACCCCTTACCCCTCCCCACAAGGGGGAGGGGGATTCTGAGGCGTCGACGTTCCCCTCCCCCTTGTGGGGAGGGGTAAGGGGTGGGGGTGTCACAGGCGATGCGTTGCGGCTCGGCTCTGGCCAGACCAGCGAGACTGTTTCGGCGAGGTCGCCGACATAGTCGTAGGAGTAGCTGAACAGCACGGGGTCCATGCGCTCAGAAACCAGCTGGCGCAGCATCGCCGGCTTGACCGAGGCGATGTCGAGATCGCCGGTGAGTGCGGCGAGCGCCAGCCCGCGATCAGGGTCCTCGACGTCGCGGAAATAGTCGGTGATGAGCTTGAGCTTGCCGTTGCGCGACGGCGTCAGCACCAGGCGGTCGAGCAGTTCGGCGAAGCGGTTCATGGGGCAGCCGATTTGGGCGGGGTGGGCGCTCTACGTTGCCCCCCTCTGTCCTGCCGGACATCTCCCCCACAAGGGGGGAGATTGGCAGCTCCGCTGCCCGCGCTCGTCCTGCGGCGGTTGGCGAAAGCCGAGACGACAGATGATCTCCCCCCTTGTGGGGGAGATGTCCGGCAGGACAGAGGGGGGCGCTGTCCCGCAAGCCTGGCAGTCCTGCCGCGCCCGGCAGGCGAGAGGGAGGTGGGAAGGAATGCGATGTTCGAGGCCATCCTCAATCCCCCTCATCCTCGTAGCCGACGAGGTGCAGCGGGCGCGCGGAAATCCCGTTGAGCTCGCACCAGCGCACCAGCGCCTCCTCGCGGCCATGGGTGACCCAGACCTCGCCGGCGCCGGTTTCCTTGATTGTGTCGGTCAGCTCAATCCAGTCGGAATGGTCGGAGATGATCAGCGGCAGTTCGACGCCGCCCTGCTTGGCACGCTGGCGGATGCGCATCCAGCCGGAGGCGAAGCAAGCGAGCGGATCGGGAAAGCGCCGTGCCCAGCGGTCGGCGAAGGCCGACGACGGCGCAATGACGATGGCGCCGGCAAAGTCGCTTTTGTCGCCGTCCTCGACGGTCGCGGGCTGCAGCTCGCCAAGGTCGACGCCCTGGTGCTGGTAATATTCACTGAGCCTAGCAATGGCGCCGTGGATGTAGATCGGCTTGTCGTAGCCCTGGTCGCGCAACAGGCGCATGACGCGCTGCGCCTTTCCGAGCGCATAGGCGCCGACGAGATGCGCGCGCTCGGGAAACTGCTGCACCGACTTCAGCAGCTTGCCGATCTCGTGTGCGGCATCGGGATGGCGGAACACCGGCAGCGCGAATGTGGCCTCTGATATGAACACATCGCAAGCCACCACCTCGAAGGCGGCACAGGTCGGGTCGCTGGCGCGCTTGTAGTCGCCCGAGGCGACGATGCGCAGGCCGTTGTGCTGGACCGATATCTGGGCCGAGCCCAGCACATGGCCGGCAGGGTGGAACGACACGGTGACGTCGCCGACTTTGATCTTGTCGCCCAGCGCCATCGCCTGGGTGCTGCCGGCAAAGCCCGGTCCGCAACGGATCGCCATGATGTCGAGCGTCTCGCGCGTTGCCAGCACCTTGGCATGGCCGGGCCGGGCATGGTCGGAATGGCCGTGGGTGATGAGCGCGCGCTCGACCGGGCGCACGGGGTCGATGTAGAAATCGCCGGGCGGGCAATAGAGCCCTTCGGGGCGCGGATGGAGCAGGTCGCGGGCACGCATCTTTGCAAGATAGGCATTTGCCGCTTGCGTGGAAGGCCGCTTTGGCAGTAATGCGCGCCACTCTCCTCATTCTGGATACCGCGCTTGACGCCGTTGCAGCTCTCTTCCAACGACCTGCTTGCCGACCGGCGGGCGGACTATGCCGAAATGCTGTTCGCCTCGGGCGACCACGCTGCTGCCGCCGAACTGATGCTCGGCGCGCTCGAACTG
This sequence comes from Aminobacter sp. MSH1, assembly GCF_003071665.1. Taxonomy (GTDB): domain Bacteria; phylum Pseudomonadota; class Alphaproteobacteria; order Rhizobiales; family Rhizobiaceae; genus Aminobacter; species Aminobacter niigataensis. Next base: position 5,116,865 of record NZ_CP026265.1, on the reverse strand, counting down.
GCGCCGAACTGGGCGATGGGCTGGTTCCGCGCGGGCGAAATGCACGAGGCTGCTGGGCAGATGGAAGCCGCGGCCGAGGCCTGGCGCATGTCGCTGAAGCTCGAGCCGGCTGATAGGCCGGGCGCGGCGCTGAAGCTGCAACTGGTCGGTGCGGCTCCCGCTGCCGACAGCCCGCCCAGCGCTTTCGTCGAAATGCTGTTCGACCAGTATGCCGACAAGTTCGATCACGCGCTGGTTGAGACGTTGCATTACCGCGTGCCGGAACTGCTGACGGCGGCCATCGGTGCGACCGGGCGCAACGCGTTTGCGCATGCGGTCGATCTCGGCTGCGGCACCGGGCTGATGGGCGTCAAGCTGCGGCCGGTGGCGAAGCGCCTCGATGGCTACGACATCTCGGCCGAGATGCTGCGCAAGGCGCGCGACAAGGGCGTCTACGACCAGCTGATCAAGGCCGACCTGCAGGAACCGGAATTTGCGGGCGAGGCGGCAGACCTGGTCACCGCCGCCGACGTGTTCATGTATCTCGGTGCGCTCGATAGAGTGTTTTCAAGCGTCATGAAGATGCTGGCGCCGGGCGGCATCTTTGCCTTTTCGGTCGAGCTCTTTTCGGGCGTCGAGCCGTTCGAGCTTCAGGCCTCGCGCCGCTACGCCCATTCCGAAGCCTATATGCACGGGCTGATCGCCGCTGCCGGCTTGAAGCTGGTTTCGCTGGAACGCGCTGTGATCCGCCAGGACCGCCGCGAGCCGGTCGAGGGACTGATCGTGGTGACCGAGCGGCCGGCCTAGCGCCCCTTCGGGCTGCCGAGCATGCCGCGCGAGCGCAGCGGTTTTTCGGCCGGCTTGGCCGTGATGCCCACCTGCTTCTGCACGATCTCCAGTTGCGCCTGAAGTTCGCGGACGAGCTTTTCGAGGTTGGCTATGCGAGCTTCGTGGGAGGCTGTGTCGGTCATGGCATCCAATATTGTCGTCGTGCTGATCGCATTTGAAGGCAGATGGCCAACGAAACAAGGTCCCATTCCTTCGCGCCCCCCTCTGGCCTGCCGGCCATCTCCCCCGCAAGGAGGGAGATCAGTCTCGTCGCCGGCAGTGCCCATCTCCTGAGAGGTTGCAAGGCGCAAACAGCTACGTTGGCGACTGGCTGCGGCGGCGATGAAGGCCTGATCTCCTCCCTTGAGGGGGAGATGGCCGGCAGGCCAGAGGGGGGCGCGAAGGAATGGGACCTTCGGTATTTCGATGATCCCTTTTTGTTCCAGATTCCACTTGGCGTTCCAACGCGCCCGCGCTAGGTCTGGGGCGTGACGAGCCAAGCGCGACTGGAGCCGAATTCGACTGCCGCCATGTTGCCGGAACCATTCGTGCGATGGTTCGCCGAACGCGGCTGGTCGCCTCGTGCCCATCAGCTCGATTTGCTGGCCGCGGCCCAGCAGGGAAACTCGGTGCTGCTGATCGCCCCGACCGGTGCCGGCAAGACGCTGGCCGGTTTCCTGCCGGCGCTGACCGATCTCGCCATCAGGCCGAAGAAGCGGCCGGGCGCAGCCCATCGCGGCGTGCACACGCTCTACATCTCGCCGCTCAAGGCGCTGGCCGTCGACATCGAGCGCAATCTCGGCAAGCCGGTCGATGAAATGAGCCTGCCGATTTCGATGGAGACGCGCACCGGCGACACGCCGCAGCACAAGCGCACCCGCCAGAAGCTGTCGCCGCCCGACATATTGCTGACCACGCCCGAGCAACTGGCGCTGCTGATCGCCTCGCCAGATGCCGAGCGCTTCTTTTCCGACCTGCGCTACATCGTGCTCGACGAGCTGCACTCGCTGGTGACCTCCAAGCGCGGCCATCTTTTGTCGCTCGGGCTGGCGCGGCTGCGTGCTTTCGTGCCCGACCTTCAGGCGATCGGCCTGTCGGCGACGGTGGCCGAACCGGACGAGCTGCGCCGCTGGCTGGTGAGGCAGGGCTCTTCACCCGCCCCCTTGTGGGGAGGGTCGCCCGAAGGGCCGGGTGGGGGTGACGGTCTCGCCTCTACCCCCACCCCGACGCTGCGCGTCGACCCTCCCCACAAGGGGGAGGGTACAAACAACATGGCCGAGCTGATCACGGTGTCGGGCGGCGCCAAGCCCGAGATATCGATCCTCGATTCCGAGGAACACGTGCCGTGGTCGGGGCATTCGGCGCGCTATGCCATTCCAGATGTCTATGAAGCGATCCGCAAGCACAGGACGACGCTGCTCTTCGTCAACACCCGCAGCCAGGCGGAGCTGTTGTTCCAGGAGCTGTGGCGGGTCAACGACGACAATTTGCCGATCGCACTACATCACGGCTCGCTCGATGTCGGTCAGCGCCGCAAGGTCGAGAAGGCGATGGCCGACAACGTGCTGCGCGCCGTCGTCGCCACCTCGACGCTCGACCTCGGCATCGACTGGGGCGATGTCGATCTCGTCATCCATGTCGGCGCGCCCAAGGGTGCGAGCCGGCTGGCCCAGCGCATCGGCCGTGCCAACCACCGGATGGACGAGCCGAGCCGGGCGATCCTGGTGCCGGCCAACCGCTTCGAGGTGCTGGAGTGCCGGGCAGCACTGGAGGCCAACTATCTCGGCGCGCAGGACACCCCGCCGCTGATCGAGGGCGCGCTCGACGTGCTGGCCCAGCATGTGCTGGGTTGCGCCTGCGGTGCAGCCTTCGACGCGGACGAACTCTATGTCGAGGTGAGGGGCGCCGCCCCCTATGCCGGGCTCGACCGTGAAAGCTTCGACCGCGTCGTCGACTTCGTCGCCACCGGCGGGTACGCGCTGCGCAGCTACGAGCGCTATGCGCGCATCCGCAAGACCAAGGACGGCAAGTGGCGTGTGTCGCATCCGCGCATCGCCCAGCAATACAGGCTCAACGTCGGTACCATCATCGAGGCGCCGATGCTCAACGTCCGCTACACCCGCGCCAAGGGCAAGTCGGGGGCGGGCAGCGCCCAGTCGCTCGCCTTGCGCGGCGGGCCGGTGCTCGGCAAGATCGAGGAGTATTTCGTCGAGACGCTGTCGATCGGTGACATGTTCATCTTCGCCGGCAAGGTGCTGCGCTTCGAGGGCATCCGCGAAAACGAGTGCTACGTCTCGACGGGGGGCGGCGGCAACGTGCTGGTGCCGTCCTATGCCGGCGGCAAGTTTCCGCTCTCGACCTATCTCGCCGAGCAGGTGCGCGGCATGCTGGCCGACCCCGCGCGCTGGACGGCGCTGCCCGACCAGGTGTCGGACTGGCTGCGCATGCAGCAGATGAAGTCGATCCTGCCCAGGCGTGAGGACCTGCTGGTCGAGACCTTTCCGCGCGGCGAACGCTTCTACATGGTCGCCTATCCTTTCGAGGGCCGGCTGGCGCACCAGACGCTCGGCATGCTGTTGACGCGCAGGCTGGAGCGCATGGGCGCGCGACCGCTGGGTTTCGTCGCCACAGATTATTCGCTGGCGGTCTGGGCGCTGGGCGATCTCGGTCGCATGTTCAAGGCGAAGATCCCGTCGCTGGCGGAACTGTTCGATGAGGACATGCTCGGCGATGACCTTGAGGCCTGGCTCGCCGACAGCTGGCTGCTCAAGCGCACATTCCGCAATTGCGCGGTCATAGCGGGCCTTATCGAGAGGCGCTTTCCCGGGCAGGAAAAGAACGGCCGGCAGGTGACGGTTTCGGCCGACCTCATCTACGACGTCTTGCGCAGCCATGAGCCCGACCACATCCTGCTCAAGGCGACGCGTGCGGATGCCGCCAGCGGGCTGCTCGATGTCAGGAGACTGGCGGAGATGCTCTCGCGCATCCGCGGCCGAATCGTCCATAAGATGCTCGACCAGATTTCCCCGCTGGCGGTGCCCGTCATGCTGGAAATTGGCCGGGAACCGGTCAACGGCGAGGCCAACGACACGCTGCTGATGGAGGCAGCCGACCTGATCGAAGAGGCGATGGGAAGCGCATGAACATAGCCGCGCGCGAACTGACCAGGGCCGGCTGCGAGGCGATCGCGGTGGCCGGCATGCGCGCCGCCTGTGACCGGCGCGGGGTGCTGCACTTCCCCGAACTCGATCTGCTCGTCGTCTCCGACCTGCATCTGGAGAAGGGCTCGTCCCATGCCCGCCGCGGCCGTCTGATCCCGCCCTATGACACGGCGGCGACGCTGTCGCGCCTTGCCGAGGTGGTCGAGGACTACCAGCCGCGCATCATCGTCAGCCTCGGCGACAGCTTCCATGACGGCGAGGGCGCCGCGCGTTTGCCCGAGCTGTTTCGCGTGAGCCTGATGGCGATGATGGCGGGGCGGAACTGGTTCTGGATCGCGGGTAACCACGATCCCGATGCACCGGCGGATTTGCCGGGCGAGACGGTCGAGGAGCTGGCGGTCGGCGGGCTGGTGTTCCGCCACGAGCCGTCGAAGGGCCATGCCGAAGGCGAGATCGCAGGGCACCTGCATCCTTGCGCCAGGATCGTCCAGCGTGGCCGCTCGGTGCGCCGGCGCTGCTTTGCCAGCGACGGCATGCGGCTGATCATGCCCGCCTTCGGCGCCTTCACCGGTTCGCTCAACGTGCTCGACCGGGCGTACAAGGGCATGTTCCGCGATGGTGCGCCGACGGCCTATATGATCGGCACCAGCAGGGTGTATCCGATTGCTGGGTCGTTGCTTCGGCCGGGATGAGGCGAGACTGGCTGGAAAGGACGTCGAGTTCCTTCACGCCCCCCCTCTGTCCTGCCGGACATCTCCCCCTCAAGGGGGGGAGATTAGTCGCGTTGCCGGCGGCTCTCGACGTCAGATGTGCACCAGTAATAGACCTGGGGAGTGGCTCTGCAGGTTGTGAAGGCGCCGATGACGGCGTGATCTCGCCCCCTTGAGGGGGAGATGGCCGGCAGGCCAGAGGGGGCGATACGCTGCGAAACGCGTTCGTCGGCCCCCTCAGTCCTTCCTAAAGATGATCCGTCCGAGCCAGCCGGTGAGCATGGCGAGCCCGATGGCAAAGAGGCCGTAGCCGAAGCCGTGGTCGGTGGCGAAACGGAAGATGGTCTGCTCGAAGCCCGACTTGACGATGGCGAGCTGGGCCGAGGTTTCCTTGATGAAGATGCCGTTGCGGAACAGGAAGGCGCGCGCCTTGTGGGTGCCGACCGGCACGTTGGGGGCGAGGTGCAGCGTGGCGCGGAACAGGCTCTGCGACAGGAACTGCACGCCGCCGATATTGTCCGAGTAGAGGCCGATCGCCTGCTTGCGATCGCGCAGCGCCTCGGTGAACTCCTGGATGGTCAGCGGGCTGTCGCGCTTGTCCTCGGGCTCCATGTAGATGTTGTTGGCGCCGAGCGACAGCTGGCGGTAGTTGTTGGGATCGGTGATGTCCTGCGGCTGACGCGTGGTCGCCACCGAATAGGACACCGGCACGTTGACGAAGGTCTCGGAGCGGGTGTTGATCCACATGCCGAGCACGCGGTCCTTGCGGCGCACGACGACCGACCGGGCCGGGCCTTCGAGCACGACATAGACGTCGTAGCGGCCCTGGCGGTTGATCAGCGGGTCGGCGTTTTCGAGCGCGCCGAAGATGGTCAGGTCTGCGCCCGAGAAGTCGGCGGTGATGGCGACCCGGTCGGTCGACAGCCCGATCTGGATGCTTTCGGGATGCGCCGCTTCCTGGCCCTGTGCCGGAAGTGCGGGGGCCAGCAACAGGGCTGCAAGAAGTGCCGCCGCCCGCATCACAGCAGCCCGCTCACGCCGGTCAGCGAATAGAGGTTCTGCGGCTTGACGAACAGGTCGAAGCCGAGGCGCAGCGCAACCGCCAGCACGAGCAGCGCGAGCAGGGCGCGCAGCTGCTCGCCGCGCAGCTTCTGGCCGGCCTTGGCGCCGTACTGGGCGCCGGCGACGCCGCCGATCATCAGCACCAGCGCCAGGATGATGTCGACGGTCTGGTTGGTGGTCGAATGCACCAATGTGGTGAAGGCCGAGACGACGACGATCTGGAACAAGGAGGTGCCGACGACGACGTTTGTCGGCACCTTGAGCAGGTAGATCAGCGCCGGCACCATGATGAAGCCGCCGCCAACGCCCATGATGGCGGAGAGGAAGCCGATACCGGCGCCGATGCCGAGCACCGGGATGACCGAGACGAACAGCTTCGAGGTGCGGAAGCGCATCTTGAAGGGCAGGCGGTGGATCCAGTTGTGCTGGCCCGACTTCTTCAGCGCCGGCGGCACGCCGCCCTTGGTCAGGCGCAGCGCGTTGACGCTTTCGATCAGCATCAGCCCGCCGACGGTGCCGAGGAAGACGACGTAGAGCAGCGAGATGAACAGGTCGAGCTGGCCGATGGCGCGCAGCAGCGCAAAGACGAAGGCGCCGGCTGCCGAGCCGGCGATACCGCCGATCAGCAGCACCGTGCCGAGCTTGAAGTCGAGCGTGCCGCGCTTGAGATGGGCGAGCGCGCCGGAGAAGGACGAGGCGATGACCTGGTTGGCGCCGGTGGCGACCGCGATCGCGGGAGGGATGTTGTAGAAGATCAGGAGCGGCGTGATCAGGAAGCCGCCGCCGACCCCGAACATGCCCGACAGGAAGCCGACCGCCGCGCCCATCGCCAGGAGCACGAACACATTGACCGACATTTCAGCTATCGGGAGATAAATGCCCACCCGTCAGTCTCTGCAAAATGAATTATTGCCGTCGCCCATCCCTGGGAGCCAGTTGGCTACCGGGTACTTGCGCCGACATTGCGGCGAAGTCAAACTTCGCCGTGCCCGAAATGAAAATATCTCAATCAGTTAACCCGCCGGTTAAGGCGGGCTGCTGATAGTGGAGACGGTGAATTATTTGCGCGCCAGCAGCGCTTCGACCAGGGGACCGTCGATCTCGCCGGTCGGCTTGAGGGCGTTGTCCTTCTGGAACGCGGCGATGGCGTCCTTGGTCTTCTGGCCCATCATGCCGTCAGGCTGGCCGGCTTCGTAGCCGTTCTTGTTGAGAATGGCCTGGACGTTGTGGATGGCCTTCTTCATGTCGACGGCCGCCGGCGCATCCTGCCATGCGGCCGGGATGTCGACGGCATTGGATGCCGGGTCGAGCGTCTTGGCCTGCCAGAGCGCGGTCGTCTCTTCGGCACGCTTGAGCTGCTCGGGGTTGAGCGCCTTGGCGATCTCGTCGCGCTTGGCAGCCGCATCCTTGTCGCCTCCCTTGGCGACGATGGCGAACCACTTGTAGGACTCCTCGAGGTTCTGCTTCATGCCAACGCCCTTGGCAGCGAGGATGCCGAGATTGAACTGGCTGTCCTTGACGCCGAGTTCGGCGGCACTGACGAACCAGCGCGTCGCAGAGTCGTTGTCGACGGTGCCGTCGGCCCCCATGGCAAACAGCACCGCCAGATTGTGCATGGCACTGGCGTTGCCCTGGGCCGCGGCGAGCTGGTACCAGGTCTTGGCCTTGGCGGCATCGCGGTCGACGCCGTTGCCTTTCTCATACAGGTTGCCGATGCGGTATTGCGCCGGTGCGAAGCCGAGCTCGGCGGCCTTCTCGTACCACTGGGCCGCAGCCTTCATGTCGGCATTGGTGCCGCGAGCTTCGGCGTAACGCGAGCCGATCTCGAACAGCGCCTTGGCGTCGCTTGCATTGGCAGCTTCGCGCAGGGCAGTCGGACCGATGGCCTCTGGCATGAAGGCGGCAGGCGTGCTGGTCGGCTTGATCGTCTCGGTCACGGTCGGCTGCGCCGGAATGGACTGCGTGCTGTTGTGGTCGAGCGCGACCTGGGCCGGTGCGGCCGCTTCGATCGTCTCGGCGACCATGTCGGGTTCGGCGGCCGGTGCCTTGGCGACCACGGGTTTGTCGACATTACCAACCGGGGCTGCGGGGGCTTCGATGGCCTTGGCCGGCGCTGCGGCAGCGACCTTGACCGGCTGGGATGCCGAGGGTGCGACGGTGACGCTTGCCGTTTCGACCGGATCGTTGAGAAAGGCCTTGCCGAGTTGCATGCCGGCGAGCGCCAGCATCACCGCACCGACCGCCATCAGCACCGACTTGCGGCGCGACTTGATGAGATCGCCGATGCGCAGTGCACGCACCGGGCCTTTGAGATCGGAGCTGCGCTTGAGCGCGTCGGCTTCGGCTGCCGCTGCCTGGGCGGCGCGGCGGGCGGCGGCGATGAAGTCGGACTTCGACGCATCGGTCTCGTTCGGCCGGGCCGTTTCGCCGCGCTCGTCGCGGACGCGGCGCATGATGGCGTTGAGGTCGGGGGCGCCGGAGCCGGGCTCCAGCGGACGGTTGGCGATCTTGGGGTCAAGCGGCGCGTCGAGCATGACGCTCGGGGCCGTGTCCTCGATGACCGGCTCGGCAGCCTCAGTCGCCGGGAGTTGCTGCTTGGTCTTCTTGGCGCTGAAGGCGCGGGCCAGGCCGCTGAACATCGAGGTCCTGGCGGGTGTTGCATCCTTCTTGTCGGCGCGCACGCCGTCGAGCGCTGCAACCGCTGCGGCAGCTTCCGCGGCGGCCTGGGCCGGGCTGCGGGTGACGCGTTCGTCATCGCCTGCATTGCGGCGGCCGAAGGTGGCATTGGCTTCGGGCAGCGGTGCAGGTTCATCGGGATCGAGCGACGGCGTCTCGCTGAGCGCAAGCTTGGCTTCCGCCTCGACGATCCTCGGCGAGAGCAATTCGGCGACGGAAGCCGGCGGGATGTCGACGGCGGCAGGTTCGCCGGTTTCGATAGAGCCGAGCCGGTCGACGATCTTGAGCAGCGTGTCGTGGATCGCCTCGAAGGTCTTGCCGTTGCGCTCGTCGGAACGGCGGGTAAGCGCTTCGAGCGCCTTGAGGTCCTCAGCCAGACCGGTGACGGCAGCGGTGTCGGTGGTCGAGCCGGTGAAGGAGCGGACCGCATTCTCGGCCGCCTGGCGGGCAGCCTCGACAAGGGCGTGGTGGTTGCCGGCGATGGAGCGTTCGATCTCGTCGAGGCGTGGACGGACGTCCTCGAACTCGGGCAGCGGCGAGCCGGGGCGCGCCAGATGGTTCGTCAGTTCGCTGACCTGCGCCTCAAGACCGCGGATCAGTTGCGGGTCGATGCTCGACACCTGTGCCGCCGACATTTCGAGGCGGCCGGAAATATCTTCGAGGCGGGCTTCGAGCCCGCGCATCGCCTGCTCGGTGGCAGGGTCCGGACGGTTGGTTTCGAGGCGCTGGGCGAATGCCGTGAAGCGGGCGTCGATGGCTTCCATGATGCCCGACTGATCGGCGACTGGCTGGGTCGCTTGCCGGTCAAGGCGATTGCCGAGATCTTGGAGGCGGTTTTCGAGTTCGCGGAACAGCGCATTGCCATGTTCGAAGGCATCGCCCTGGCGGCGCTCGAACACGTCGGCAAGTGCGTCGAAGCGCTGTTCGATGCCCTGGAAGATGAGGCCGGCGTCGGGTGCTGCGGGCGTGCGTTCGATCTTGTCGGCGATCAGCGAGATCTGTTGGCCGAGGCGCTCGACGGCCTGCTCGGGGATGTCGCTGCGGGCGGCAATGCCGTCGACGCGCTCTGACAGAAAATTGAGCCGGTCGATGATCTCTGCCGTCGGCTGGTCGGCGGTGATCTCCTCGATCTGGTGGGCAAGCGCGGCGATGCGCACCTCGATACGCTCGAACGGCGCTGGGTCGAAATGCGGTGTCTGGGCCGCGACCGTCGAGGCGACGATGGCGCGCGAAATCTCGTCGAGGCGCTCGTCGATGAGGCCGAACATCTCGTCGCTGTGGCTGTCGCGCTGGCGCACGAACTGGTCGACGGCGCCGGCCAGCGTGCGGACTTTCTCCTCGATGCTGCGTAGCGATAGCGATTCGGGCAGGTTGTTGACGGCGTCGTTGATCTGTTCGAGCCGGCCGGCCAATGCGGCAAGCGCCGGGTCTTCGGCGCGCTGATCCTGGCTGGCCGACATGCGGTCGGCGAAATCGGTCCAGCGGCGGTCGAAATCGTCCCAGCGCCGATCGACGGAAAGCACGGTTTCCTCGCGGGCAAGATCGCCGAGCGAGCGGCGGACCTGTTCCAGTTCGAGGCGCAGCGTGTTGACGCTTCTGTCGTCGCTGCGTTCGGCGAGCGAATGGATGGCGCCCGACAGGCGCTCCAGTTCGTGACCGAGCTCGACCGCCTCGGTGCCGGCTACGCCTGCCTGGCTGGCGCGGTCGATGTCCTTGCGCAGGAGGTCGAACTCTCGCTGCAGACCGGAGCTCATCTGGTGGCGCATCTCTTCGCGCAATGCGCGCAACTCGCCGGCGATCTTGCCGACGGCGGCGATGCCGTCCTCCTGGCCACGGACCCGGTCGATGTCGCGGACGATGGTGTGGTAGGGGCGTTCGTAGGGCGCGCTGCGGCCATATTCGCCGCGCGGCGTGTAGCCGGCCGCCGGGGCCTGGCGCATCTGGTCGCGGTAGGGTTCGGCGCTTTCTTCGCGTGCGCGCTCAAGCCGCGCTTCGAGATTTTCGAGAGACCGGTTGAGCTGGTCGAGCGACGCGTGCGGGCGGCGCTGCCTGCCGTCGTTGAGGCTGTCGAGATAGGACCGCTTGCTGTTCATCGAAACGCCCGTTGGTAAGAGTGCTGGCTATGAACCAGTTGTCTCAAATCCTTGCCGGGATCGGGGTCGCGAAGGGCCGCGCGGGAATTGGCTTCCTGGGGCTATTCGCCGCCCTCCGAAACCGTGAACAATTCGATACATGATGACCACGGGAGAACCGACATGCGCACATTTCCCCGAACGTGGTAAACAACCTCTTAACCAAGCTTAAGAATGTGCGACGTTGTGTTCCCGTCCTGGCGCCGAAAGCGGCCAAATTTCCCTTGCGTAGGGTAGGCCGCATCGTTATAGCATTTACGTAAACGTAAGACGTGTGCAGAACGCCGTCTTGAGTGCCTTTACATAGAAACCATGATCGGAAGCCCCGCCCCCTGCGGCTTCCATCAGAGCATGGCCGGCTCACCGCCGCCGCGCTCGCAATTGGGGATATCGGAAGCAGATGATGAAGCTTGTATCGGTCGCCGATGTAGCGGCCAATGAAAACAATCTTTCCGGCGAGGACTATGTCCGCATCGGCGAGATGGCGAAGAAGTACGGCGTGACGCTTCGTACGTTGCGTTTCTACGAGGACAAGGGGCTGCTCAACCCCAAGCGTGAGGGCGCGACGCGCCTTTACACCCGGCGCGACCGCGCACGGCTGAAGCTGATCCTGCTCGGCAGGAAGGTCGGTTTCTCGCTGCGCGACGTCAAGCAGATGATCGACCTCTACGATCCCACGGGTACCAACGCCAAGCAGCTGCGCCTGACGCTGGACAAGTCGGACAAGCAGCTCGGCCGCCTGCAGAAGCAGCGCCAGCTGCTCGACGAGGCGATCGGCGAGCTGAACAACCATATGGACGTCGTTCGCCAGCTGCTGGCCGAGCGCACCGCGCCTCAGGCAAGTGCTGCAAGCTAACCAGGCGACTTTGCTTTCTGAAACGACCCGGCGAGGGAGACCTCGCCGGGTCGTTTTGCGTTTAGGAGCGACATGATTCCATGTGCTCTTCGAACCGGCGATTCCGTCCCGCTGGACGCAACGATCACCCAAAAACGGCTGCGGCAAAAATTGACGTTTACGCAAACGTCAATTTTTGCTAATCGACGTTCGACAAGCGGTTCCCCGTCGCATACCGTCTGGCCGGAACCGGTTACATTTGCTGGAGGAAGAGCAATGCCGATATTCCGCGCGCCGGTCCAGGACACCCTTTTTGTGCTCAACGACGTGCTCGGCTACGAGCGCTACAGCAACCTTGCCGGCTTTTCCGATGCCAGCCCCGACGTGCTCGAGGCGTTTCTCGCCGAGGGTGCCAAGCTCGCCGAAAACGTCATGCATCCGCTCAATCGCGTCGGCGACATGGAAGGCTGCGTCCGTAACGACGACGGCTCTGTCACCACGCCCAAGGGTTTCAAGGAAGCGTTCGACCAGTATCGCGAAGGCGGCTGGATGGGGCTTGCCGTGCCGGCTGAATTTGGCGGTCAGGGATTGCCTTACACGGTCCACTCGGCGGTCGGCGAATACATGTCGGCGGCCAACATGGCACTGATGATGTATCCCGGCCTGACCCAGGGCGCGATCGCCGCAGTACTGGTTCATGGCACCGACGAACAGAAGGCGACCTGGCTGCCCAAGATGGTCGAGGGGGCCTGGACCGGCACCATGAACCTGACCGAGCCGCATTGCGGCACCGATCTCGGCCTGCTGCGCTCCAAGGCGGTGCCGAACGGCGACGGTTCCTACAAGATTTCGGGCCAGAAGATCTTCATCTCGGCCGGCGAGCACGACATGTCGGACAACATCATCCATCTGGTGCTGGCCCGCATCGAAGGGGCACCGGAGGGCGTGAAAGGTATCTCGCTGTTCATCGTGCCGAAGTTCAACATCGACGCCTCGGGCAACCCCGGCCCCCGCAACGCGGTCTCCTGCGGCTCGATCGAAGAGAAGATGGGCATCCATGGCAACTCGACCTGCGTCATGAACTATGACGAGGCGCATGGCTTCCTGCTCGGCGAGGCCAATGGCGGCCTGAAGGCGATGTTCACGATGATGAACGAGGCCCGTCTCGGCGTCGGTCTGCAGGGCCTTGCCGTCTCCGAAGTCGCCTACCAGAACGCTGTCGCCTACGCCAAGGACCGCATCCAGGGCCGTTCGCTGACCGGGCCGAAGGCGCCCGACAAGAAGGCCGATCCGATCATCGTCCACCCCGACATCCGCCGCAAGCTGATGACCATGAAGGCCTTCAACGAGGCCGGTCGGGCGCTGGTGCTGTGGACGGCGATCAACTCCGACGTCGCCCACCGCTCCGAGGACGACGCCGAGCGCCAGGCAGCCGACGACCACATGGGCCTGATGACGCCGGTGGTGAAGGGCGTGCTCACCGACAAGGGCTTCGAGCATGCGGTCATGGCGCAGCAGGTGTTCGGCGGTCACGGCTACATCGAAGAGCACGGCATGAGCCAGTTCGTGCGCGATGCCCGCATCGCCATGATCTATGAGGGCGCCAATGGCGTGCAGGCGCTCGACCTCGTCGGCCGCAAGCTCGGCCTCAATGGCGGCCGCGCCGTGCAGGCATTCTTCAAGGATGTCGGCGAGTTCTGCGAGGCCAATCGCGGCGACGAGCAGATGGCGCCCTACACCAAGGCGCTGAAGAAGGGCCTCAACGACCTGCAGGCGGCGACCATGTGGCTGGTGCAGAACGGCATGAGCAATCCCGACAATGCGGGTGCGGCCTCGACCGACTACATGCATCTCTTCGGCCTTGTGGCGCTCGGCTACATGTGGGGCAGGATGGTCAAGACGGCTCAGGACAAGCTCGCGACAGGCGCCAATGGTTCGGCCGATTTCTACGAGACCAAGCTGGTGACCGGCCTTTACTTCATGGAGCGTGTCATGCCCGAAACCGCGGCACATCTTGCGCGGCTTTCGACCGGCTCGGCAACGATGATGGCGCTTGCCGCTGAGGCGTTCTGATTGAGGCCGAGGTACCCCTCCCCCTTGAGGGGAGGGTGGCCCGTAGGGCCGGGTGGGGTCATCGCGGCCATGCGCCAACGCCGGGCCTGGCGGGATAAGGTGGGAGGATTGGTGGAGTGCCCAGAACCCGCGTCAGCTTCGAAATGCGCCAAAAGGCGCGGTCGTTGCGCAACCATGCGACCAAGGCGGAAAATCTGCTCTGGTACGAATTGCGTGACCTGAAGGCCGGTGGGGTCAAGTTCAGACGGCAGGCCCCTATCGGTCCCTCCATCGTCGATTTTGTCTGCCCGCTGTTGAAGCTTGTTGTGGAAGTTGATGGAGATACCCATGAGACCGACAGCGGCAAGCGGCACGATGCAAATCGAGACGCGTATCTGAAATCTCTCGGCTACAAGGTCCTCAGGATTGATGAGCCAGATGTAGTGAACAGTGCTTGGCACGTCGCGCAAATGGTGAGGGAAAAGGCCAGTAGACTGGTCGGCGACCCCACCCGACCGCTTCGCGGCCACCCTCCCCTCAAGGGGGAGGGGGACGTCGGCGCCGTTGCCGCAAAAAATGGATCGGAAGCATGACCAATCCTGCTGAAATTCTCGGACTCCCCAAACCCGCCTGGGCGGCGGACGACGTGGCGATGCTCTACGACATGGCGCACCGCTTCATGTCCGAGGAAATCCTGCCGCACTACGACGCGTTCGAGAAGAACGAGATGGTCGACCGCGCGAGCTGGGAGAAAGCGGGCGCTGCCGGCCTGCTCTGCGCTTCGATGCCCGAGGAATATGGCGGCTCGGGCGGCACCTTCGCCCATGAGAGCGCCATCATCGAGGCGATCGGCCATGTCGGCGTCGACGGCTTCGGCATCGCGCTCCACAATTCGATCGTCGCCCCCTACATCCTGCACTATGGCTCGGAAGAGCAGAAGAAGAAGTGGCTGCCGAAGATGGCGACCGGCGAGCTGATCGGCGCCATCGCCATGACCGAGCCGGGTGCCGGCTCCGACCTGCAGGGCGTCAAGACGCGCGCCGAGAAGGACGGCAACCAGTACCGCATCAATGGTTCCAAGACCTTCATCACCAACGGCCAGCATGCCAATCTGATCATCGTCGTTACCAAGACCGACCCGGCCAAGGGTGCCAAGGGCACGTCGCTGATCGTTGTCGAGACCGATGAGGTCGATGGCTTCGAGCGTGGCCGCAACCTCGACAAGATCGGGCTGAAGGCCAACGACACTTCGGAGCTGTTTTTCAACGACGTGCGCGTGCCGACCTCCAACCTGCTCGGGCAGGAAGAGGGGCAGGGCTTCGTCCAGCTGATGCAGCAGCTGCCGCAGGAGCGGCTGCAGATCGGCACCGGCGCCATCGCCATGATCGAGCGCGCGCTGGCCGAGACCATCGACTACGTCAAGGATCGCAAGGCCTTCGGCAAGGCGATCCTCGACTTCCAGAACACCCAGTTCAAGCTGGCCGAGCTCAAGACCGAGGCGACCATCGGGCGCGTCTTCTACAACGATTGCGTCGCGCGTCATATTTCCGGCGGGCTCGATCCGGTAACTGCGTCGATGGCCAAGTATTGGCTGTCGGACCTGCAGTGCAAGATCGTCGACGAATGCCTGCAATTGTTTGGCGGCTATGGCTACATGAATGAATACCCGATCGCCCGCATGTATCGCGATGCCCGCGTGCAGCGCATCTATGGCGGCACCAACGAGATCATGAAGTTGCTGATCGCGCGCTCGCTCTGAGCCGCCGGTCCGGAAACCAAGGAGCAGAAAAATGGCTGACGCTTTTGTCTATGACGCCGTGCGCACGCCGCGCGGCAAGGGCAAGAAGGATGGATCGCTGCATGAAGTGCCGGCGGTGCGCCTCGGCGCCAAGGTGCTGGAAGCGCTGCGTGACCGCAACGGGCTCGACACCGCACAGGTCGACGACATCATCTTCGGCTGCGTCGATCCTGTCGGCGAAGCGGGCTCGGTGATCCCGCGCTCGGCCGCCTTTGAAGCCGGCTACGACAACAAGGCGCCGGGCATGCAGATCTCGCGCTTCTGCGCGTCGGGTCTCGACGCCATCAATTTCGGCGCTGCCAAGATCGCCCAGGGCGCCGACGAGATCGTCATTGCCGGCGGCGTGGAATCGATGTCGCGCGTCGGCATGGGCATGTCGGGCGGTGCCTGGTTCATGGATCCCTCGGTTGGCATTCCGGCCTGGTTCATGCCGCAGGGCGTTTCCGCCGACCTGATCGCCACCAAGTACGGCTTTTCCCGCGACGACGTCGACGGCTACGCGGTCGAGAGCCAGAAGCGCGCCGCCAGGGCCTGGGAGAAGGGCTACTTCAAGAAGTCGGTCGTGCCGGTCAAGGACCAGAACGGCCTGACCATCCTCGACCATGACGAGCACATGCGCCCGACCACCGACATGCAGTCGCTCGGCCAGCTCAACCCGTCCTTCGTCATCCCCGGCGAGATGGGCGGCTTCGACGCGATTGCCGTCCAGCGCTATCCCGAGTTGGAAGAAATCAACCACGTCCACCATGCCGGCAACTCGTCCGGTATCGTCGACGGTGCCGCCGCCGTGCTGCTCGGCTCGAAGAAGGCCGGCAAGACGCTTGGTCTCAAGCCGCGCGCCCGCATCCGCGCCTTCTCCAACATCGGCTCCGAGCCGGCGATGATGCTGACCGGCCCGGTCGACGTCACCGAGAAGCTGCTGAAACGCGCCAAGATGAAGCTGTCGGACATCGACCTGTTCGAGCTGAACGAAGCCTTCGCCTCGGTCGTGCTGCGCTACATGCAGGCTTTCGAGATCCCGCACGACAGGATCAACGTCAACGGCGGCGCGATCGCCATGGGCCACCCGCTGGGCGCCACCGGTGCGATGATCTTCGGCACCGTGCTCGACGAGCTCGAGCGCCGCGATCTGAACACCGCTCTCGTGACGCTGTGCATCGGCGCCGGCATGGGCACCGCAACGATCATCGAACGCGTTTGATTTCGGCCGGAAGGAGACAGACATGACCTACACCAACTTCACGGTCGAAACCGATGCCGATGGCATTGCGCTCGTCACCTGGAACATGCCCGACCGCTCGATGAACGTCTTCACCGAGGAGGTGATGAACGAGCTCGACAAGATCATCGACCAAGTCGTTGCCGACGCCGGCATCAAGGGCGCCGTCATCACCTCCGGCAAGGAGACTTTCTCGGGCGGTGCCGACCTTACGATGCTGCAGAAAATGCTGAAGCTCTACGCCAAGGAAAAGGCCAAGGACCCGGAAAAGGCGGCGAAGCTTTTGTTCGACAATGCCGGCCGCATGGGCGCGTTGTGGCGCAAGCTCGAGATCTCTGGAAAACCGTGGGTTTCGGCGATCAACGGCACCTGCATGGGCGGCGCCTTCGAGCTGTCGCTGGCCTGCCACGGCCGCGTCGCGGCGGACTCCGACAAGGTCAAGATGGCCCTGCCGGAAGTGAAGGTCGGCATCTTCCCGGGCGCCGGCGGCACCCAGCGCGTGCCCAGGCTCGCTGATCCGCAGTCGGCCCTGCAGATGCTGACCTCGGGCCAGACGCTGTCGCCGCAGAAGGCGAAGGGCATGGGCCTGATCCACGAGATCGCCGAGCCGAAGAAGCTGATCGAGACCGCCAAGGCGATGATCAGGAACGGCCTGAAGCCGGTCCAGCCGTGGGACGAGAAGGGCTTCAAGTTGCCGGGCGGTCCCGTCTATTCGGCGGCGGGCGCCAACCTCTGGCCGCCGGCAATCGCCATCCTGCGCCGGGAGACCTATGGCAACTATCCGGCCGCGACCGCGATCCTGAAATGCGTCTATGAAGGCCTGCTGGTGCCGTTCGACACCGGCCTGCGCATCGAGCAGCGCTACTTCACCGAGATCATGCAGACCAAGGAAGCGGCGGCGATGATCCGCTCGCTGTTCGTGTCGCTGCAGGAGTTGAACAAGGGCGCCCGCCGCCCCGAGGGCATCGCCGACACCAAGTTCAAGAAGATCGGCATCATCGGTGCCGGCTTCATGGGCGCGGGCATCGCCTATGTCACGGCCAAGGCAGGCATCCCAGTGGTGCTTGTCGACCGCGACCAGGAGGCGGCCGACAAGGGCAAGGCGCATTCCGACAGCCTGATCTCCGACCAGGTCAAGAAGGGCCGCGCCAAGGCCGAGGATCGCGAGAAGCTTCTGTCGCTGATCACGCCTTCCGCAGACTATGCCAATCTCGCCGGCTGCGACCTCGTGGTCGAGGCGGTATTCGAGGATTCGGAAGTCAAGAAAGCCACGACCGAGAAGGCGGAAGCCGTGATCAAGTCGTCGGCGGTGTTTGCCTCCAACACCTCGACCATCCCGATCACCTCGCTGGCCAAGAACTCGGCCAGGCCGAAGAACTTCATTGGCATCCACTTCTTCTCGCCGGTCGACAAGATGATGCTGGTCGAGATCATCATGGGCAAGAAGACGGGCGACAAGGCGCTTGCGGTGGCGATGGACTTCGTCCGCGCCATCAAGAAGACGCCGATCGTCGTCAACGACACGCGCGGCTTCTACGTCAACCGCTGCGTGCTGCGCTACATGTCGGAAGCCTTCAAGATGCTGATCGAAGGCGTGCCGGCGGCGATGATCGAAAACGCCGCCAAGGCTGCCGGCATGCCGGTCGGCCCGCTGGCGCTGACCGACGAGACGGCGGTCGACCTCGCCCAGAAGATCATGAAGCAGACCATCAGGGATCTCGGCGAAAAGGCCGTCGATCCGCGCCAGATGGCGCTGATCAACACCATGGTCGACACCCACGGCCGCCTCGGCCGCAAGAACACCAAGGGCTTCTACGACTATCCGGCAAAGCCCGCCAAGAAGAAGCTGTGGCCCGGCCTCAAGGACCTCTATCCGCAGCTCGCCCCCGAGAAGGTCGACGTCGAGGAACTCAAGCTGCGCCTGCTTTCGGTCATCGCTCTCGAAGCAGCACGCGTGATGGAAGAAGGCATCGTCACCGACCCGCGCGAAGCGGATGTCGGCTCGATCCTCGCCTTCGGCTTCGCGCCCTACACCGGCGGTGCGCTGTCCTACATCGACGGCATCGGCGCCAAGAAGTTCGTCAAGATCGCCAAGGACCTGCAGAAGAAATACGGCGCCGAGTTCAAGGCCCCGAAACTTCTCATCGAGATGGCCGAGAAGGGCGAGAGCTTCTACCAGCGCTTCGATCCCTACGCCAAGGCCGAGGAAAAGAAGGCGGCCTGACGCAGCATGTACGTCTGGGCAAGACTGGCACGCATGGCCGCGACGGCATCCCGTCGCGGCCCTTACCGTTTTGGCGATGAGGGCCGGTTGTCATTCCGCTGCCTGCCGACCGACATCGACTTCAACATGCATCTCAACAATGCGCGCTACATGATGCTGGCCGATGTCGGCCGCATCGACATCTTCATGCGCTCGGGCCTGATCGAGCTCGCCCGCAAGCGGGGCTGGGCGCCGATGCTCGGTGGGCTGCAGACGGTGTTCGTGCGCGAGATCAGGCTGTGGCGCAGCTTCGAGGTGGTGTCCTCGATCGAAACCTGGAGCGGTTCCGAAGTCATCGGCAAGCACCGTTTCGTGCTCGACAACGGCGAGACGGCGGCCCTTATCATGACTAGTGCCGGGGTCTATGACCGCGGCAATAGGCGCTTCGTGCAGATCGACGATCTTGTCGCCGAGCTGGGCTACGACGGAGCGGCGCCGCGCGACGTGAGCGAGGAAGAGCGGATATTCATCGCTTCGCACAAGGGGTTGAGGACGTTGGCGAAGTCTGAGCGCTGAGCCCTGTTCTGATTGGCCGTTCGTGTCTGTTTGCCTGCTTTGCCGGTGGACAATTGCAACCGGCGTGGTTAAATGCCGAAAGGTATTTTTTCCTGTCTTGAGGGGGCGCCATGCTCTCGCACGAACGTGTCTGGGCCGCGATCGATGCTCTCGCCGAGCGTTATTCGCTTTCGGCGTCGGGCCTCGCCAAGAAGGCCGGGCTCGACTCGACCGCGTTCAACAAATCCAAGCGCCAGTCCGTCGACGGCAGGCCGCGCTGGCCTTCGACGGAGTCGCTCGCCAAGATCATCGACGCCACCAATTCCTCGCTCGAGGAGTTTTTGGGTTTCGTCGAGCCGGTGAAGGCTGCCGGCAAGGCGAGGGGCCGCGAACAGGCGGCGGGCGTGCCGCTGCTCGGCTTCGCCCAGGCGGGCGCGGGCGGCTTCTTCGACGATGCCGGCTTTCCGGCCGGCCAGGGCTGGGAGTTGATCGAACTTCCTGCGCGCGCAACCGACAACTCCTACGCGCTCGAAGTGCAGGGCGACTCGATGCTGCCGCTCTACCGCAACGGCGACGTGCTGATCGTCGAGCCCGGTGCTGCCGTGCGCAAGGGCGACCGCGTCGTGGTCAAGACGATCTCGGGCGAAGTCATGGCCAAGGTGCTGGAGCGGCAGACGCAAGGCGTGATCGAACTGCTTTCGCTGAACCCCGAGCACCCCAACAGGCGTTTCCAGACGGCCGAGGTCGAGTGGGTGGCCCGCATCGTCTGGGCAAGCCAGTAGGGATCCATGCGCCCCGCAGCCATAGCCATCGCAGCCGCCGGTTTCGGCATCGCCACCTTGCTCGTCTCGCTGGGCGGGCAGAGGCTGGCCGCCATCGAGGCGCCGTCCGTCGACGTCATCGACGAGTCCGACATCCAGCAGGCACTTCCGCCTGAAGATGGAGGTGAGGGGCTTCCACCTGAAGACGGCAATACGGCTGCCGTTGCGCCGTCCGCGCCGCAGGCCGAGCCTGAAGCCGTCTCGCGCGCCGTGGCGCCAGATGAAATCGTGCCGCCCGCGCTTGAGCAGGGCGGGCTGGTGCGCGAGGCGCCGCGGGCGCCGTTGAGCGAATTGAGCCTGGCCTTGCCGCCGAAGCCGAAGATGCCCGACGACTGGGACGGCACGACATTGTTCCGGCCGGTCGCCTCTGCCGCCGGCCTGATCGAGGCCAAGGGTTTCAGCGTGGCGATATCGGGCGTGACGGCTGTCGAAACGAGCGAGAAATGTTCGTTCGAGGGCAAGGAGTGGAACTGCGGCGTGCGTGCCCGCACGGCGTTCCGCAGTTTCCTGCGCTCGCGTGCCGTGGTCTGCGATGTGCCGCCCGATGCCGAGCGCGGCGTGATCGTCGCCAGGTGCCGCGTCGGCAAGCAGGATGTCGGCGAATGGCTGGTGGCCAATGGCTGGGTCAGGGCGGACGCCAACGGCCCCTATGCCGAGGCCGGCGCCAATGCCGAGGCGGAGAAGAAGGGCATTTTTGGCGCGGCACCCGAGCGCATCGAAATGACGCTGTCGCCGATCGGAACCAGCCTGCCCGAGGTCGAGGCGCCGCCTGCGACGGAGCCGGATACCAACAGCTCGCCGCAATGAAAAAAGGCCGGCTGCGACAGCCGGCCTTGTTTCGATCCTACGCTGCCAGCTTGCCTTCCAGCGCGCTGCGGATCAGCGCCCGGGTCTCGGCGATGCCGTAAAGCGCTGCGAAGGAGCCGAAGCGCGGGCCGCGCTCCTGGCCGATCAGAACCTGGTAGATCATCTGGAAGAAGGCGCCGGATACGCCGGGGCCGCCTTCCGGGCTCTGCTTGGTGTGGTCCTGGTAGCGCTCGATCTGGCGTGCGACATTGAGCGAGGCGTTCTGGATGGCTTCACCGTCGGCACCAGCCGGCAGCGCGCTGAGCGCCTTCTCCAGCGCTTCCAGTGCCGCACGTTCGACGTCGTCGGCCGCCCGGAAGGTCTTCGTTGGCTTTACGAAATCGTCGAAGTAACGGACGGCATAGCCGGTCAGCTTGTCGAGTTCCGGATGCGTCTCAGGCGTCACGCCGGGCGCATGGCGCGAGATGAAGCCCCACAGCACGCCCTTGTCGTGCGCATTGGAGGCGCTGACGAGGTTGAGCAGCATCGAGAACGGCACCGGCATGTCGACGACGGGCGGGTTGCCCGAGTGCATGTGCCAGACCGGATTGCCCAGCCGTTCCTTCCACGCCTGCCGGGGATAGGCGGAGAGGAAGCTGTAGTACTCGTCCACCGCCTTCGGGATGACGTCGAAATAGAGCTTCTTGGCCTGGCGCGGCCGCTGGTACATGTAGAGGCCGAGGCTCTCGGTCGGCGCGTAGGTCAGCCACTCGTCGATCGTCAGGCCGTTGCCCTTGGACTTCGAGATCTTCTGGCCGTTCTCGTCGAGGAACAGCTCGTAGACGAAATGCTCCGGCGCGCGCCCGCCGAGCAGGTTGCAGATGCGGTCGTAGATCACCGCATTGGTCTGGTGATCCTTGCCGAACATCTCGAAATCGACGTTGAGGGCTGCCCAGCGCATGCCGAAATCCGGCTTCCACTGCAGCTTGACCTTGCCGCCGGTGACCGACAGCGTGGTCTCGGTGCCTTCGTCGTCGAAGGTGATGGTGCCGGCCTTGGCGTCGACGTTCTTCATCGGCACGTAGAGCACACGGCCGCTCTTGGGCGAAATCGGCAGGAACGGGCTGTAGGTCGCCTGGCGCTCCTCG
This sequence comes from Aminobacter sp. MSH1, assembly GCF_003071665.1. Taxonomy (GTDB): domain Bacteria; phylum Pseudomonadota; class Alphaproteobacteria; order Rhizobiales; family Rhizobiaceae; genus Aminobacter; species Aminobacter niigataensis. The sequence continues at coordinate 5,094,900 of NZ_CP026265.1, read as the reverse complement.
CCGAGCGTCGGCAGCATCACGGCCATGATCTGGTCGTAGCGCTCGGCGGCCCGCAGCAGCATCGCGTCGAACTTGCCTGCCCTGTAGTACTCGGTCGCGCTGGCGAACTCGTAGTCGAAGCCGAAGGTGTCGAGGAAGCGGCGCAGCATCGCGTTGTTGTGATCGCCGAAGCTGGCGTAGTCGCCGCCGAACGGGTTGGGTACGGCAGTCAGCGGCTTGTGCAGGTGCGGCTCGAGGAAGGCGCGGTCCGGCACGTTCTCCGGGATCTTGCGCATGCCGTCCATGTCGTCGGAGAAGCACAGGAGCCTGGTCTTGACCTTGTTTTCGGTCAGCACATGAAAGGCATGGCGCACCATCGTGGTGCGCGCTACCTCGCCGAACGTGCCGATATGCGGCAGGCCCGAAGGGCCGTAGCCGGTCTCGAACAGGACGGTCTCGGGAAGGCCGGTTTTCTTGTAGCGCTCGACGATTTTCTTGGCTTCCTCGAACGGCCAGGCTTTGCTTTCGGCAGCCGCCGCGAGGATTTCCGGGTTGAGATCTATTGAGTTTGATCTCGTCATGTCGAGAGCCCTTTTTATTTGGGCGGAAATTCCGCCGAAGACGGCCATGCTCTATGCGTGCATGCCGCGGGCGTCAACGATTCCGCCCATTTTTCGTTGCGGGAGGGCCGCGGCGTTCCTAAGTTCTGGTGGCATTCAACCCCGTTCTGGAGAATTTCATGCCCATGCCGACCGCCCACGAGGCGCTGATCTACCTGATGGTCGTCACCTCCGCATCGGACCGCGACATGACCGATGTCGAGCTGGCGCGGATCGGCGAGGTGGTCAGGACATGGCCGATCTTCCTGGATTTCGACGCCAAGCGCCTGATTGCGGTGGCGCAGGATTGCCAGATGATGCTGCATGCCGACAACGGCCTCGACGATATCCTCGACACGGCAAGGCGGGTGATCCCCGAACGGCTGCACGAGACCGCCTATGCGGCCGCCTTCGAGGTCGCCTCGGTCGATCTCGAGATGCGCATGGAGGAGGTGCGGGTGCTGCAGCTTCTGCGCAAGCACCTTAGCGTCGACGCCCTGACGCTTGCAGCGATCGAACGCGCCACCAAGGCGCGCCATCGCACGCTGACCTGACGGCGGCTAGAAGAAGCTGACCGGGAAATACCTGAGATAGAGCTCGGCGAAGGTGCCCTTGGCCGAGATCTCGTGCAGCGCGTAGTCGAAGGCGGTCGCAAGGGCCGCGTTGTCCGGCTTGGCAGCGATCGCCAGGCCGGTGCCGAGATATTCCGGCGCCAGGTAAGGACCGCCGGCAAAGCGGCAGCAGCCGGCGGCATCCGTTCCGGCAAGCCAGAACGACAGGCGCATGCCGTCGCCAAAGACAGCATCCAGCTTGCCGTCCTTGAGGTCGGCATTGAGCCAATCCGGCTTGGTGTAGGTCACAACCTTCACACTGCCGAAATAGTCGCGGAGCACGCGCTCATGCGCCGAGCCGGCAAGCACGCCGACGCGCTTGCCCTGCAGCTTGTCGACCAGCGGCTCGCTGACGGCTTGCGCCTTGCGCATGATGAAGCGCGCCGGGAACTGGAGATAGGGCCGCGAAAAGGCGTATTTCTCCCGCGTCGTCGCGGTCGCCGGCACACCGGCGATGATGGCCTCGCCTTCACCCGAATTCAGCGCGCCGTCGAGTTCGGCCCAGGGCAGGGCCTGGATCTGGCATTTCTCGGCAATGCCGAGTTCGGCGCAGACGGCGCGGGCGAGGTCGATATGGAAACCCGACAGCCTGCCGCTCTTGTCGATGAAGTTGAAAGGCGGAAAATCGGTCGTGGTCAGAAAGCGCAGCCGTGGCAGCGTCGACAGGTCGGGCTTCTGCAGGCGCTCCTTGCTGTCCCACAACACCGGCACTTGCGGTTCGGCTGCCTTGGCCGGGCCAAGCAATGCTGCGAGCGAAAACGCGAACGCAAGCAACTGCGGTGCGGGTTTCATGAGTGCGCTCCGGCCCTGGCTGACGCGTCGCTCCTGCAAGCGACGATGTGGTTCGACGTCTCTCACAGAGCGTTTCCGCATCCGGGTGGATGCGCTGGACTCTGAATGGTTGGCAAGAGCTTTAGCGCGTGAAGGCGGCCAGGAAAAGCAATTGTGCAGCAGTGCAATCCGAAGCAGCTGAATTTCGCAAGAGATATATCATGATATATTGACCGGGGAGAGTCTCACCCGTTTGGAGCATGGCGTCCGGGGTGGCGATATGCATTATTGCCGCGGGGTTAGTTGCAGCACTGGGGATGTTGCAATGAGACTGGACCGGTCGCCGCGGGGGGGATGCACGCGAACGTGCAGGCTGCGTCAAGCAGTCGGTGCGGCATGGTTCGATGACTATCGAAGTATCCAAATTTGCGGCTCGCAGGCCGTGGGTGCGTGATGGTTGCGACGGACTCCAGTCACGCAGCCATCCGCCCCTCTTTTTCTGTCGGCTCTCCCGAACAGACTTTCCTTACAGAGGCCAACGACAACAGCCACGGTGTCTACGAACTTGCGCTGGCGAACTTGCCGGAGTTGCAGCCAGCACTTGATCGGCTCGGACTTCCGCTCGCAAAACGCCTCGCATTCGCTTCGCGCGCGGCCTTCCATGGCACGACCTTCCAGACGGAATTGCTGGCATCCGGCGAGGTCTCGGAGCAGGCCTTTTTTGCGGCGATGGCCGACGAGATCGGGATCGAATGCCTGACCTCGATCGATCCGCAACGGCTGCTGATGACCGACGAGGCCTGTTGGGCGCAATTCCACCGCACCGGCCGGGCAATATATGCCAGACTGTGCGAGGCACCGGGACGCCACACGGGGATTGTTGCGCCGGACCAGGCGGGCTGGCGCCTGCTGAAGCAGCGTTGCCAAGCCAGCCCGGATCTCCGGCTGCGCATCAAGGTGGCGGCACCATCGCAACTGCGGGAAGCCTTGCTGGAGCGCTCTCGCCCGATGCTGACGCGATTTGCGGTGGGCAATCTCCACGACAACAGGCCCGACTGTTCGGCACGCAACGTGTTCTGGCCGTGGCAGACGTACAGCCTCGGCATGCTGACGGTGTTGTTGCCTTTCGCCGTCGCCACCGTGCCGATGCTGGCACTTTTTGCCCTGCACCTGTTGCTGGTTTCCTTTTTCATCGCCTGCTCCGCATTGCGCGCCATAGCCGCGATCGCGCGTCCGCCCGTTGTGCAGATGCCGATCTCGCTGCCGCTTTCGCCCGATCTGCCGGTCTATTCGGTGCTGGTTGCACTCTACCGCGAGGCCGACGTGGTGCCCGACCTGCTCGTCGGGCTCGGCATGCTGCAGTGGCCGCGCAGCAAGATCGAGATCAAGCTGGTGTGCGAGGCGGACGATACAGAGACCATCGCGGCGATCAGGGCCCACCCTTTGCGCGCCTGCGTCGAAGTCGTGCTGGTGCCGCCATCGCTGCCACGCACCAAGCCCAAGGCCCTGTCCTATGCCCTGCCGCTGGCGCGCGGTGAACTGGTCGTGCTCTACGACGCCGAAGACAGGCCTCACCCGATGCAGCTCGCCGAGGCCTGGCGGCGCTTCGAGGCATCCGGCCGCGAACTGGCGTGCCTGCAGGTGCCGCTCGAAATCGCAAACCGGCGTGCCGGCCTGATCGCCAACATGTTCGGTTTCGAATATGCGGCGCTGTTTCGCGGCCTTCTGCCCTGGCTCGCCCACAACCGGATCATGCTGCCGCTGGGCGGCACGTCGAACCACTTCCGCGGTCTTATGTAGCAAAAGCACCAAAGGTGCCGCGTGAATAGATTGACTCCACTTCCAAGCGGAATCCTGCTTTCTTGCCCGTTATGGGGAAGATATTTCGCTTCGTTTTGCTCGGCATCACCAGCGCATTCATGGCGATGTTTGCGGAGCCGTTCTTTTCTGAGCTTTTGCGTCGAGTCGGTGTCGATACATCGGCTTGGGTTCAGCCGGCGATGGCGCTCATGAGTTGGGCAACGTCAACACCCTGGTTCCAATTTCTTACCGTGCTTTTCATGGGCGCGACTATCGGGGCTTGGCTCGATTGGCTGCTTCGAAAAGTCGATGCGCGGTCGAGTGATGTACGCGTGGTCGTCGCACAACGCCTCGCATCTCTTGGGAAGGACCTAGAAACCCTTGGGCAATTCTTTGATCTGAATTCACCCCCTTCGATTGCGCAGCTAGAGCGGTATGTCGATCAGGTCAGGTCTGTGGAAATAAGCGTGTCGAAACTGGGTGTCACAGTACCCCGGATCAGCTATGAAGCTGACCCGATTGGCTACATCGACCGAATGCGCGCCTATGCCTCCCGCATCGCGCCCTTGATAGCGGACGGGCATATCGCGGAAGCCAAGCGAATTGGCCGCGAGATATCTGAGAAAATCAGAAAAGAAGCTCCCACCTTACCGACTTCACAGCCTAAACTCACTCACAGAAATCACGGTTAGACATTGCAGCAGAAAAGCAGCCGTAAAGCCGCCTCGGCTGATCTTGTTATTCAGGTTCCGTTCCGTTTCGTGAACGCCAAGCTGGGCCAGTTTCTCGGCTAGCTGCGCATAAGTCACACCCTTCCGCTTCAACTCGGCCTTCAAAAGGTTCTTGGCCTTCGTCTCGTATTCGACGGTGGCAGGATCGTCCTTGCGCGCCATTACCGCGACTCCATAAATATCATCGTATACGATGATATAAACCCTTGACAATGATGATACAAGACATCATATCTGGTGAGCAAAATCATCGGATATGATGACAAATGGCCCAACACTTCCTCCTTTCCGCCGAAGCCCGCACCCTCTCCCTCAAGGAAATCTACAAAGGTGGCGAGGAACAGGCTTATGAGGCGTTCAAGCGTCTCCGCTGGACCGAGACGAAGGGTGAGCCGGTTTGCCCGAAGTGTGGATGCCTGGATCACTACAGCATCCCGACGCGCCGCAAGTTCAAGTGCGCCGCCTGCTATGCGCAGTTCTCCGTCACGTCGGGCACAATGTTCGCTTCGCGGAAACTCGCCTTTGTCGATCTTCTGGCCGCGATCTGCCTGTTCGTGAATGGTGCCAAGGGCATGTCGGCGGTCCAGTTCTCGCGTGATCTGGACGTGCAGTACAAAACCGCCTTCGTTCTGGCTCACAAGCTGCGCGAAGCCCTGTCGGCTGAAACCGTCAACGAAACGTTGGAAGGCGAAGTCGAGATCGACGGCGCATACTTCGGCGGCCACGTCCGCCCGGAAAACCGCGTCGAGGACCGCAAGGACCGCCGCGTGAAGGAAAACCAGTCAGACCGCCGCCGCGTTGTCATCGCCCTGCGCGAGCGCGCTGGCCGCACCCTGACATTTATCCGCCACCGCGAAGCCGAAGGCGTCGAAATCGCCCGCGCTCGCCTGCTCGCCAGCGCCAAGCTGTTCGCCGATGAAGCTACGCATTGGGACGTGCTTGAAGCGCAGTTCGAAACGGGCCGCATCAACCACAGCGTCAGCTACAGCGACGGTCATGGCAAGCACACGAACATGGTCGAAAGCTATTTCAGCCGTCTGCGCCGCATGGTTGGCGGGCAACACCACCACGTCTCGCACAAGTACCTCTACCAGTACGCAAACCACGCCGCATGGCTGGAGGATCACCGTCGCCGCACAAACGGCGGCAACGCCTTCGCGCTACTCGGTGGCGCGCTCAATCATCCGGTGTCGCGCGTGTGGGCGGGCTACTGGCAGCGCGCAGAATGAAACCTTCATGGTTTGTTCATTGTTTGGACCCTATTGACGTTAAAATGTACAATCTATATATAACTTACGGAACGCTCAAAATGCACAACCCAGCACAACAGGCGAATCCAGCGATCCAAACCAACAAATCGGAACAAACAAGATCGGTAAAAGCCATGACCGCTCTCACCACCTATTCGGCAACGGAGGCACGGACCAAATTCGCAGACATCTTTAATGAAGCGCACTACGGGAGGCCGGTATTGATCGACCGCAATGGCAAGAAAGTCGCCGTTGTATCGATGTCGGTACTGGAACGTTTAGCTGAACTCGAAGCCTGCATTGACAGCCTTGCTGCTCAACAGTCACTCGATGAATTTAGAGAAAAGGGAGGACGGACAATGGAAGAAATAGAAGCTGAGCTAGGATTAGACTAGCTCCCTAAAATAACAGGGAGGGGACATTGATCCCAACGCAAATAATCTTTTCGCCTTCGGCGGAACGCGATATCAAAAGGCTGATCAAGGAACGCCAGAAAGACGTTATGGCCGCCTTGAAAAAGCTTCGGGATGGCTCGGAAACCTTGGAGATCGAGAAGATCAAAGGGTTCCCGAGCTTTTTTCGTATTAAGGCTGGCCGTGAAATGCGGATTATCTACCATCCGCTTACGACCAGCCGTATTGTGGTTTTGGTCATCAGGGACCGGAAGGAAGCCTACCGGGGACTCAATGGGCTGAACAAAAAGCTTGAAGCGACACTGCACAAGATAGAGGCCGAGGCGAAGTCAGCGTTGGGTTTAGGGTAACGACGAATCTCGCCGCTCCCAATTCAAGTTCCCCTTTGCATCCTTAGCCGCCCGCACAAGCCCCTCCTCTCGCATCTGGCGCAGGGCCTTGCTCACGCGCCTTGTCAGGTCGGCCAAGTACTTCCTGTCCCGCGCATCCTCGCCCCGCATGGTGACAATCTCTCGGGCTATGTCGCGGCTGGATAGCGGCCCTGTAGCCTCGCGCAGCTCGCCATAGATCGCCCTGGACAGCTCGCCCCGTCCGAAGATCACTTCGCGTTTCTGGCGCGGCATGGCGGCGTCCAGATCGCCCTTGTAGCCCAACACGCCCAAGGTGCGGTCCATCGCGCCTATATCGTTGCGTATCTCGGCAAGCCTGTCTCTGATGCGCTCGGCTTCATTGAACAGATCGGCACGCTTGGCGAGCAAGCCTGAAATGGTGTGTTCAAAAGTTTCTGTTCTGGCTGGTCGAAAGATGTTCATAATGCATGCTCCGGGGAGGGATGGACCATGCACCAAGGGACGCTTTGCGATGCCATCAAAGGAAAGAACGTCATCACAATCCGATATGACGATGACATTCTCGAACGTACCTTCGCGCCCTACATCGTCTACCGCTCAACTAAGAACAACGTTCTCGTCGCGGGCTACCAGATCAATAATCCCGCCGAGCCATTCGAGAACAATGAATGGCGGAACCTAACCGTCGACAAACTGAAGGCTATCAGCATCACCAACGACACGTTCAGAGTTGATGTCGAATTTGATCCGTTCCATGAGCGCTATCGCGGCAGGGTCATCTGCCACGTGTCCAAGTATGGCCAGTAGGTCGAAAATAGCTCCATCTATTGCGTCGTCGCGGCCCAGTGTTTGAAACCCCGATAGGGCCGACATTGCCAGAAAACGGATGCGCTTTGCGTCCATAGGTGCCTCCTTAATTTCGTTGATTTGCGGCTGCTGCGGTAGCGGCAAATTTGGTGCTTTTGCTACATAAGACCGCACTTCCGTCGCGAAGTGCTCGACGAGGTCGGTGGCTGGGACCCCTACAACGTCACCGAGGACGCCGACCTCGCGCTGCGTCTGGCCCGCCATGGCTACCGCTGCGAGACGCTGTCCTGCGCGACCCGCGAGGATGGCCCCGAGGACCTTGTCGCGTGGCACAATCAGCGCGTCCGCTGGTTCAAGGGCTGGATACAGACCTGGCTGGTGCATATGCGCGAGCCAAGCGCCTTGGCCTCTGAACTGCCGCTCGTTTCTTTCGTCGTCACGCAGATCCTGTTTGCCGGCATGGTGCTGTCGTCGCTGCTGCATCTGGTGCTGATCGCGATGCTGCTGGGCCTGGCCGTACAGGTGCTGTTCGACGTGCCGATGAGCCTGTGGCAGTCCTATCTCGTCGCCTTCGACGTCATCAGCATCCTGCTCGGCTATGGCGCCTTCCTGTTCCTCGGCTGGCTGGTGCTCAAGCCCAGGGACCGGCGCGGCTTCTGGAAGCTGTGCCTGTTCACGCCGGTCTATTGGACGATGCTGTCATGGGCGGCATGGTGCGCGCTCTACGAGCTCTGGCGGCGTCCGCACCATTGGGCGAAGACGCCGCATCGCAAGGCTCGTGCGTTCTGAGCTTCAATCCTTCAGGAATTTCAGGCCCTCGGCGATGATCTTGCCGTCGGGCCGACCGACCTCGTCGAGGTCGCGGCCGTCATAGGCCAGCGCGCGCAGGATGTGGCGGATGACGGCGATCCGTCCGCGCCGCTTGTCGTTGGCCTGCACGACAATCCATGGCGCGTGTTTGGTGTGGGTCTTGTCGACCATCAGTTCGACCGCCCTGGTGTAGTCGTCCCACTTGCTGATGCCGGCGATGTCCATCGGCGAGAACTTCCAGCTCTTCAGTGCGCTGTGGCGCCGGTCATGGAAACGCTTGAGCTGCATCTCCTGGCTGATGTCGAGCCAGAACTTGAAGAAGTGGATGCCCTCGTTGACGATCATCTGTTCGAAATGGGGCGTCTCGTCGAGAAACTGCCGGTGCTGCTCGGGGGTGCAGAACCCCATCACCGGCTCGACGCCCGCCCGGTTGTACCAGGAGCGGTCGAAGGTGACGAATTCGCCGGCCGTCGGGAACTGTGCGACATAGCGCTGGAAGTACCATTGGCCGCGTTCGGTCTCGGTGGGCTTGGTCAGCGCGACGTTGCGCGCCGTGCGCGGGTTCATGTATTCGCGCACCGCGGAGATGGTGCCGCCCTTGCCGGCCGCGTCGCGCCCCTCGAACAGCACCAGCACCCGCTTGCCGGTGGCTTGCAGCCAGGCCTGCAGCTTGACCAGTTCGACCTGCAAATGCTCGAGCGTCTGCTCGTATTCCTTTTGCGGGAGCTTGTCGTCGTAGGGGTAGTTGCCTGATTTGAGCGCCTTCTTGTCGATCCAGTCGGGAAGGTTGGGGTCGTTGATGTCGAAGGTGCGCTCGTCCTTGCCGATCTTGATCTCGACCGGGCCGGCTTTCGGTGCCGCATCCGCGGTCGGAGCCGCATGGCCGGCTTCGGCCTTCTTGCTTTCCTTGTCTTTTTTCATGGTCACGGCACCTTTCCAGCTTGGCAAGTCATGCTATTGGGTGGCTAGGAAGCGGTCCAGAGGCTTCTTGAGGGCGCGCGTCGCCGCGGAAAAGTTCGTATGGCTGAGACCAGCACCCAGACGAGGACGAGGCGCACGGCGAAGCTTACCGCCGGTCGGCTCTACCAGAACCGCTGGATGCTTGCCGCGGCGATCCTTGCCGTCCTTGCCGTCCGCCTTTTTGGGGGAGCCTCGGGTGGGTTCACTGCCGCAACGATCGTCGCGCTCGTGCTGGTCGCGCTCATAGCACCGCGCACCCCGGCTGCCCGTCGCATGGCTGAAGCGAGCGCCCGCGTTGAACGCTCGCCGCTCGACAGGCTGTCGGGCGAAAAACTCGCCGCGGCGGTCGCCGAGCCGCTGATCATCTTCGGCCGCGACGGCACAGTGGTCCACGCCAACGAGGCGGCTGAAACCGCCTTCGGCGCCATCAGGCCCCCACTGCCCGTGCTGCTGAAATTCCGCGCTCCCGAGATGCAGGCGCTGATCGAGGCGGTACTTGGCGGCGAGGGAACGGCGCAGACGGCCGACTATGTCGAGCGCGTCCCATTCGAGCGCGTCTATCGCGTCACGGCTTCGGCGGTTGGCCGCGGTACCGGCCTTTTCGTGCTCGCCTTCAAGGATCAGAGCGAGGCGCGCCGGATCGACCGCATGCGCGCCGACTTCATCGCCAACGCCAGCCATGAGCTGCGCACGCCGCTGGCCTCCATCGCCGGTTTCGTCGAGACGCTGCGCGGACCGGCCCGCAACGATCCCAACGCACGCGACCAGTTCCTGCAGATCATGCAGAACCAGACCGGGCGCATGGCGCGCCTGATCGACGACTTGCTTTCGCTGTCGCGGCTGGAAATGAAGCCCTATCTCAAGCCCGGTGTGCGCGTCGACCTGCGCCAGACAGTCGAGGCGGTCATCGACTCGCTTGCGCCCCTGGCAGCCGGGACCGGCGTGGTGATCGAACGTGATTTCGCCGAAGGTCCGCTCGAGGTTCACGGCGATCGCGACGAGCTGTTCCAGGTGTTCCAGAACCTTCTGGAAAATGCCTGCAAATACGGCCAGTCGGGTGGCCGTGTGGTGGTGTCGATGAAGCGGTTGGCGGAAGGAACGCAGCCGGAGATCGAGGTGACGGTCCGCGATTTCGGACCGGGCATCCCCGACGAGCATATTCCGCGCGTGACCGAGCGCTTCTATCGGGTCGACGTCGAGACGAGCCGCGCCCACAAAGGCACGGGGCTGGGCCTCTCGATCGTCAAGCATATCCTGACCAGGCATGGCGCGCGCCTGTCGATCCGCTCGAAGCTGGGCGAGGGCTCGGCCTTCACCGTCCATTTCCCCGTCGCCTGACTGCGGACCGCCCGCTTCCTGCTGGTCCGGCGGCAACTCGCAAGTTGCGATCCTTGCCCATTTCTTTTTTCCGTCATGTCGTTAGCCTATGAGTGCGGATTCAGGATCACGATTCCGCGCACATTCCAGGAAGTTCGCCGATGCTTACGCAACACACTGTCCGGGCCTATGACGAAGAACTGCAATTTCTGGCGAGGAAAATTGCTGCAATGGGCGGGCAGGCCGAGCGCATGGTCGATCAGGCGATCAATGCGCTCGTCAATGCCGACCACACCCTGGCCCAGAAGGTCGTCCAGGACGATCTGCTGCTAGACGAGGCCGAGCGCGAGATCGACGACAAGGCGATCCTGGTCATCGCCCGGCGCCAGCCGATGGCGACCGACCTGCGCGAGATCATCGGCGCGATCCGCATCTCGGCCGATCTCGAACGCGTCGGCGACCTCGGCAAGAACATCGCCAAGCGTGTGGCAGCGGTGGCCGAGGGCCGGCAACCGAACAGCCTGTTCCGCGGCCTGGAGGCGCTGGCCGAACTGGCGCTGACCCAGCTCAAGGACGTGCTCGACGTCTACGCGTCGCGCTCGGTCGAGCGCATTGGCATTGTGCGCGACCGCGACGAACAGATCGACGCCATGTACACCTCGCTGTTCCGCGAGCTTCTGACCTACATGATGGAAGATCCGCGCAACATCACGCCCTGCACGCACCTTCTGTTCGTGGCCAAGAACATCGAGCGCATCGGCGACCATGCCACCAACATCGCCGAGACGATCTACTACATCGTCACCGGCGAGCAGATGCCGCCGGAACGGCCCAAGGAAGACAAGAGCCACGGCGTGACGCTCACCGACGATGGCAAGTCCGGCTGAGGCAGGCCCTTCTTCCCGGCGTGCGGAAGGTCTAGACTAGGAACGTGATCAGGCGGCCTCGCAGGGGTGCAGCATGACCGAATTTGCCAGGAAGTTCGACAAGAGCGCTGAACTGGAGGACGGGGTTGTCGCCTCCAGCGTCTATCTTGGCGGGCGCCGCATTGCCGACATCGCCATCGAGGAAGCCGGCGACTGGGCAGCAAGGGAAGGACACGTCGTCTGGATCGGCCTGCTTGAGCCCAGCCGAGAGCTGCTGTTGCGGGTCCAGCAGCAGTTCCACCTCCACGACCTCGCCATCGAGGATGCCGAGCATCCGCACCAGCGGCCGAAGATCGAGCAGTATGGCGACGCGCTGTTCATCGTCGCGCGCACGGCGCAGCTGGTCGAGGGGCGGGTGAACTTCGGCGAAACGCACATGTTTGTCGGCAAGGGCTACATCGTCAGCGTCCGCCACGGCGTATCGACGTCCTATGCCGCCGTGCGCCAGCACTGGGAGAGTTGCCCCAGTGCGCTCGCCAAGGGCGAGGACTTCATCCTCTATGCCATCCTAGACTTCATCGTCGACAACTACATGCCGGTGCTCGAGCAGATCGAGGAAGAGGTCGACCGCATCGAGGACGGCGTCTTGGCGCGGCCGATGACATCAAAGGACATCGAGCGGCTCTACATGCTGCGCCGCGACCTCTTGCGTCTGCGCAATGCCGCCGGCCCGCTGGTCGAGGTCTGCCGCAGGCTCACCAGCGCCGACCTGCCGCAGTTGCGCCCGGCCATGCATCCGCTGTTTCGGGACGTCACCGATCACATCCGCACCGTGCTGGAGAAGGTCGACAATTTGCGCGAGGTGCTGGCATTCGCCTTCGAGGCGAGCCTTCTCGTCGGCCAGAGCCAGGAAACGGCGATTGCCAAGAAGCTCGCCTCGTGGGCGGCCATCCTCGCCGTTCCGACCGCCCTTGCCGGCATCTACGGCATGAACTTCGCCGACATGCCGGAGTTGCAGTTCAGTTACGGCTATCCCACCGTGCTTGTCGCCATCGCAACGATCTGCTCGGTGCTCTATTGGCGCTTCAAGAAGAACGGTTGGCTGTGAAAGAAGAGCGAATAGCGAATAGGGAGTAGCGAATAGAAAAAGGGCCCCGGGTCGCCTTGACGCCCCGAAGCCCTGAAACTTGTTTTATTCGCTATTCGCTATTCGCTATTCGCTATTCGCTATTCGCTATTCGCTATTCGCTATTCGCTATTCGCTATTCGCTATTCGCTATTCGCTATTCGCTATTCGCTCACCGCGACCGGCGGCGCTCGGAAGCCGGCTGGAAGGCGATCTTCGAGTGATAGCCGCAATAGGGGCCGCTCTCGCCGGCTTCGTTGCCGCAGAAGTTGAAGTCTTCGCTCAGCGGGTCGCCGTTCGGCCACTTGCAGGTACGCTCGTTGAGCTGCACCAACTGGAGCCGGCGCGAGATCGGCACGACGACGTTTTCCACCGGGCGGAGATAATGGCGGGCAACCGGCTCGACGTCGAACTGCGCCTGCAGCGCGGTAGCGCCGATGCTGGCGGTAACCGTGCGTGTCACGGTTGCGGTGCGCTGCACCGTCTTGGTCGCGGTGGTCGCCGTGGTCGTCTTCTTCTGGCGCGCCGGGGCCGCCGTCGCGCGGCCGCGGCTCGACAGCTTCAGCCGGTGAACCTTGCCGATGACGGCATTGCGGCTGACGCCGCCCAATTGTGCCGCGATCTGGCTTGCGCTCAGACCCTCCGACCAAAGTTTTCTGAGAAGTTCGACCCGCTCGTCAGTCCAATTCATGAGACCGTGCTCCTGATTTAACGCGCAGAATCCGGAATCCTTTTCCGCCCCGGCAAGCCGGGTGGGCACCACATCTATTCGATGGATATGTCCGCCGCACGAAATCTAGTTATTTCTCAATTACAGTTATCGATGCGCTGACTCTGTGACAAGAGTCCCAGGGGTCTTCACGATTCGGTTTTTACGGTTTTCCCCAACTTGCCGAGTTCGACCTCGCTGCAGCGGCAGGGGAGAGATGGAACGCACGCGTCTATGCGACGTTTTCGTTGACTTTGTGGCCGAAAAACCTGATATAGCCCGCAGGGCCGCCGCTGAGGCGGCTTTTTGATTTTCCGGTTCCGGAGAGGCATATAATGAGCGGATCGGCGCTTTACGAGACGTTTGCTCGCGTACCCCTGGCTTTCGAGCGAGGCGAGGGTTCTTGGCTGATCACCGAGACCGGCGAGCGATATCTCGATTTCGCTGGTGGCATTGCTGTCAATTCGTTGGGCCACAGCCATCCGCATCTTGTTGCAGCGCTGACCGAGCAGGCCGCCAAGCTGTGGCACGTCTCCAACCTCTACCAGATCCCCGGCCAGAGCCGGCTGGGCGAGCGGCTGGCCGAAACTTCGTTTGCCGACCGCGTGTTCTTCACCAACTCGGGCGCGGAAGCGCTTGAGTGCGCGATCAAGACCGCGCGCCGCTACCAGTATGTGAACGGCCATCCCGAGCGTTTCCGCGTCATCACTTTCGAGGGCGCGTTCCACGGCCGCACGCTGGCAACCATCGCCGCTGGCGGACAGGCGAAGTATCTCGAAGGTTTCGGCCCGAAGGTCGAGGGTTTCGACCAGGTCGCCTTCGACGACATCGATGCCGCCGAAAAGCTGATCGGACCCGAGACGGCGGCGATCCTGCTCGAGCCGGTGCAGGGCGAGGGCGGTATCCGTCCGTTCCCCACGCAGTCGCTGAAGCGCCTGCGCCAGCTGTGCGACAAGCATGGCCTGCTGCTCATTTTTGATGAAGTCCAGTGCGGCGTCGGCCGAACGGGCAAGCTCTACGCCTATGAGTGGGCGGGTGTATCGCCGGACCTGATGGCGATCGCCAAGGGTATCGGCGGCGGCTTCCCGGTCGGTGCCTGCCTTGCCACCGAAGAGGCGGCAAAAGGCATGACGGCAGGCGTGCACGGCACCACCTTCGGTGGCAATCCGCTTGCCATGGCGGTCGGCAACGCCGTGCTTGACGTGCTTCTCGAAGAAGGCTTCCTCGAAGAGGTCAGCCGCAAGGCGTTGCTGATGAAGCAGGGCCTGGCCGCGGTCGCGGACGAGTTCCCCGATGTGATCTCGGAAATCCGCGGCACAGGGCTGATGCTTGGCGTCAAATGCACCATGCCCAATACTAAGGTGAACATGGCGCTGCGCGACCAGAAGCTGCTCGCAGTGCCGGCAGGCGAAAATGTGCTGCGTCTTCTGCCGCCGCTGACGACCACCGACGCAGAGATCCAAGAGGCGCTGGCGCGCATTCGCGCCGGAGCTGCCAGCCTCTCCAAGGCCGCCGCCAACGGCGGGTAAACCAAGGACGTTACATGACCAGCGGAATTCGTCATTTCACCGACCTCTCGGCACTTTCCGGGAGCGACCTTCGCGGGATTCTGGACGATGCGGCTGCGCGAAAGGCGCGGCTGAAAGCTGGCGAACGATCCAAGCCCCTCGAGGGCAAGGTGCTGGCGATGATCTTCGACAAGCCGTCGACGCGCACGCGCATCTCGTTCGATGTCGGCATGCGCCAGCTCGGCGGCGAGACCATCATGCTGACCGGCACCGAAATGCAGCTCGGCCGCTCGGAGTCGATCGCCGACACCGCCAAGGTGCTGTCGCGTTATGTCGACGCGATCATGATCCGCACGACGGCGCATGAGCGGCTGATCGAGCTGACCGAAAACGCCACCATCCCCGTCATCAACGGCCTGACCGACGACACCCATCCGTGTCAGCTGATGGCCGATATCCTGACCTTCGAGGAACATCGCGGCCCGGTGGGCGGCAAGACCTTTGCCTGGACCGGCGACGGCAACAACGTGCTGCATTCGCTGCTCGAGGCCTCGGCCCGCTTCAGCTTCAACGTCAACGTGGCGGTGCCGGAAGGCAGCGAGCCGGAGCAGAAGTACATCGACTGGGCCGGCGCCAACGGCGGCAAGGTGACGCTGACGCGTTCGGCCGAGGACGCGGTTCGCGGCGTCGACGCCATCGTCACCGACTGCTGGGTTTCGATGGGGCAGGAGCACCGCGCGCGCGGCCACAATGTCTTTTTGCCATACCAGGTCAATGCCGACCTGATGAAGCTCGCCAAGCCCGATGCATTGTTCATGCACTGCCTGCCCGCCCATCGCGGCGAGGAAGTGACCGACGAGGTGATCGACGGCCCGCATTCGGTGGTCTTCGACGAGGCGGAAAACCGGCTCCACGCCCAGAAGGCGGTGCTCGCCTGGTGCCTGGGCGCTTGAATGGCTGATCCCGCGACCCTATCTGGGGCGGGATCAATCTATTGTCATCAAAGCCATGTTCTGCGACCGTCGGAGGGCCGATTGGTCGCGGAATTGTTTATACGGGATGAGTTCCAGTGACTGAGACCGAACGCAAGCTCGGCGAATTCGGATTCGCCGGCGACGACCATGTTGTTCCATTCGCGGTGGAGCCGCTCGACGTGCGCGGCCGCACCGTGCAGCTTGGGCCGCTGCTCGACCAGATTCTCGAGCGGCATGACTATCCGGAGCCCGTGGCCCGGCTTCTTGCCGAGGCCTGCGTGGTGACCGTGCTGCTGGGCACCTCGCTGAAGTTCGAGGGCAAGTTCATCCTGCAGACCCGCACCGACGGGCCGGTGGACATGCTGGTTGCCGATTTCACCACGCCGCATTCTCTGCGCGCCTATGCCCGCTTCGACGCCGACCGCGTCGATGCGGCGATCGAGGCGGGCATGACCGCGCCCGAGGACCTGCTCGGCAGCGGCGTTCTGGCGCTGACCATCGACCAGGGCGAGCACACCCAGCGCTATCAGGGCATCGTCGAACTCAACGGCATTACGCTCGAAGAGGCAGCCCGTGCCTATTTCCGCCAGTCGGAGCAGATCCCGACAGATGTGCGCCTGTCGGTGGCAAAGCTCGTCCTGCCCGCCGAGGGCGGCCCGCGCGAACATTGGCGCGCCGGCGGCCTTCTGGCCCAGTTCCTTCCGGACTCGCCGGAGCGCCGGCGCATCCAGGACATGCATGGCGGCGACGGTGACGAGCGCGACGTCAGCGTGCATCCCGACGACAATTCCTGGCAGGAATTGCTGGCGCTGGTTGCCACCATCGAGCCGACCGAACTGATCGACCCGACTGTAGGCACCGAAAGGCTGCTGTACCGGCTGTTTCACGAGCACGGCGCGCGCGTTTATGAAGGCGTGCGCGTTGTCGATGAATGCTCGTGCTCGAGCCAGAAGATCAAGGGCATCCTGCAAGGCTTCACGGCCGAGGAGATCAACGACAGCGTCGAGGACGGCGTCATCCGGGTGGCCTGTGAATTTTGCTCCAAGTCATACGAGTTCGACCCGGCCGAGTTCGCACCGGCCCAATAGCCGGTCAGTTCAGCCTGTGCCGGGCGTCGGGAAGGTCGAGCGAGAAGGCGGGGGTGGCGATTTCGAACGTCTCGCCGGCCTCGTTGCGCATGGTGTAGCGCCCGACCATGATGCCCGATGGTGTCGAGAGCGGGCAGCCTGAAGCGTACTGGTAGCTGTCGCCGGGATTGAGTTCGGGCTGGTCGCCGACCACGCCCGGGCCCCTGACCTCCTCGACCTTGCCGCTGGCATCGGTGATATGCCAGTAGCGCGACAACAGCTGGACGAATTCGTCCGAATTGTTCTCGATCGTCACGCGATAACCCCAGACATACCGGTTCTCCGAGGGCTCGGACCGGTCCTCCAGGTAAAACGGCTCGACCTCGACCGCGATGTTGCGGGTGACCGCGCGATACATATGCTGCGCTCCTTGGCCTGCACGACGACAGGGTCGGCCGCTTGGCGCGGCGGGTCAACTCTCGTTTGACGCATTCACGCTGATTGTGATGCGGGTGTGGCGGATTTCACCCTGCCGACGCCTCGCGGCATTAGCCGTGAGGTACGGACTGCGCTCCGCCTTGCGGAGCGCAGCACTCGTTCAGCGGGCTGCCTTCAGCGCATCGCCGATGTCGTTGAGCAGGTCGTCGGCGTCTTCGAGGCCGACCGACAGGCGCAGCGTGCCGTCGTCGATGCCGAGTTCGGCGCGCGCCTCGTCGGTCAGGTTCTTGTGCGTCGTCGTCGCCGGATGCGTGATCAGGCTCTTGGAGTCGCCGAGATTGTTCGAGATTAGGATGATGCGCAGCGCGTTTTCGAAGGCGAAGGCCGCCTTCTTGCCGCCCTTGACGTCGAAGCAGATCAGCGTCGAGCCGCCCTTCATCTGGCGCTTGATGATGTCGGCCTGCGGGTGGTCGGCACGGCCCGGATAGATCAGGCGCGACACTTCCGGCCGCTCTGCGAGGAAGTCGGCGATCTTGCCGGCGGTCTCGGTCTGCTGGCGCACGCGCAGCGGCAGCGTCTCCAGGCCCTTGAGCAGCGTCCAGGCATTGAACGGCGACAGGCTCGGGCCGGTATGGCGGAAATAGTCGTGCAGGTTCTCGTCGATCCACTTCTTGTCGGAGAGGATGACGCCGCCGAGGCAGCGGCCCTGGCCGTCGATGTGCTTGGTGGCCGAATAGACGACGATGTGGGCGCCGAGTTCGAGCGGCTTCTGCTGCATCGGCGTGGCGAAGACGTTGTCGACGACGACACGGGCGCCGATGGAATTGGCGAGTGCTGCGACCGCCTCGATGTCGATCACTTCGAGCGTCGGGTTGGTCGGGCTTTCCAGGAAGAACAGCTTGGTGTTGGGCTGGACGGCCTTTTCCCAGTTCTCGATGACGGTGCCGTCGACCAGCGTCGCCTCGATACCATAGCGTGGTGCCAGGGTCTCGACGATCCAGCGGCACGAGCCGAACAGGGCGCGGGCGGCGACGATGTGGTCGCCGGCCTTCAGGCTGCACAGGATGGCGGCGGCGACAGCGGCCATGCCGGATGCCGTGGCGCGGGCGTCTTCCGCGCCTTCCAGCATGCACATGCGCTTTTCGAACATGTCGACGGTCGGGTTGGCATAGCGCGAATAGATGAAACCGGGGGTCTCGCCCTTGAAGCGTGCCTCGGCACTTTCGGCGCTGTCATAGACATAGCCCTGGGTGAGGTAGATCGCCTCGGAGGTTTCGCCGAATTCGGAGCGGAGCGTTCCGCCGTGAACTAGGGTGGTCTGCGGGTTCCAGTTGCGCTGCTTGTCGGAGGTCATGAGCCAAAATCCAGATACAAAAAAACCGGTCGCGAAAAGTCGCAAACCGGTCCAAACGCGGCCCTTTAGCGACTTGTTTAACGTGGCTGCAAGCCGACCGGCCAAATCACCACGGGATAAAGGTCCTTTAGACCCATGGCTGGCTTGCGTCAATCGCGGGGCCGACTAAACGTCTTGGGCCACGCATATGACCCTTGACGAGGTCCTGGGTCCAGCGATCCTCGGCTGTCCGTTCGGATCGGCGGCGCTGTAAAGGAGTGAGGCAAATGCGGCAGTCGGGCATTCTTCCGGATCAGGATATCGCGGCACTGTTTGCCTCGGGTGCGCTCAAGGCGCCGCCGCTCGATGCCGACCAGATCCAGCCGGCCAGCCTCGATCTGCGCCTCGGCGCCAAGGCTTTTCGCGTTCGCGCCAGCTTCCTGCCCGGTCCCAATTCGCTGGTCTCGGCCAAGCTCGACCGCCTCAAGCTGCATGAGATCGACCTGAGCGACGGTGCGGTGCTGGAGACCGGTTGCGTCTACATCGTGCCGCTGCTCGAAAGCCTGGCCCTGCCGGCCGAAATCTCAGCCTCGGCCAACCCCAAGAGCTCGACCGGCCGCCTCGACATCTTCACCCGCGTGATGACCGACCGTGGCCAGGAGTTCGACAAGATCCCCGCCGGCTATACCGGCCCGCTCTATCTCGAAGTCAGCCCGCGCACCTTCCCGATCGTCGTGCGCAAGGGTTCGCGCCTGTCGCAGATCCGTTTCCGCAAGGGCAATGCCCTGCTGTCGGAGGCAGAACTGCACGCGCTGCATCTGTCCGACCGGCTTGTCGCCATGGATCCACCCAACATTTCGGGTGGCGGCATAGCACTTTCCATCGATCTCGCCGGCACACCGGGCAGCATCGTCGGCTATCGCGGCAAGCACCACACCGGCCTTGTCGACGTCGACAAGCGCGCCGCCCAGGACGTCGTCGATTTCTGGGAGCCGATCTACGATCACGGTGCCGG
This sequence comes from Aminobacter sp. MSH1, assembly GCF_003071665.1. Lineage (GTDB taxonomy): Bacteria > Pseudomonadota > Alphaproteobacteria > Rhizobiales > Rhizobiaceae > Aminobacter > Aminobacter niigataensis. Next base: position 5,075,466 of record NZ_CP026265.1, on the reverse strand, counting down.
CGAACTGGTGCTCGACCCCGACGAGTTCTACATCCTGGTGTCGCGCGAGGCGGTGCATGTGCCGCCGCTCTATGCCGCCGAGATGACGCCCTTCGATCCGCTGGTCGGCGAATTCCGCGTCCACTATGCCGGCTTCTTCGATCCGGGCTTCGGCCACTCCAGTGCCGGCGGCACCGGCAGCCGCGCGGTGCTCGAAGTGCGCAGCCACGAAGTGCCCTTTATCCTGGAGCACGGCCAGGTCGTCGGCCGCCTGGTCTACGAGCACATGCTGTCGCGCCCCAAGGCGCTCTACGGCACCGATCTCGGCTCCAACTACCAGGCGCAGGGCCTGAAACTCTCCAAGCATTTCCGCATGGGTTGACCTTCGGTCACCGCAGCATAGCCTTTGGTTTGCTTGTCCATTTACGGCCGTTGTGCTTGGCTGGAGGCGGGACGCTCGGAAAGAGTGCCCGTCAAATGGAGAGGATCATGCAGATTACCCGGAAGTTCGCTTGCGCAGCCTCGCTCGCAGCGCTCTTGTTGACCCTTGGCGGAGCTTCGGCACAGGAGAAGCTCAAGATTGGTACCGAGGGCGCATATCCGCCCTTCAACACCGTGACCGCAGACGGCAAGCTGGCCGGCTTCGACGTCGACATCGCCAATGCGCTGTGCGCCCAGATGAAGGTCGAGTGCGAAATCGTCGCCCAGGATTGGGACGGCATCATCCCGGCGCTCCAGGGCCGCAAGTTCGACGCCATCGTCGCCTCGATGACGATCACCGACGAGCGCAAGCAGCAGGTCGATTTCACCAACAAGTACTACACCACGCCCCTGGCGCTGATTGCGCCGAAGGATTCCGCCCTGACCTCGGCGGAACCGGACACGCTGAAGGGCAAGACCGTCGGTGCGCAGGCTTCGACGACCCAGAGCATCTATGCCGAGGACCATTATGCCAAGGCAGGCGCCGAGGTGAAGCTTTATCCGACGCAGGACGAGGCCGTCGCCGACCTGACCAACGGCCGTCTCGACGCCGTCGTCGCCGACAAGTTCGTTCTGGTCGACTGGATCAAGACCACCGGACAGGACTGCTGCAAGATGATCGGCGATCTCGACGGCACCGACTCGCTGACCGGCATCGCCGTGCGCAAGGGCGACCCGTTGCGCGAGAAGCTGAACGCAGCCATCGACGCCATCGCCAAGGACGGCACCTACGCCAAGATCAACGCCAAATATTTCGATTTCGACATCTACGGCGCGCAAGACTGACGCCCTGAAATGCGAAACAGGCCGGGCGTCGATCGAGCGCCCGGCCTGTTTCGTCTGAAATCCTGGAGCGGGTAGCGGGAATCGAACCCGCGCGTTCAGCTTGGGAAGCTGACAAGCTACCATTACATCATACCCGCGCGGGCACTTGGTTAGCATCGCAGATGCGGTTGGGCAATCGGGAAACGGAGCAGTGCGCAATGGGTGCAGCCGACCTTGATGTCCGCTCCGCAAACGCGATATTCCAGTGAGGCTAGAATCGCAGGAGACTGAGCTTGTCCGGATTGGCGCGTTTTCTCGGTGACACCCCCTTCCGGGTGTTCATCAAGCTCTTGGTCATCTCCTTCCTCGTCGGCATCGTCATGAGCGCCTTCGGCTGGTCGCCCTACGACGTGCTCTACGGCATTCGAAACTTCTTCCTCGACATCTGGCACATGGGCTTCCGTGCCATCGACCGCTTCCTCGGCTATTTCCTGCTGGGTGCGGCGATCGTCATCCCGGCCTTCATCATTCTCAGGTTGTTCAGCTACCGCAAATAGGCTCAGGCGAAGGCGGCGGCCGTCTCGAACAGGATGGCGTGGCGGCGGGCCAGGGCCTCGATGTCGTGCGAATAGCCGCCGCCGATCACGCCGCACAGCGGGATGCCGGCCGCGCGGAAATGGGCGATGACCATGCGTTCGCGACGGCGCAGGCCCTCGTCGCTCATCGAAAGGCGCCCGAGCCGGTCTTCCCTGTGAGGGTCGACGCCGGCGTTGTAGAACACGATGTCCCATGGCGCGCGCCGTGAGAGGTGCGGCAGAGCGTCCGCCAACATATCCAGATAGGCATCGTCGCCGGTGCCGTCGGGCAGGCCGATGTCGAGGCTGGAGGTGACCTTGCGCACCGGGTAGTTTTTCTCGGCATGCATCGAGAAGGTGAAGACACCGGGATGACCGGCGAGGATTTCCGCCGTGCCGTCGCCTTGATGGACGTCGAGGTCAACTACCAGGATGTTTTCCACCAGCCTGTCCGCGAGCAGCGCCAGCGATGCCACCGCGACGTCGTTGAAGGTGCAGAACCCGGCACCTTGGGCGCGTCTGGCATGATGGCTGCCGCCGGCGGCGTTGCAGGCGATGCCATGGCGCAGCGCAAGGCGCGCTGCAAGCAGCGTGCCGCCTGCGGCAAGCTGGGCGCGGCGTGAAACCCGCTCGCCGACGGGGAAGCCGATTTCGCGTTCGATGCGAGCCGGCACGGTACAGCTCAGCACCTGATCGACATAGCCGGCCTCATGCGCGAGGTGTAGCCAGTGCGGCGAAATCGGTTCCGGCCGATGGAGCCCGGCCGTCAGTTCCAGGGCATCCAGTCGGTCCATGAGCAGCCGGTACTTGCCCATCGGAAAGCGGTGGTCCGGGGCGAAGCCGGCGTCATAGTCGGGGTGGCTGACGATCTGAAGCGGCATGGAAGGGGCTGAACCAGCGGGGCGAAATCGGTTGGACCCGATACATAAACGGTTGCCGGTGCTGGGGAAACCGGGGCATGTGCCCGAGCGGGAGATTAGGGCCGGAGGAGGATTTTCGTTGGACAGCGCATCGCCAGAGGGCCGCGTGACGCCTTTTTCCGTCACCAACCGCTCGGTATTGGCGATTGCCGTGCCAATGACCCTTGCCTATCTGACGACGCCCTTCATCGGCTTGGTGGGCACCGGCGTGGTCGGCCAGTTCGGCGATGCCGCGCTTCTCGGCGGGCTCGCCGCTGGCGCCGTCGCCTTCGATGTCGTCTTCACCAGCTTCAATTTCCTGCGCGCCGGCACCACCGCACTGGTGGCGCAGGCATTTGGCCGCAACGATGCATCCGAAGAACAGGCCGTATTCTGGCGCGCGGTGGTGATCGCCATCATTGCCGGCATCGTGCTGGCGCTGACGGCGCCGCTGACGTCGCTTGCCGGGCAGTGGTTCATGTCGGCCGAGCCACGCGTCAACGAGACGCTCGACGCCTATGTCCGCATCCGCATGCTGGGCGCGCCCTTCGCGCTGGTCAATTACGCGGTCCTTGGCTACGTGCTCGGGCGCGGCGAGGGCAGCTTTGCGCTCTTCCTGCAGGCGAGCCTGAACGGCGTCAACATCGCGCTGTCGCTCCTGCTCGGCCTCAGCCTCGGCTGGGGTGTCGAGGGCGTCGCCTGGGCTGCCGTCGCCGGCGAGGCGGCGGGCATGGCGATCGGGTTTGTTGTGCTTTTGCGCCGCTTTGCACGGCAACCGCGGCTGGCGCGTGGGCGCATCTTTGACGCGGGCGCCTTCCGGCACTTGTTCGTCCTCAACCGCGACATCATGATCCGGTCGCTTTCGCTGCTCGTCGCCTTTGCCCTGTTTACCCGCCAGGGCGCGCAGTTCGGCACGGTCACGCTTGCCGCCAATGCGGTGCTGATGAACTTCTTCATCGCCGCAGGCTTCTTCCTCGACGGCTTTGCCGCTGCCGCCGAACAGCTTGCCGGCCGCGCCGTCGGTGCGCGCTACGAGCCGGCGTTCCGCAAGGCGGTCTACCTCTGCTCGATCTGGGGCTTTGCGTTGGCAGGCACCATGACGACAGTCCTGATGGTCTTCGGCGCTGACCTGATAGCGCTGATTTCGACCGCCGAGGACGTGCGGGCCGCGGCCATCGCCTTCCTGCCCTGGGCGGCATTCACCGCCTTGAGCGGCGTGCTTGCCTTCCAGATGGACGGCATCTTCATCGGCGCCGCATGGTCGCGCGACATGCGCAACATGATGGTGCTGTCGCTGGTCGTGTTCGTCGTGGCGCTGATGACGCTGGCGCCGGCCTTCGGCAACCACGGCCTATGGGCGGCACTGCATCTGTTGCTGATCGTCCGTGGCGTCTGCCTGCTGGCGATCCTCGGGCCGCGGGCGCGGGCGACGTTTCAGAGCGGTGCCGCTGCCCACTGATCGAGCCTGCTGTCGCGCAATTCGGAAATGCTGTTGAGCCCTTCGCGCGCGGCGAAGTCCGACATGCCGCGCACGATGCGTGCCGGCAACGACGGACCGGCATAGACCATGCCGGTGTAGAGCTGGACGAGATCGGCGCCGGCTCGGATCTTTTCGAGCGCGGTCTCGGTCGAGTCGACGCCGCCGACGCCGATGATGGCCCTCTGTGGGCCCATAAGCTTGCGCATCCTGGCCAGCACCGCCGTCGAGCGGGCAAACAGCGGCTTGCCCGACAGGCCTCCCGTTTCGCCGGTGTGGGTCGGGCTGCGCAGGGCCGGGCGCGTGATCGTGGTGTTGGAGACGATGACGCCGTCGATCGCCTTATCGGTCACCTCGGCGGCGATGTCCTCCAACTCTGCCTCGTGCAGATCGGGCGCGATCTTGAGGAAGATAGGGACCGGATGACCCGCTTCGGCGCGGGCGATCATGACGCTCGCCAGCAACTCGGCCAGTTGCTCGCGCGCCTGCATGTTGCGCAGGCCCGGCGTATTGGGCGAGGAGATGTTGACAGTGAGGTAGGAGGCATGGCGGGCGAAGCGCTTTACGCCGCTGATGTAGTCGCCGATGCGGTTGGTGCTGTCCTTGTTGGCGCCGATGTTGACGCCGACGATGCCGGGCCGTCCGGCACGGGCGACAAGACGCTTTTCGGCAGCGTCATGGCCTTCGTTGTTGAAGCCGAGCCGGTTGATCACCGCATCGTCCTCGACGAGGCGGAAGATGCGCGGCTTGGGATTGCCGGCCTGAGGCAGGGGCGTGACGGTGCCCACCTCGGCGAAGCCGAAGCCGAGACCGAGCAGGGCGTCGGGCACCTCGGCATTCTTGTCGTAGCCGGAGGCCATGCCGAGCGGATTGGGAAAATCGAGACCCGCAACCTTCACCTGCAGGCGCTTGTCCCGCGGCGCGCGGCCACCGACCGGCAAACCGCAGCGCAGCGCCTTGATCGACAGGCCGTGGGCGGCCTCGGCGTCGAAGCTGAAAAGCAGGTGGCGGCCGAGCCGGTCGAATGCGCTCATGCTTCAAGCTCCGGGAAATTGTGGCTGCCGTCGGCCTTCAGAGGCAGGGGGCGGACCCATTTGGCCGCGGCGGTTTCGAGCGGCGCGTAAAGATGCGGAAACAGGGCTCCGCCGCGCGAGACTTCGAACTTCAGCGCTGGACCGAGCCTGCCGGCGTCGAAGGCTACAAGGAGCAGGTTTTGCTGCCCCGCAAAGTGTTTCGCCGCCGTCTCGACAACCTGGTCGGCGGTCGAGAAGTGGATGAAACCGTCGGCGAGGTCCACCGGCGCGCCACTGAAAATCCCGCTCCGCTCGGCCTCACGCCACATCGGTTCGGGACAGATCTTGTAGATGGTTTTCGTCATATGGGCGCTATAGGCTGAAAGCATGATGCGGGAAAGGGCGGCATAACTTGCCCACCGCAATTTGGGCCCAATGCGGCGCGACAATTCGCATCGCTTGCCAATGGAGACAGCCATGCGTGCCGTACTGATGCTTGTTCCGCTGCTTGCCGGCCTTGGTGGCGGATCGGCATTCGCTGCCGAAGCGCAGCGCTACCAGATGGAAAAGACCGACAAGGGTTATGTCAGGATGGACACGCAGACCGGCGAGATGTCGATCTGCGAGGAGCGCGACAACCAGCTGGTGTGCAAGCTCGCGGCCGACGAACGCTCGGCGCTGCAGGACGAGATCGGCCGCTTGCAGGGCGAGGTCAAGGCCATCGAGGAGCGGGTGGTGAAGCTCGAGAACTCGCTGACCCAGAAGCTCGAATCGACCTTGCCCAGCGAGGAAGAGTTCGAAAAGACCATGGGCTACATGGAGCGGTTTTTCCGCAGCTTCATGGGCATGGTCAAGGACATGGAAAAGGAAGACAAGGCGCAGCCACCCGAGCTTGCGCCCAACAAGACCTGAGCGCCAATCCGCCCGCCTGCGCCTGAAAATTGAGCATGACCTGTGCTTCCGCTGTCGTTTTGACTTTAACTGCTTGAAAAGCCGGCACCGGGCCGCATAATCGCGCCCGACGGTCCAAGGCGCACAGAACGGTCGGGACCTCGGGAGGGATATTTGCCAGCAGGCCACAAGTTCGTCATCGCGGATGACCATCCGCTTTTTCGCGGTGCTCTCAAGCAGGCCATTGCCGGTCTTGGCGACGTATCGAGCGTGCTCGAGGCTGGCGACTTCGAAAGCGTCAAGGCGCTCGTCGCGGCCCATGACGATATCGACATCGTGCTGCTCGATCTTTCGATGCCTGGCGCCAGCGGACTGTCGGGCCTCATCTCGCTGCGCGGCATCCACGCCACGGTTCCCGTCGTCATCGTGTCGGCGCACGACGATCCGGAGACCATCCGCCGTGCGCTCGAACTCGGGGCGTCCGGTTTCATCTCCAAGTCGGCGAGCATGGACGACATCCGCAGCGCCATCGAAGCGGTTCTGTCAGGCGAGATCACGGCACCCGGCGACATCGACCTCGGCGTCGAGCGCGACCCGGAAATTTCCGACCTCATCAAGCGCCTGCAGTCGCTGACGCCGCAGCAGACGCGGGTGCTCGGCATGTTGGCCGAGGGGCTGCTCAACAAGCAGATCGCCTATGAGCTTGGCGTGTCGGAGGCGACCATCAAGGCGCATGTCTCGGCGATCCTGCAGAAGCTCGGCGTCGACAGCCGCACGCAGGCCGTGATCCTGCTCTCCAAGATCGGCGGCGAGCCGCGCCCGGCTGGGTAATCATTATTCGGCGGCGTGCGCCATGCGCCGCATCCGGTTCATCATCGAACGCAGCACGGCCGGCTTCAGCGGCTTGTTGAGCACGGCGACGTCGATCTGGTCGGCCGCCGCACGCACCTCGTTTGAACGGTCAGCCGTGATCAGCACCGCAGGCGTCGCTTCACCATAGGCGCCGCGCAACGTGCGGATGACGTCGAGGCCGTTCTCGCCATCGAGATGATAGTCGGCCAGGATGATCTCGGGTGCCGGCCCGACGCTCCGGTCGGCCTCGAACGCCTCGGTGCCGGAATAGGTCCTGACCTGGCAGCCCCAGCCTTCGAGCAGCAGCCGCATGCCTTCGAGGATGCGGGCGTCGTTGTCGATGCAGATGACGTTCAAGCCGTTGAGAGCGGTGGCCGCCTCGATGCGCGGCCGGGCGGAGGCAGTGGCAGGCTGCTCCTCTGCGGTGGTGACCGGCAGGATCACCGAAAAACGTGTGCCCTGGCCCTTGTGCGACTCGATCTGGATTTCGAGCTTCAGGACGCGCGCGATGCGGTCGACGATCGACAGGCCGAGGCCAAGCCCTTGTGCCTCGCGCATGCCGTCGTCGAGGCGGGTGAATTCGTGGAAGACGGTGCCGAGCTTGTCGGCGGCAATGCCGATGCCGGTGTCGATCACCTGTATTTCGGCCAGCTCGCCGCGCCGCCTGACGCCGACGACGATGCGACCGCTGCGGGTGTACTTGATGGCGTTGGAAACCAGGTTCTGGATCAGACGGCGCAGAAGGTTCCGGTCGGTGTTCACGGCAAGCGTCGAAGGCACGATCACCAGTTCGAGGTCCTTGGCCCGCGCCATGGGCAGGAAGTCGGTGCCGATCTGGCGCAGCAGCCCGTCGAGGCGGAACACGGTTTCGGCGGGCTTCATCGCGCCCGCGTCGAGCCGCGAGATGTCGAGCACGGCGCCGAGGATGGTTTCGACCGATTCCAGCGAGGATTCGATGTTGCGCGCGGCCTGGCCGGCGTTGCCCTTGCCGGCCTTCTCGATCAGCGACGAGCAATAGAGCCGCGCGGCATTGAGCGGCTGCAGGATGTCGTGGCCGGCTGCCGCAAGGAAGCGCGTCTTGCCGAGATTGGCTTCCTCGGCGAGCATCTGTGCCTGGGCCAGTTCCTCGTTGACGCGGGTCAGTTCGGCGGTGCGGCTCTTCACCCGCTGTTCCAGCGACTCGTTGGCCCGTTTCAGCGCAAGGTCGGCGGCGACGCGCGCCGAGATGTCGGTGTAGGTGGCGACGATGCCGCCGTCAGGCATCGGGTTGGATCGCATCTCGATGATCCTGCCGCTGGTCTGCAACTCGACCTGCCAAGGGCCGCCGAAGCTGGTCAAGCGATTGAGCGTGGTCAGTCGCGAGGTATGGGCAATGTCGCCGCGCGCCACCAGATAAGCGAGGACGCGGTCGATCGACACGCCGACCTGGCCCATGTCGTCGGGTAGGTCGAACAGCGAGCGGTATTGCCGGTTCCAGCAGATCAGGCGGAAATCCTGGTCGAAGACGGTGATGCCCTGTTCCATCTGGTCGAGTGCGATCTGCAGCAGGTCGCGATTGTGCTGCAGCGCTTCAGTGGCGTCGTCGAGCAGGCGGAACGTGTCCCTGGCGGAGTTGTCGCCGCGCTTGAACAGCAGCGACAGGATCAGCCGGGCCGAGGACGAGCCGACGGCGCTCGCCATCAGCTGTTCGGAGAAGCGGATGACGTCCATGCCGGCGGGATCGTTGCCGTTCAGCTTGCTGCCGCTCTCGCTCTGGAAGGTCTGGAATGAGCGCTCGGTGCGCTCGACACCGAGATAGCGGGCGATGGTGTCCTTCAGGTCGTTGACGGTGATGGTGGTGCGGAAGCGGCGCAGGGACGGCATCGGGCTCGAATCGCGCGGCACGAAGATCGAGGCCTGGATGCGTTCGAGCGGCACAGATGCGCGCGACAGCGAGCCGAAGACGAAGAACAGCGTGTTGATCGCCAGGCTCCACAGCACGCCGTGATTGAGCGGCTCGGCAGCGGTGCCGAACAGCGCCTGGGGCCGCAGCGCGTCGATGCCGAAAAGCCCGTCGGCGAGGATCGAGGTGTCGGGCGCCGCCAGCGTCGGCAGCATCAGCGTGTAGCCCCAGGCGGCGATGCCGGCGGCCATGCCGAGTGCTGCACCCCGCGCATTGGCGCGGCGCCAGATCAGCCCGCCGATGAAGGATGGCGCGAACTGCGCGATCGCCGCAAAGGACATCAGCCCGATCGAGGCGAGTCGCGTGTTATTGGTGCTCTCGCGATAGTAGAGGAAGGCGGCCAGCAGGATGATGAAGATCGAGGCACGGCGGATGTTCAGGATGATCGCCGACCAGTCCTCGGTGTCGCCGGCCTTGGTCTTGATCAGGCGGCGCACGAAGATCGGAATGACGAGATCGTTGGAGATCATGATCGACAGCGCCACGCTCGCCACGATGACCATCGCGGTCGCAGCCGAAAGGCCGCCGATGAAAGCGACCATGGCCAGCAGGTCGTGGCCCCGGAACAACGGCAGCGACAGCACGTAGAGGTCGCTGGTCGTGGCCGTGCCGACGGTCGACAGGCCGGCGAATGCGATGGGCAGCACGAAGAGGTTGATCGCCACCAGATAGGCCGGGAAAACCCAGGTCGCGGTGCGCAGTTCGCTCTCGCTACGGTTCTCGACGATCATCACGTAGAACTGGCGCGGCAGCATGATGATGGCAAAGCCGCTGATGACGGTCACCACCAGCCAGGTACCGAGCGAGGTGCGGTAGCCCATGGCATCGCCGACCTGCTCGGTTGCGGCGAAGCTCCGCAACATGTCGCCGGGGCCGTCGAACAGCGAGAAGGTGACGAACAGGCCGACGGCGAGGAAGGCGACCAGCTTGACGATGGATTCAACCGCGACCGCCAGCACCAGGCCGTTCTGGTGCTCGGTGGCGTCGGCATGGCGCGTGCCGAACAGGGTGGCAAACAGCGCCAAAAGCAGCGCCACGACCAGCGAGATGTCGCTGACGAACGGATCGAAGGAGGGCGGCGAGCCGGTGTAGTGCTCGACCATCAGGCTGACCGAGCCGGAGATCGCCTTGAGCTGGAGCGCGATATAGGGGATGGCGCCGACAGTGGCGATCAGGGTGGCGATCGAGGCGACGGCGAAACTCTTGCCGTAGCGCGCGCCCAGGAAGTCGGCGATCGAGGTGATCTTCTCGGCCTTGGCCAGCTTGATGATGCGGCTGAGCAGCGGGAAGCCGAACATGAAGACCAGCACCGGGCCGATGTAGATGGCAAGGAATTCGAGCCCGCGCTCCGAGGCAAGCCCAACCGAGCCGAAGAAGGTCCACGACGTACAATAGATGGCGAGGCTGAGCGCATAGATGAACGGCCGCGGCCGCCCCGGTCCCCAGTTCGCAGCCCTTCGATCGCCGATGCTCGCGATGGCGAACAGCAGCGTCACATAGGCAATGGCGATGAGGACGACGGCCAGGCCTTGCACTCTAAGTTCTCACTCCCGGATAGGTCTGTTGCCTTTGCGGTGAGGCAATCACAGCTGCGCCGACAAGTCTATTATCCTTGTCTCCTAGGGCAGCGGATGGCGATTTGCATTCGCGGGTTTTGCAACCGGCGGTTTTTGCTATGGTGGCGGCGTTTAGCGACGAATGCTGGGAACGATTCGCCTTTCCGCAGATCGTACATGGAGGGTTCTATGCTCAGGGAATTCCAGGAGTTTATCGCCAAGGGCAATGTGATGGATCTCGCCGTCGGCGTGATCATCGGCGGTGCCTTTGGCCTGATTGTTTCGTCGTTGGTCGGAGACATCATCATGCCGATCGTCGGGGCGATCTTCGGCGGCTTCGACTTCTCCAATTACTTCCTGCCGCTGTCGTCGTCAGTGACGGCCGTTTCGCTTGAAGAAGCCAAGAAGCAGGGTGCGGTGTTCGCCTATGGCAACTTCTTCACCGTGATCATCAACTTCCTGATCCTCGCCTGGATCATCTTCCTGATGGTCAAGGGCGTGAACACGATGCGCAAGCGCCTGGAAAAGGAAAAGGCAGCCGAACCAGCAGGGCCGCCGCCGGCCGACGTGGCACTTCTTACCGAAATCCGCGACCTGCTCGCCAAGAAGTAGCCGCAAGCGCTGGCATCTCGAAAACCCCCGGCTGGCTGGACCACCGGGGGTTCTTTCGTTTACGCGGGCGCGCTAGGCTCCCCGCCACTGCCGTCAGTCAACATCAGTCAACCCGGGATGATCATGAGCCTTATCGATATGGTTCGCACCGAGGCCCGCCTTGCGCCGGTCAGCGGCATCGAGGCGGTGGCAAACTATGGCCGCGACCGTGCCGGCCTCATCCCGCTGTGGTCCGGCGAAGGTGACATGCCGACGCCCGACTTCATCAGTTCGGCGGCGGCGCGCGGCCTCGCCAATGGCGAAACCTTCTATACATGGCAGGCCGGCATTCCCGAACTGCGCCAGGCGATATCGCGCTACCATAAGCGCCATTTCGGCATGGACTTCTCCGAGGACGAATTCCTCGTCACCATTGGCGGCATGCAAGCAATCACCATGGCGCTGGAGGCGACGGCAGGGGCGGGCGACGAGGCACTTTATCTCGCGCCGGCCTGGCCGAATTTCGCCGGCGCAGCAGGTGTTGCCGGCGTCAAGCCGGTGCCGGTCCTGCTCGACATGACGGACAATGGCTGGTCCTGCGACGTCGAGAAGATCGCTGCGGCGATCACGCCAAGGACCAAGGTGATCTTCGTCAATTCGCCGTCCAACCCGACCGGCTGGACCGCCGACCGCGAGACGCTGCAGGCAATCCTGGACCTCGCGCGCAAGCATGATCTGTGGATCGTCGCCGACGAGATCTATGCACTGTTCTACTATGGCGGCGGCCGCGCGGCGTCGTTCATGGACATCATGGATCCCGAGGACAAGATCCTGTTCGTCAACACCTTCTCCAAGAACTGGGCGATGACCGGCTGGCGCGTCGGCTGGCTGAAGACGCACCCGACGCTCAGCCGCATGTTCGAGAACCTGATCCAGTATTCGAGTTCCGGCGTGGCGCAGTTCCTGCAGCGTGGCGCGATCGCCGCTCTCGACGAGGGCGACAGTTTCATCGCTTCGCAGGTCGAGCGGGCTCAGAAGGCGAGGGATATCGTCTGCAAGGTGCTGGGCGACACCGGAAAGGTCCGCTTCAGCGTGCCGCCGGGTGCCTTCTACCTGTTCTTCTCCGTCGACGGCATGAAGGATGCCGAGCGCGCCGCCTTCGACATCGTCGACAAGGCGGCTGTCGGGGTGGCTCCGGGCACGGCGTTCTGCGCCGGTGGCGAAGGTTTCCTGCGCCTCTGCTTCCACCGTCGCCTCGACCAGGTCGAGGAGGCCGCGCACCGGCTGGCGAAGTGGATCAACACGCAATAGCCACCGCATGAAATCCAAAAAGAAAGGCCCGGAACCGGCATGGTTTCGGGCCTTTCTTTTGGAATGGGTCGGCGGCCTCAGCCGCCGGACTTGGGCACCAGAAGCGGAATGATGCGGTCGCTCTGCGCAACCTCGGTATGGCCGGCGCCGCGATAGGGAATGCCGAGTGCATTCCACGTCTCGACCAGCGCAAGCTTGAGTTCGGCGATCAGCTCGTCGGTATGGAACGGCGTCGGCGTGATGCGCAGCCGCTCGGTACCGCGCGGCACCGTCGGGTAGTTGATCGGCTGGATGTAGAGGCCGTGGACGCCGAGCAGGCGGTCGCTGGCCATCTTGCACAGTTCCGGATCGCCGACGAGGATCGGCACGATATGCGTTGGCGACTCCATGACCGGCAATCCGGCGTCGGCAAGCACCTGCTTGGCGTGCGTCGCCTGGCGCTGCTGGGCGTCGCGCTCGGCCTGCGAGTTCTTGAGATGGCGGATCGACACAGTGGTCGCGGCGGCGATCGCCGGCGGCAGCGCGGTGGTGAAGATGAAGCCCGGTGCGTAGGAGCGCACGGCGTCGATGACTTCGCGGGTGCCGGTGATGTAGCCGCCGAGCGTGCCGAATGCCTTGGCCAGCGTGCCCTCGATGATGTCGATGCGATGGGCGAGCCCCTCGCGCTCGGTGATGCCGCCGCCGCGCGGACCGTACATGCCGACCGCGTGGACCTCGTCGATATAGGTCATGGCGTTGTACTTCTCGGCGAGGTCGGCGATCGCCTCGATCGGCGCGATGTCGCCGTCCATCGAATAGACGCTCTCGAACACGATCAGCTTGGCGCGCTCGCGGCCCGCAGCCTGCAGCAGGCTTTCGAGGTGGGCGACGTCGTTGTGGCGGAAGATCTTCTTTTCGGCGCCCGAGCGGCGCACGCCTTCGATCATCGAGGCGTGGTTGAGTTCGTCCGACAGGATCAGGCAGTTCGGCAGCAGCCGGGCGATGGTCGAGATCGCAGCCTCGTTCGAGACGAAGCCCGAGGTGAAGACCAGGCCGGCTTCCTTGCCGTGCAGGTCGGCGAGTTCAAGCTCGAGCTCGACCAGCGGATGGTTGTTGCCGGAGATGTTGCGCGTGCCGCCGGCACCGGTGCCCATGTTGCCGGCCGCCTTCTGCATGGCCGCCACCACGTCGGGATGCTGGCCCATGCCGAGATAGTCGTTCGAGCACCAGACGGTGATTTCCTCGGCCTTGCCGTTGGCTCTCCAGATGGCGCGCGGGAACTTGCCGACGATGCGCTCCAGATCCGCAAACACGCGATAACGGCGCTCGGCGTGGATTTGGTCGATCGCTTCTTCGAAAAACCGCTGGTAGTTCATCTGGACGTCCCAATTTTTCAGCCGTGAGCATAATCAACGGCTGCTTCGGCGTCCATCGACCGTTTTTGGTCAAAATGCCACGCCCTCGACACCCTCAAACGACCACAGAACGCCGAAAAGTCCCTTGATGTGGATCAAATTCCGCTGCGACGGAATGGCCGGGCACGCCGCACCTCGCCTTGTGCGTTTGTTTTGCGCTAGACAAGGTCAGGCGGCAATTGACGGGGAGAGTTGCAAATGGCGGTCCTGGTGACGGGCGGTGCGGGCTATATCGGCAGCCACATGGTGTGGGAACTGCTCGATGCGGGCGAACAGGTGGTCGTGCTCGACCGGCTGTCGACCGGTTTCGAATGGGCCGTGGCGCCGGAAGCGACGCTGGTGCGAGGCGACGTCGCCGACAAGGAATTGCTCGGCCAGCTGATCCGGGATCACGGTATCGACGCCATCATCCACTTCGCCGGTTCGATCGTGGTGCCGGAATCGGTCGCCGATCCGCTCGGCTACTACGAGAACAACACCTGCAAGACTCGCAGCCTGATCGAGACGGCGGTGCGCGAGGGGGTGAAGCACTTCATCTTTTCCTCTACCGCCGCGGTCTATGGCGCAGCCGGCATGGAACCGGTGGTCGAGGACGCCCGGTTGGCGCCAGAATCGCCCTACGGCCTGTCCAAGCTGATGAGCGAGTGGATGTTGCGCGACGCCGCCGCCGCGCACCCGCTGCGCTATACCGCACTTCGCTATTTCAACGTCGCCGGCGCCGACCCCAAGGGGCGCACCGGACAGTCGACCAAGGGCGCTACCCACCTGATCAAGGTCGCCTGCGAGACCGCACTCGGCAAGCGGGCGTCGATGCAGGTCTTCGGCGACGACTATGCCACGCCCGACGGCACCTGCGTGCGCGACTACATCCATGTCTCCGATCTCGTCGCCGCGCATCGACTGGCGCTTGCCCGTCTGCGCGCCGGCGGCGCCAATCTCGTCGCCAATTGCGGCTATGGCCACGGCTATTCGGTGCTCGAAGTCATCGACAGCGTGCGCCGAGTCCATGGCGCCGATTTTGCCGTCGAGATGGGTGCGCGCCGCCCCGGCGATGCCGCCTCGGTGGTCGCCAATTCCGACCTGGCACGTGGCGAGCTCGGCTGGAACCCGCAGCGCGACGATCTCGATGCGATCGTTCACGACGCGCTCAACTGGGAGCAGCAGCTGTCGCGCAAGAACTCCGCCGGGGGCTGACCAGGCCCAAGTGGTGGATTTCTGCGCCGCTCTCTCGAAATCTGCCGCGACAGGCGCTAAAAGGTGGCCAGGAGGAGCCAGGCTCCCGACGGTAAAGGGTTCCCGACAGAGCCTGATGTCGACCAGGGTGCGACATGAAAATCCTCGTTCTCGGGGCGGGCGTGGTGGGAACTGCGGCCGCCTTCTATCTGTCCCGCGACGGCCATGACGTCACGGTTGTCGAGCGCCATCCGGCGGCGGCGCGCGGCACCAGCTACTCCAATGCCGGCCTGGTGTCTCCAGGCGACGCCACCGCCTGGGCCTCGCCGGCAGCACTCAAGACCTTCATCAAATCACTCTACACGCCCGACCTCGGCATCAAGGTCCGGCTCGGGCTCGATCCGTATTTTTATGCCTGGAGTTTCCGTTTCCTGTTCCAGTGCACCAATGCCCGTATGAAGATCAACACCGAAGCCAAGCTCAGGCTCGCACTCTATTCGCGCCTGTGCATCAACGAGATCTCGACCGAGACAGGCATCGGCTACGACAAGCGCGCCCGCGGCATCATGTATTTCTTCCGCTCGCAGGAAAGCCTCGAACATGGTGCCAGGATGTACGGCTTCCTCGCCGAGCATGGGCTCGATATCGAGGTCGTCGACCGTTTCAGGATGGCCGAGCTCGAGCCCGGGCTGGCTGCTGCCAAGGGCAGCATCGCCGGCGCCGTCTATTCGCCGATGGACCAGACAGGCGATTCCCGCATGTTCGTCGAAGCGCTCGCCGCTTATGCCGAACAGAAGCTCGGCGCGAAGTTCATGTTCGACACCACGGTCGAGGACCTGATCGTCGAAGGCGACCGTGTGACCGGCGTGAAGACCTCGGCCGGACGTCTCGATGCCGACGCCGTGGTCATCGCCATGGGACCGGAGAGCGGCCTGCTCGGCCGCCGCAACGGCATCGACCTGCCGGTCTATCCGGTCAAGGGCTACACCGCGACCGTCACCATGGACGACCCGTCGAAAGGCCCGACCATGGGCGGCGTCGATGAGGACCGGATGGTCGCCTATTCGCGCCTCGGCGACCGTCTGCGCATGGCCTCGACGGCCGAATTCACCGGCTTCGACCGCAGCCACAAGCCGTCGGACTTCAAGCGGATGTTCGAGACGGGCCAGGAGCTGTTCCCCGGTGTCTTCGACCCGGCCAAGGCCGAGGTCTGGTCCGGCTTGCGGCCGATGATGCCGGGTTCGGTGCCGGTCATCGGTCCCGCCCGCTACAAGGGGCTCTATCTCGACACCGGCCACGGCCATGTCGGCTGGACCATGGCCTGCGGTTCCGGCAAGTTCCTTGCCGACCTGGTGGCGGGGCGCAAACCCGACATCGACCCCACGGGGCTGGTCTACAAGGGCTAAGGTGCTGCCATGTCGGGACCGCAAGTCGCCATTGATCTAGGTCGCGTCGAGCGCAACGCTCGCGCCGTCGTGGAGCGCAGCGCGCAATCCGGCATCAAGGTGTTCGGGGTTACCAAGGGCAGCTGCGGCATGCCGCAGGTGGCGCGTGCCATGCTGCGCGGCGGTGTGGCGGGGCTTGCCGAGTCGCGCTTCGAAAACATCCGCCGCCTGCGCGAAAGCGGCATCGGCTGCGCGATCATGCTGCTGCGCAGCCCGCCGATCTCGCGTGTCGAGGAGGTGGTGCGCACCGTCGACATCAGCCTGCAGTCGGAGCTGGAGATCATCCGTGAGATCTCGCGCATCGCCCAGCGCATCGGCCGCGTCCACGACATCATGCTGATGGTCGACCTCGGCGACCTGCGCGAGGGTATCTGGCCGAACGACCTTTTGCCGACAGTCGAGCGCGTGCTCGAACTGCCAGGCGTGCGCATCGCCGGCCTCGGCACCAACCTGACCTGCTTCGGCGCCATCATGCCGAGCGAGGAAAACCTCAGCCAGCTCGTCGCCTATGCCTACAAGGTCGAGCGGCTTGCCGGCATCAGCCTCGACTGGGTGTCGGGCGGCAACTCGTCGTCGCTGCCCCTTCTGCTCGAAGGCAAGATGCCTGCCGGCATCAACAATCTGCGCATCGGCGAGGCGATCCTGCAGGGCGGCTACGAAACCTTCCGCGAAGAGCCGTGGCGGGAGCTGGAATTCAACGCCTTCAGGCTCGCCGGCGACCTGATCGAGGTCAAGACCAAGCCGTCGCTGCCGATCGGCGAATCCGGCTACGACGCCTTCGGCAACCAGCCGGTTTTCGTCGACGAGGGCGACCGGCTGCGTGGCATCGCCAATATCGGCCGCGAGGACACGATGATCGAGGGCCTGGTGCCGATCAATCCGGGCGTGCGCGTGCTTGGCGCCTCGAGCGACCATCTGGTGCTCGACATCACCGATGCCGAGCCGCCGCTCTCCGTCGGCGACCGTGTCAGCTTCCACATGAACTACGGCGCGCTGCTGACGGCGATGACCTCGGAATATGTCGAGAAGGCGCCGATGCACGACATCGCCGATTTCACCGGCCGGCGCATGGTCTCGATCATTGCCGACGCAGAGGCCGGACCCGTGTTCGCACGGCACTCAGCCGGTGCCCGGCTCGAGCAGATGCAGTTCGACGTGGTCGAGATCGCCGATGCCGACCACCCGCCGGCCGGCCTTCTCAGGCTGCATGCCGGCGCCGACAGGCACACTGCGTCCGAAGCGTTGGCCGCTGCAGCCGAGGCGACGCATTCCTTTGGCTTGATCTGGATCGGTTCCATCGCCGCCCTGATGCCCGAAGGCGAAGACGGCGACGACGTACCGGAAAGCTCGGTGCTGGCACGGGCGCTTGGCCTCGACCACAAGCCCGGTGCGCTGCAGCCGCAGCTGTCGCCCGAAAATGTCGTGCTGGTCGGCCTGCGCGAGGCCGACCCGGCCGAGGTGCGCATCCTTAAGGATTCGCGCGTGACCGCCTTCACCATGGCCGAGATCGACGGCTCCGGCATGCGCGAGGTGATGCGTGAGGCGATCCGCATCGCCTCCGCCGGAACGACCGGGTTCCACGTCAGCTATTCGCCGTCGGCCACCGAAATTGCCGGATGGAGTGGCGGATCGGGCGGCATGACCGTGCGCGAAACGCACCAGGCGATGGAAACGATAGCGCTCTCGGGCGGCATGCTGTCGATGGATGTTTCCGGTCTTGGCGGTGACACCGAGCCGCGCGTCGCCGCCGAAGCGGTCAACTTCGTCATGTCCGCCTTCGGCAAGCGTATTCTCTGAAACCCGCTCTTATCGCCGGCTCAGGCGCTGGCGGGATTCGTAGAGATATTGCAGGCCGATGATGACGGCTGCGATCAGCAGGTAGAACACCGATACGACCAGCAACACTTCGATCGCCTTGTAGGTTTCGGCGATGATCGTGGTCGAGGCAGCGGTCAGTTCGTCGATGGCGACCAGGCTGGCGAGCGAACTGCCCTTGACCATCTGGATGGCATTGGAAAACAGCGACGGTGCCGCCAGCCGGTAGGCCTGCGGGATCATCACTTTCCAATAGATGGCGAAGGGCTTCAGCCCGAGCGCCCTTGCGGCGTCGAGCTGGCCTTGGGGCACGCTTTCGAAGCCCGAACGCAGGAATTCGAGATTGTAGGCGGTCGAGGCGAAGATCAGGCCGATCAGCGCCGAAGGCACCGGCTCGAGATAAATGCCGAGCCGCGGCAGGCCGTAATAGAGCGCAAACAGCAATGCCAGCACGGGCGCCGCCCGGGCAAAGAAGCTGTAGGCGATGATCAGGCGCCGGAAGGCTCCATTGGGCCGCTGCATGTAGATGGCAAGCGGCAGCGCCAGAAGGTTCGACACGATGATGACGATCACCGAGATCAGCAGCGTCATGCCGAGCCCGTCAAGCAGCATGCGCTGGTAGGTCGGATCGAGCAGGATGTTCATCGTGCCACCGCTTGCTTGGGCTTGCGCTCGTTGAACACAAGCAGCGGCGTGACGATCAGGATGTAGAGCCCGACGGCCAGCGTCAGGAAGGTGAAGGGCGCGTTGGTGGCGGCGATGCCCTGCTTGGTGACATAGAGGATCTCGCTGACCGACACTGCCGACGCGATCGACATGCGCTTGACGGTGCCGATGGCATAGGTGATCCAACCCTTGCGCGCCAAGGGCAGGATCTGCGGGACCAGCACGCGCAGGAACACCACGGGTTTGGGCAGGCCGAGCGCGAGCCCGGCTTCATATTGCCCGAATGGAATGGCTTTCAGCGCGCCCTTGAACACCTGGTAGTCGAAGGCGATACCGACCAGGGTGAAGGCGATGATCGTCGAGCCGATGGGGCCGAAGTCGACACCGATCTGAGGCCCGCCGAAGAAGAACAGGAACAGCACGACCAGTTCCGGCACCGAGCGGAAGAAGGCGCTGAACGCCTCGATGCCTGCGCGCGGCAGCGATTTCTCGCGGCCGTAATGGACCAGCGAAAGCAGGAGGCCGAACGCTGCCGACAGGGTGAAGATCACCGCCGACAGCGCAATGGTGAGCGCTGCCGCAACCAGCAGTCGCGGCAGCCAGGCAATTGCAATTTCCATATCCGGCCGCCCCTCCGGGGACGCTGTCTACTGCGCTTTCGACCAGTCGATGGAGGCGCCGAACCACTTGTCGGCCAGGCCCTGCAGGGTGCCGTCCTTGCGCCAGGTTTCGAACTGGGCGTCGATGGCGTCGGCCAGCGGCTTGTTCTTGTTGCTGACGGCAACGCTCTGGGTGATGGTCGTCAGCAGGTCGTCGAGGGTGACCGTGCCGGTCAGCTTGCCCGACTTGGCCAGATATTTCGGTCCGAGGAAGTCATGCGCGGCGAAGTCGATGCGGCGGTTCTCGAGGTCGAGGAACAGCTCGGTCGCACCGGGATATTCGCGGCTTTCGGTGACGCAGTCGGCCGGCAGCTTTTCCTTGGCGACCTTCTGGAAGACGCCGCCGCGCACCGCGCCCATGGTCTTGCCGCAGACGTCCTTCCAGCTGGCGATGCCGGTGTCGGCCTCGCGGCGGGTGATGGCGGCACCGTTGACGATGTAGGGCGACAGCAGGAAGAAGTCCTTCGAGGCCAGGCGCTCCGGCGTACGCGTCACGCCCGAGGCGATGAGGTCGAAGCGGCCGGCGCTCAGGCCCGGCAGCAGGCCGGCGAAGTCGAGCTTCTCGAACTTGGCGGTGAGGCCGAACTGCTTGGCGACGAGATTGACGACGTCGATGTCGAAGCCCTCAAGCTCGCCCGCGGCGTTGGTCATGCTGAAAGGCGGAGCCGAACCCGACGTGCCGACCGTGATGGTGTCGGCTGTCACGAGGGCGGCCTTGTAATCCTGCGCACTTGCCGCGCTCACGCCGAAGACCGCTATGAGGCCCAGCAGGGCTGTCCGCACAATTCCCATGATCACTCCTTGAATGGGCTGCTTGAAAACTGAATGTTTGGGTTATATCGCAAATTGCTAAAGCCACCAAGGACGGCAATCGCTTTGGATACAATAGTTTCTGGAGAATCTGATTCTCAAGAACGGCCGTTCCGAAAGCTCGAGGTTTTGTGGAATGGAACTGCGTTTCAAGCTTAACTACCTGTTTCAGGGACAGAATTCGCCGTTTCTGCACGCCGTCGACGCTGGCTATTTCGGTGACCATGGCCTGTCCTGTACCTTCGTCGAGGGCTTCAGCTCGTCGCTGGTGACGCGCGCCTTGGTGGGCGGCGAGGCAGATATTGGATTCGGTGATGTATCCTCGGTGTTCGAGCGCGCGCTGCGCACTGGCGAGACCGACATTTCGTGCCTCGTGCCGATCTATGAGCACACGCCCTGCTGCCTCGGCTATCTTTCCGACGGCAAGCGCTTGTCACTGGCCGACGTTCCCGGCAGCACCCTGTGCGGGCCGAACGGCGACACCTCGGCGCGGCTGCTGCCGCTGCTGCTCAAGCGCAACGGCTATGCCCCCGACAGCTACACCTATCTCGGCGTCCAGCCGGAGGAGCGCGATCGGATGGTGGCGTCACGCTCGGTGCTGGCTGCGACCTGCTTCGATGCGACGCTGAAGTTTGCCATGCAGATGCGCGGCCATGACACCAGCGCCCTCGATTTCCTCTACTTCGCCGACAACGGGCTAGACATCTATTCAGGCGCGCTTGTGGCGCTCAATTCGGTGCTGGAGCACGAGCCGGGCCTCGCCGGCAAGCTGAAGGCGATCACCCGCCAGGCCTGGCACGATTGCCTCGCCAATCCCCAGCTCGGTGTCGACGCAGTGGTCAGGCGTTCGCCTGACATGGAGCCGGACATCGTGCGCAACCAGCTGACCTGGATCCTCGATCGACAGGTATTTCCGAACGGGCCACGACCGATGACGTTCGACCTCGACGGTTCCAAGATGGCCGATACGCTGGAATGTGCCACCTTCTCGGTGGGCGACGAGGCAAAGCGTAGTGCGGAAGGGTTGGCTGCGGAAATCTGCCGGAACTAACTGCCCCTGGGTGCTGCTCAGCCCGTCTCGAAGTCGCCCGGCTGCGGCGGGGCGATGGGGATGAACAGGGTGCGGTCGGGCTTGATGTCGATCAGAGGCGTGCCGTCGAGGCAATCCATGCCGCGCACGGCAAGCACATGGCCCTCGACGCCGACCAGTTCGACGATCTGGGTGCCGATCGGATTGGGGCGGACGGGCGAGCGCAGCGAGAAGGTGCCGCGGGCGGTGCCATCATTGGCCGGGCTCTGTCGCACCAGGTCGCGCCGGGACAGATGCAGCCAGTAGAGCACCTCGAGGCGGGAGAATTGCGCAACGCCTTCGAGGGCTGCCACCCATGGCTCGAAGATTTCGATGTGGCAGACCGGGCCGTCGGCGCGGCCTTGGCGTGGGGTAAGCAGGCGCGAGTCCCAAGGCGTGCGGATACGGCCGATGAAATAGAGGTCTGCGTCATGCCCGGCAGGCAGCGCGACGGCGCTTTCGCCGTCGCGGATTTCGTTTTCGCGCACCACGCTCAGTCGACCCCGACCATGACGTCGGAGGCCTTGATGATCGCATAGGCATCCCTGCCGACGGCGAGCCCGAGATCGTCGACGGCCTCGTTGGTGATGGAGGCGGTGACGACGGCGCCGCCGATGTCGATGCGGACATGCGAGGTGGTCGCGCCCTTGGTCACTTCGACGATCTTGCCTTTGATCTGGTTGCGGGCACTAAGCTTCATGGCGCGTTCCTTTCGTTGAGGGTTGGGGTGCAGACATGGCGTCCGGCCTGGTCGAAATAGGCCACTGCAACCTCGACGCCGTAGAGAGCTTGCAGCGATTGCGGTGTCAGCACGTCGGCAGGCTTGCCGACGGCGACGAGCGCGCCCGCCTGCATCAGCGCGACACGGCTGGCGCAGGCGAAGGCGTGACTGGGGTCGTGGGTGGAGATGACCACCGCCATGCCGGAGGCGGCGAAGCTTGAGATACGGCTCAAGACACGCGCCTGGTTGCCGAAATCGAGGCTGGCCGTCGGCTCGTCCATGACGATCAGCTCGGGCTCCTGGGCGAGTGCGCGGGCGATCAGCGTCATCTGCTTTTCGCCGCCGCTGATGTCGGTGAACAGGCGGGCGGCGAGGTGGCCGATGCCCAACGCTGCCAGTGCCTCTTGCGTTATTGCCCTGTCGGCCATGGTGGGCGATGCAAAGGTGTCGATGCGGCTGGCGCGGCCCATCAGCACGACGTCGAACACCGAGAACGGGAAATAGGCGCCGGTGGCCTGCGGCACATAGGCGACGCGGCGGGCGAACTGCGCGCGCGAGAACGTCGATATGTCCTTGCTGTCCAACTGCAGCTTGCCGCCCTGGCGCGGCAGCAGGCCAAGCAAGGTCTTGAACAGGGTGGTCTTGCCGCAGCCATTGGGACCGAGCAGGCACAGCACCTCGCCACGGTCGATCGACAGCGTGACGCCCTGGCCGACTTTGATGCGGCCATAGCCGAAAGCGAGGCTGGTTGCCTGAAGCATCATTGCCAGCCTTGCCGGGTCGTCAGAAGCAGATAGAGGAAGAAGGGCGCGCCGAGGGCTGCGGTCAGTATGCCGAGTGGCACCTCGATCTCGGCGATGCTGCGCGCCAGCGTGTCGACGCCGACCATGTAGGCGGCGCCGATCAGCATCGAGGTCGGCAGCAGGCGCGAGAAGTCGGGGCCGACGAACATACGGGCGATATGCGGCACCAGAAGGCCGATCCAGCCGACGATGCCCGAGATCGACACGGCGGCGGCGGTCATCAGGGTTGCGGCAGCGACGATGACGATGCGGATCCAGCGGGTCTCGACGCCGAGCGCGCGCGCCTCCTCGTCATCGAGCGTCATCAGGTTCATGCGCCAACGCAACAGCACCATCGGCATCAGGGCGACAATGACGGCGGGCAGGATCGACAGAAGGTCGGTGCGGTTGATGCTGGCGAGGCTGCCGAGCAGCCAGAAGGTTATGGCCGGCAACTGGTTGTAGGGATCGGCGAGCACCTTGAGCAGCGACACGCAGGCGCCGAGTAGCGCGCCGATGGCAACGCCTGCAAGCACCAGCATGAGGATCGGGTCGCGCTCGCGCACCATCGCGCCGATGGCATAGACGAGTGCCACGGCGGCCAGCCCGCCGGCGAAGGCGAGGCCCTGGATGGCGAGCACGGACAGGGACAGGAATATGCCGACGACCGCGCCGAGGCTGGCGCCTGCCGAGACGCCGAGGATGTCGGGTGAAACAAGCGGATTGCGGAACAGGCCCTGATAGACAGCGCCCGCTGCCGCCAGCGAGGCGCCGACGAGGATGCCGGCGCCGACGCGGGGCAGGCGCACGTTCCAAACCACGGTCTCGACCGTCGGCGCGACGACGCTGGCACTGCCTGACATCTTGGCCATGACTACGGCGAGGATGTCGCCAGGCGTCACCGGATACTTGCCAGTCAGGATCGCCACGAGGATGACGGCGACGAGCAACGCCGCCAGCGCGCCGATGGCGATCGGCCCGGCGCGCTGGGCATTGAGACGGTGCTGCAAGCCCTCGGCTCCCGCTCGGAGCTCAGGGCTTCGGACCGGTGTCGGCAAGCAGCTTGCCGAGTTGCTCGTCGGTGAGATCGACATGATAAAACAGCTTGTAGAAGTCGCGGGTTTCCGCCTTCAGGTCGATTTTGGCCTTGCCGGGGTAAAGTGCCGAGGTGAGCCATGAGATGCCGATGGCGCGATTGACGCCGGGAGGCGCGTCGAACCAGCCGAAGGGCAGGGCCGGTGCGCGGAACACGCGACCGTCCTTCACCGCCTTGATGCCGGCCCATGACGGATCCGACAGCACCGACTTCTGGAATTTCGGGCTAAGCGTCAGGATGATGTCGGGGTTCCAGGACAGGATCTGCTCCAGCGAGACATTGGCGAGCGAGCCCTTGCCGGCGGCTTCGGCGACATTGGTGGCGCCGACGGCGGACAGGACCTCCATGTTGATCGAGCCGGCAAGGCCGGTCTCCAGCCCGTCCGGGCCGCGGCCGTAATAGACGCGTGGGCGCTGGTCGGCCGGGATCTCAGCCACCACCTTGTCGAGCCGCTGCATCGCGGCCTCGGTATAGGCGGCGAGCTTTTCGGCCTGTTCCTTTTCACCGAGCAGTTCGCCGATCTCGCGCAGCGATTTCGGCGTGTTGGCGAAGGTGCCGTCGATCAGCACATAGGGAATGCCGGTCTGCTCCTGGACCTTGTCGGCGAGCGAGGCGTAGGTCGGATCCACCGTGCCGACATCGAGGATGATGTCGGGCTTCATGGCGAGCACCGCTTCGAGATTGGCGGTGTCGCCCTTGCCGGTCAGGCGGCCGTGCACGGGCAGGTCGCGATAGGGCGCTGCGATGAACGCCTTTTCGTCGTCCTTGAACTCGCGCACCCAGCCGACCAGCTGTTCCGGCGCCACCGAATAGAGCAGCACCGAGGCGGGCGGGCCGGCGGCCATGACCCGGGTGATCTTCTCGGGCAGCGCCACCTTGCGGCCGGCGGCATCGGTGAAGATGTGTTGCTCGGCCGATGCCAGGGAGGCGCAGCCGACAAGCGCCGTAGCGGCAGCCAGAAATGAAATCAGCAGGTTACGGCGTCTCATGCGATCAGTCTCGGTTTGAGCAACGGTGCTTGGATATATACGCGCGGATATAGCGCCCGGCGCATTGTTATGTTTGATGGAATATAACGGTCAAGGGCTTTGTGCTGCTACGGGTGCTGTGCCAGTCATTCTCCAGGCCGTTGCCTTGACCTTGGCGCGTCGGTCGGAAAGGCTGGCGCAAGGATTCAGTCGAGCCCCAAAGATTCAGCGAGCCAAGGAGACACTTCCATGTACACTCACATCCTCATCGCCACCGATGGCTCGGAACTGGCGCAGAAGGGCCTCGACCATGGCCTGAGCCTCGCCAAGGGCATCGGTGCCAAGGTGACGATCATGAACGTCACCGAGCCCGCGCCGATCTTTGCCTCCGCCGGCATGTACGGCCCGGTTGCCACGGCAGAGGATATCGTGTCCTACCAGAAGGCCGGCGAGGAATATGGCGCCAAGGTGCTGAATGCCGCCAAGGTCCAGGCTGAAAAGCTTGGCGTCAATGCCGAGGCGGTGCATGTCGAGGAGATGTGGGCGGCGGAAGCGATCAACCAGATCGCTAGCGATCGTGGCTGCGACCTCATCGTCATGGCCTCGCATGGCCGCCGCGGCCTCGGCCGCCTGATCCTCGGCAGCCAGACGGTGGAAGTGCTGACCAACAGCAAGGTGCCGGTGCTGGTCGTTCGCTAAACGCAGGTCTGCCTCAAATCAAAAAGGCCTCCCGGGTGCAGCACCCCGGAGGCCTTTTCTTTGGATGGTGCGGTTCAGATGATCTTGCCGCGTGCCGGCACCGACCACAGTTCGGGGGCGCGGTCCTCGCCGAAGACATGGACCCCGTCGACCATGTTGGTGACGACGCAGGCATGGTTGGGCACGACGCGGATACGCTGGCCGACCTTGAGGCCGATGTCGCCCTCGCTGCGCAGGCGGCCGTGTTCCTCCGACAACTGGTCGATTGCTATGTCGGGGCGGCCGAAGACATGGCCGTGGCCGGTGAGACCGAGCAGGTCGGAGGTCAGCGTCTTTGAGCCGGCGTCGATGATAGCGCGGTTGGGCGCGGGCACCGAGACGACGGTGGCAAGCACCGTGAGCGCGCAATCGTCCCAGCTACAGACGCCGCGGGCGACCAGCGAGCGGTCGTTGTAGACATAGGTGCCGGGGCGGAACTCGGTCGTGGCGGGCACCAGATGCGCCAGCATCATGTCGGGCGAACCGCCTGAGGTGATGGCGGGAACCGCGATGCCTTTGGCCTCGATCAGCGCCTTGGCCTCGGTCATGAAGGTCTGGACCTTGGCCGCGCCGCCGACCGGCGGATAGGTCATCAGCCCGGCGAAATGCAGGCCCGGGGCTGCGGCGATGCGCGAGGCGAACTCGGCGGCCGCCTCGGGCGAGCCGACGCCGCAGCGGTCGGCGCCGGTGTTGCATTCGACGAAGACATCGAGCGTGACGCCTGCATCCGCAAATGCGGCAGAGAGGCCATCGATCACCGTCGCATTGTCGGCCACCACGGCGAGCCTGACCTTGCGGGCGAGTGCCACGAGCGCGGCGAGCTTGTCGTCGCCCAGGATGTTGTAGGTGATCAGCACGTCGTTCAGCCGGTCGCTGCCGGCGACCATGGCTTCCGCTTCCGACACCTTCTGGCAGGTGATGCCGACAGCGCCCGCGTCGAGCTGCATTTCGGCGATGGCCGGCAGCTTGTGCGTCTTGATGTGCGGCCGGACCTTCAGACCGTGGCTGTCGGCATAGGCCTGGAAGCGTTCGATGTTCCGCTTCGCCACATCGATGTCCACCAATACGGCGGGCGTCTGGATCTTGTCGAACATGCCTGGCTTTGCCTCCAAATCGGAACGTCGGGGACCTTGCCTCCGAACCGCTTGACAAACAATGCCGTGTGCATTTTGATACGTCAATCCATTATTCAGGACAGATGTCCACAATAATGGACATTGGTTTAGAGAAATTTTCCCCGGGAGGATTGGTGAGATGAAGGCTTATCTCTTGGCGGCCGCAGCCGCCGCCGCGCTGACGACCGCTATGCCTGCAGGCGCGCAGGAAAAAAGCAGGCTCGATGAGGTTCTGGCGCGTGGCCACCTGGTCTTGGGCACCGGCAGCACGAACGCGCCGTGGCACTTCAAGAGCGCCGACGACAAGCTCCAGGGCTTCGACGTCGACATGGGGCGCATCGTCGCCAAGGCGCTGTTCGGCGATCCCGACAAGATCGAATACGTCAACCAGTCGTCGGATGCGCGCATCCCCAACATCACCACCGACAAGGTCGACCTGACCTGCCAGTTCATGACGGTGACCGGCGAGCGCGCCCAGCAAATCGCCTTCACCATTCCCTACTACCGCGAAGGCGTTGGCCTGATGCTCAAGGGTGACAGCAAGCACGCCGACTATGCGGCGCTCAAGGCTGCCGGCTCGGGCGTGACCGTCTCGGTGCTGCAGAACGTCTATGCCGAGGCGATGGTTCATGCGGCGCTGCCGGAGGCGAAGGTCGACCAGTACGAATCCGTCGACCTGATCTACCAGGCGCTGGAATCGGGCCGTTCCGATGCGGTTGCCACCGACCAGTCGTCGCTCGCCTGGTACATGAAGCAGAACCCGGACCGCTACAAGGACGCCGGCTATGGCTGGAACCCGCAGACCTATGCCTGCGGCGTCAAGCGCGGCGACCAGGACTGGCTGAACTTCGTCAACACCGCCCTGCATGAGGCGATGACCGGTGTCGAGTTCGACTTCTACGCCAACTCCTACAAGACCTGGTTCGGCAAGGAGATTGCCCCG
This sequence comes from Aminobacter sp. MSH1, assembly GCF_003071665.1. Lineage (GTDB taxonomy): Bacteria > Pseudomonadota > Alphaproteobacteria > Rhizobiales > Rhizobiaceae > Aminobacter > Aminobacter niigataensis. The sequence continues at coordinate 5,047,741 of NZ_CP026265.1, read as the reverse complement.
CCGCAGATCGGTTTCCCGGTCGAGTACAAGTAGGCTCGATGATGGCGCGGCCCCTGTCTCACCGGCCGCGCCATTCCTTTTGATCGGAACCTGACGGCACCATGGGTTACACCCTCAATTTTTCGGCGGTCTGGCGCAGCTTCGACCAACTGCTCCTGGGCCTGGCGCTCAGCCTGGGGCTTGCTTTCGTGGCAATCGCCATCGGCTGCGTGCTCGGCCTGATCACCGCCTTCGGCCTGTTGTCGAAGCGTGGAATGCTGCGCCATCCCGCGCGCATCTACGTCACCATCATCCGCAACACGCCGATCCTCGTGCTGGTGCTGTTCACCTTCTTCGCATTGCCCCAACTCGGCATCCGCCTCGGCAAGATCGAGAGCTTCGTCGCCACGCTGGCGCTCTATTCGGGCGCCTATCTCGCCGAGGTCTTTCGCGGCGGTCTGCTTGCGGTGCCGAACGGGCTGAAGGAAGCCGGGCTGGCCATCGGCCTGACGCAGTCGCAGATCCGCAATTCGATCGTCATGCCGCTGATGCTGCGCAACGTGCTGCCGTCGCTGTCGAGCACCCTGATTTCGCTGTTCAAGGACACGTCCCTGGCCGCGGCCATCGCGGTGCCGGAACTCACCTTCGAGGCACGCAAGATCAACGTCGAGACTTTCCGCGTCATCGAAACGTGGATCGTCGCAAGCTGCCTCTATGTCGCCACCTGCTCGGTGCTCGCAGCCCTGCTGCGCCAGCTCGAGCGGCGCATGTCCATTCCGAGGTGATCGACATGGATCTCGTTGCATTCCTCGAAACGCTGTGGCTTGCCCGTATCCCGATCCTCAAGGGCATCGGCGTCACCGTCTCCATCTCGGTCCTGGCGATCCTCGTCGGCACCATCCTCGGCATCGGCGTCGGCCTGGCGCTGACCTATGGCGCCAAGCCGCTGCGCTGGCTGGTGCGCGGCTACACCGATTTCATTCGCGGCACGCCGGTGCTGGTGCTGGTTCTGGCGAGCTATTACGTGCTTGGCACCATAGGCATCGATCTCGGGCCGTTCCAGGCCGGCGTGCTGGCACTTGCAGTGTTCTGCTCGTCGCATGTCGGCGAGATCGTGCGCGGCGCGCTGCAGTCGATCCCCAAGGGCCAGACGGAAGCCGCCAAGGCGATCGGGCTGACTTTCCCGCAGACGTTCGCCTATGTGCTTGGGCCGCAGGCGCTGCGCCAGGTGCTGCCCGCCTGGGTCAACACCGCTGCCGAGATGGTCAAGGCCTCGACGCTGCTGTCGATCATCGGCGTGGCCGAGCTGCTGCTCAGGACGCAGGAACTGATCTCGCGCACCTTCATGAGCCTCGAGTTCTATTTCTTCGCGGGCTTCCTCTATTTCGCCGTCAACTACGGCATCGAGCGTTTCGGCCGCTACGTCGAACGCAAAACCTCCATTCCATCTTGAGGCCGACCCCATGACCGGCAACCTTCTCGAAATCCGCGATCTGCACAAGCGCTACGGCGACGTCGAAGTGCTCAAGGGCGTCGACTGCACCATGGCGCAAGGCGACGTCATCTCGATCATCGGCTCGTCCGGTTCCGGCAAGACGACGATGCTCCGCTGCATCAACATGCTGGAGGAGTTCCAGGGCGGCTCGATCCGCATCGACGGCGAGGAGATCGGCTACGAGACTTCGGGCGGCACACGGCGCCGCAAGAAGGAAAAGGAAATCGCCCGCCAGCGCGCGATGACCGGCATGGCCTTCCAGCAGTTCAACCTTTTCCCGCATATGAGCGCTGCCGAAAACGTCATGCTCGGGCTGGTCAAGGTCAAGGGCATGCGCCGCGACGAGGCGCGCGCCCTGGCGGAGAAGTGGCTCGACCGCGTCGGCCTCGCCGAACGCCGCGACCGCTACCCCGGTCAGCTTTCCGGCGGCCAGCAGCAGCGCGTGGCGATCGCCCGTGCCATTGCCATGAACCCCAAGCTGATGCTGTTCGACGAGGTCACCTCGGCGCTCGACCCCGAACTGGTCAACGAGGTGCTGCAGGTCATCAAGGACCTTGCCCGCGACGGCATGAGCATGCTGCTCGTCACCCACGAGATGCGATTTGCCTATGAAGTGTCCTCGCGTGTCATCTTCATGAACCAGGGCCGTATCGGCGAAGAGGGCAACCCGCGCGAGATGTTCCACAAGCCGCAGACCGAGCGGCTGGCGGAGTTCCTCAAGACCTCAACTTTCAACTGACATTCGGAGAATTAGCATGACGATCAAGCGCTACGGCACCGGCCAGACCGGGGCAGGCAAGCAGGCGTTGCCTTTCGCCCGTGCCGTCGAGGCCAATGGCTGGCTCCACGTGTCCGGTCAGGTCGCCATGGAAAACGGCGAGATCGTCGGCGGCGGGGTCATTGCCGAGACGCGCAAGACGATGGAAAATCTGATCGCCATCCTCGACGAAGCCGGCTACGGCCTGGAGGACGTCGTGCGCGTCGGCGTCTGGCTCGACGACCCCCGGGACTTCTGGTCGTTCAACGGCGTCTACGCCGAGTATTTCGGCGCCAACCCGCCGGCTCGCGCTTGCGTGCAGTCGAGTATGATGGTCGATTGCAAGGTCGAGATCGATTGCGTCGCCTACAAGGCACCCGTGACGGCATAAGGTTTTTTGCTCGGCGTTCCCGGGGAGGCGGTACATGGACGAAGTTTCGGACGACATGACCAACAGGCGGGCGCGCGGTCTCGACCGCGCCTTCGAGATCCTGAATTTCCTGCGCCTGAAGCGTCAGCCGTTGCGCCCCAACGAGATCGCCTCGGGCATCGGCGCGCCGCGCTCCTCGATCTACGAACTGGTCAACCTGCTGGTGCGGCAGGGTGTTCTGGAGTACCGCGGCGATGACGGCCGCGTATTCCTCGGCCGCAAGCTCTATTTCCTCGGCATGGCCTATGCCGAGCAATTCGACCTCATGCGCGAGTGCGACAAGCTGCTGACCCATATCGCCGAGGAGACGCGCGAAACGGCGCAGATGTGCTTGCTCGAGGGCAACAAATACACCGTCGCCCAGATGAAGGAGGGCTCCCGCCCGTTCCGCATCTCGTCCAATGTCGGCGACCCGGTGGCGATCCCGTGGACGGCGTCCGGCCGTCTGCTGGTTGCGCATATGAGCGACCAGGAAATCCTCGATTTCATCCCGAAGGAGGATTTCCGCTTGCCCAATGGCCAGTGGCTCGACCCGGCGGTCTTCATCGCCGAAGTGCGCGAGGCGTCCCGCGTCGGCTACTACACCTTCGACAGTGCGGTCGAGACCTTCACCCACTGCTTTGCCGTGCCGGTCTATCAGGCAGGCCGCATCTGCGTGGCGACGCTGTGCCTGGTGGCGCCGCGCGAGGACGGGCTGAAGAACCACGCCAGCTATCTCAAGAGCCTGCAGGATGCGGCAGTTGACCTGTCGAGCCGTCTCGGGCACACGGCGGACGAGGACGGGCAAGGTGCCGTCCGTGCCGCGGGCCGCGGTTGACCAACCCGACCCTGACCTGAACTCACCTGGATAGGCTTACCGGCATGTCGCAACGCGCTCTCTTGATCGGGGAATGCATGGTCGAACTCAGGCAGGCCGAGGGCGGCCTGTTGCGCAAGGGGTTTGCCGGCGATACCTTCAACACCGCCTATTACATGCGCGCCTTCCTGCCTGCGGCGTGGCCGGTCGACTATTTCACCGCCGTCGGCACCGATACGATCTCGGACGAGCTTCTGGCCTTCATCGAGAGCACGGGGGTCGGCACCGGCTTCGTCAGGCGCGTGCCCGAGCGCACGCCCGGCCTCTACATGATCCACCTCAAGGATGGCGAGCGCAGCTTCTCCTACTGGCGCTCGGTATCCGCCGCTCGGTTGCTCGCCGACGATCCCGCCGCCCTTCGCATGGCTATCGACGCTTCGGACGTGATCCTGTTCTCCGGCATCACGCTGGCGATCCTTTCGCCTGGCGCAGTCGAAACGCTGCTATCGGAGATCCGGCGGGGCAGGGCTGCCGGCAAGATGGTCGCATTCGACCCCAATATCCGCCCGCGGCTGTGGGACGATGCCGACACGATGCGCCGGACGATTTCGGCCGGCGCTGCCGCGGCGACTATCGTCATGCCGAGCTTCGAAGACGAGGCGACGCATTTCGGCGACGCCTCGATCGATGCGACCATCGCTCGCTATGGCAGCCTCGGCGTCGAGAACCTCGTGGTCAAGGATGGCGCGGAGGGCATTACGTTGCGCTTCGGCGGCGAGACGGTCTTCGTGCCTTCGGTCGCCGCCCGGAATGTCCTCGACACCACGGGTGCCGGCGACAGCTTCAACGGCGCGTTCCTGGCGAAGTATCTCATTTCAGGCGATCACTGCCTTTCCGCGGAATTTGCAGCCCGTGTCGCCGCAACGGTCATCGGCCATCACGGCGCCCTGCTGCCGCCCGCCGAGTTTCAGGCTTTGATGCGCGGCTGAGCCGCAAGCCAAGACGATCGGCACCCCACACATCCGCTGCATGTCGTGCTGCATTTTCCGCCGGAAATGCAGTCAATGAGAGGCATATTGCCTGCATTTCGATCAGCGCCACTTGATATCGTTGGAAAAAAATTTTACCACTAGTGAAAAGGTCGATTTCAAGAGTTGCCATCGCAGGGGATTATCAGGGTGAAAGAAGACCGCATGTCAGCCGTCGCTGTTGCCGAGGGCAAGAACATATCGGCTGCGGTCGCCGCAAAGGCGCGCCCGACACCGCTGCTTCAGGATCCGCACGCGGTACGCGATACCCCGGAGAAGGTTTTGGAGGTGGCACTCGGCCACGAGGTCCGCGCCTTCCGCAAGAAGCTCGGCATCACCGTTGCCGATCTGGCGGCGATGACCAACATTTCGCTTGGCATGCTATCGAAGATCGAGAACGGCATCACTTCGCCGTCGCTGACCACTTTGCAGTCGCTGTCGCGGGCGCTCGGCGTGCCGCTGACCGCCTTTTTCCGCCGCTTCGAGGAGGAGCGGAACGCCGTCTTCGTCAAGGCGAACGAAGGGGTCGACGTCGAACGCCGCGGCACCCGCGCAGGGCACCAGTACAACCTCCTGGGTCACATCGGCTCCAACACCGCCGGTGTGGTGGTCGAGCCCTATCTCATCACGCTGTCGGAACACACGGACGTGTTTCCGATGTTCCAGCATGAGGGCATGGAGTTCCTCTACATGCTGGAAGGCGAGGTCGTTTACCGCCACAGCAACAAACTCTACCGGATGACGCCGGGCGACAGCCTGTTCTTCGACGCCGATGCACCGCATGGCCCGGAAGAACTGACCACTTTGCCGATCCGCTATCTCTCGATCATCTCCTACCCGCAGGGCAGTGGCAGCGAATAGGTTGCCTGGAACGACCGGCTACAGAGAGGCCGCAAATGAAAAAGGAGGCGAAATCGCCTCCTTTTTCATTTGCGGGGCATGGGCCGAAGCCCATGCCGATCATTCTGTGCCTATTCCGGGCCGAAGCCGGGCGAGGTCGGAGCGCCGTCGTCGTATTTCGACAGCCACTCGACGACGGTCTGGCGGTAACGCGTCAGGCCCTTGTACTCGGCGAGTTCATCCGGCAGGTCGCGCAGCACGCGATGGAAGCGGCGCCCCCATTTCGCCACGCTCACCAGCTCGTCCATCTTGAGCAGGTAGCAGCGGATCGGGAAGACCAACGCGTTGGAGCGCGGCAGCCGGAAGAAGGTCTGCAGCTCGACGCGCAGATGCACTTTCTGGCCGACATTCTCAGGCGTGACCGACAGTCGGTCGCTGCCCCACTTGTGGAAGTTTTCCGGGCTGGTATCGAGCCGCGGGTTGATCGTCATGGTCCAGTTCAGGCGCCGCGCCGGCTGGCCCTGCTGGATGTTGGTCAGGAACTTCAGCGCACGGGTGAAGACACCCATTTCATGCGCCAGCGGCACCGGGGCATGCCATTCGAAGAAGTTCATGCCGATGTCGAAATCGAGCGACCAGTCGGCCTGGGTGGTGATCATGCCGGCATCCATCCACAGGTTGCCGTCACGCTGGTCGAGAATGGCGAAGTCGCCCTGGCTCTGGCGGGTGATGTATTCCATCGGTCCGTAGGGCAGGGTGGAAACGTCACCGAAGGTGAAGGTGTCGTCGATGCCGAGCGGTCGGTTGATCCAGCGCCAGCGGTCGCCGTCCTGGGTCAAGGTGAAGTGCTCGGGATAGCCCTTGGCCATTTCGGTCATCAAGAGTTCGAGCAGGTCCCAGCCGGCGAGCGTCATGTGCGGCAGCGACTGGCAGCGCAGCGGATCCTCCGCAAGCACCATGGCGCGGTCCTGCATTTCGGATACGTAGTGCTCGTCGACATCGATCAGATGTTCGAACACGCTGTTCTTCGGCCCGGCGACATGCGGCTCGATGTTGACCGAGTACATGTAGGCGTCTTCATGATAGGGAAACGGAAACCGTTTGACCTGTTCCGGACTGTTCCTGAAGGTAAAATCGTCGCGGAACGTTTCTTTCCTGAAGTTTATTCCCATCAATTCCTCCCTCTTCCAGAGCGTCGGGCGCCCCGGGATCTGCTACCGTTCGAGAACCAGCGAGCGGCCCTCGAAACGCGAGACGCATGGCATGATCTTCTTGCCCGAGCAGTGCTCCTCATCGCTCAGCCAATGGTCGTTGTGCTTGAATGTACCGTCATAGGAAATGACGTTGGTCTCGCACTGGCCGCAGACACCACCGCGGCAGAGATAGGGCGGATCGACGCCGGCAGCCTCGATCGCTTCGAGCAGGCTCTGCTGCTCGCCGACCCGGATCTCCAGACCGCTCACCGCCAGCTTGACGTCGAACGGCGTGCCCGGCTGCGGCGCCGCGAAATGTTCGTAGTGCACGGAATCGTCCGGCCAGCCATGGGTGGCCGCCGTGTCGCGCACCCATTTGATCATGCCGGCAGGGCCGCAGACATAGATATGCGTGCCGAGCGGCTGGGTGGCGAGCAGGCGCTCGAGCGGGATGCGTTCGTTGCGCTCGTCGAGATAGAGGCTGACCCGGTTGCCGTAGCGTTCGCGCAGGACCTCGGAGTAGCTGCCGAGCGCTTCGGAGCGGCAGGTGTAGTGCAGCTCGAAATTGCCGCCGGTCGACGCCAGCTGTGCCGTCTGGGCGAGGAACGGCGTGATGCCGATGCCGCCGGCGATCATCAGGTGCTTCTTGGCACGCAGGTCCAGCGAAAACAGGTTCACCGGATAGCTGATCACCATTTCCATGCCGCGCTTGACGCGGTTGTGCATGAACAGCGAGCCGCCGCGGCCGACATCGTCGCGGCGCACCGAAATGGTGTAGTCGCGCGTGTTGAGCGGCGAACTCATCAGCGAGTAGGGGTTGAGGCGGGTCGTGCCATTGTCGCGCATTTCGATGACGACATGGGCACCGCCGGAGAACGTCGGCAGATTGCCGCCGTCCGTCCGTTCGAAATGGAACCGCTTGACCAGTTCGTTGACCGCAACCACTTCGGTCACGGTGACGTTAATCTTGTTTGTTCCTGCGCTCACCGGAAAATCTCCTCTGTCTGAGGGATCTCGGTCGGATCCTCGGCGTTGATGCAGACGCCCTGGAAGGCGGCATGGCGCTTGGAATAGTGGTCACGCACCAGAAGCAGCAGGCCGCAATGCGAGCAGGTTGCCGGCTGGGTGGTGACGTTTTCGGTAATGCCCTTGCAGTGCACGCACTGCACCCGGCGTGCCCAGGAGCCGCGATGTTCGGTCTGGATCGAGGCCGGGTCGATGCCGGCTTCGATTGCAGCCTGCATCATCTGGCCGATCAGGCCTTCCGTGCCGGCGAGATAGACACGCAAGCCCATATGGGCGTTGGCAAGTGTCCATGTCAGGCGCGGCAATGCCGCCGCGATCGAGGGGCCTTCATAATACTGGGCCGGCTTCAACGCCTTCAGGGATGCCTGAAAGCTGTCTCCGGTCCGGCCCGGTATGAACATGATGTGTGCACTGGCGAAGAAGTCCGCGGGAGCCTGCTTCGCCAGGTCCAGGATCGCGGACGCCCCTTCGGCGTCCGCAATGAGAAGGTGGCTCTTGCCGGCCTGCGGTGACAATGTTCCGTAGACCGGGCGACTAAGGATCGTCTTCACCGGTGCACTGTCCAAGGTCTCAGCCCTTTGCCGTCCGCTTGAGCTTCTTCGGATCGTCGAACGGCAGCGACTGGGCGGTTGCCTTGACGCTGCCGCTAGCGTTGCGGATTTCGAGCGGCGTTCCGACGATGGCGCAGTCGACGTCGAGACGGGCGATGCCCATCGACTTCTTCACCAGCGGCGAATACATCGCACAGGTCACGACACCGACCTTCTTGCCATCGCGCCAGATCTCGGCACCTTCGTCAGCTGCCTTGTCGCTGTCGAGCAGCACGCCGAAGATCTTGAAGCGCTCCTTGCCCTTCAGGCGATAGTGCTCTTCGGCACCGCGGAAGCCGGTCTTGCCGGGGCTGACGGTGAAGTCGAGGCCGAGCTCCCACAACGTATCGCCAGGGCCCTCGTTTGCGAACGGGTACTTCTGCGAGTTGTCGTACGGGTAGAACAGAAGGTAGCTCTCGACGCGCAGCATGTCGAGCGTGGTGAAGCGGGTCGGGATGATGCCCATTTCCTTGCCTTCGGCAACGATGGTGTCCCAGATCGTGCCGGCGTCCTGGCCGCGGCAGAAGATTTCGTAGCCGCGCTCGCCGGTGTAGCCGGTGCGCGAGATCATCACCGGGAAGCCGAACAGCTGGGTCTGCATGTGGTGGAAGTAGTTGAGGTCGCGGATGCCCGGCACGTGCTTGGCGAGATAGTCGACCGCGAGCGGGCCCTGCAGCGAAAGGTCGTGCAGATTGTCGTCGAAGCGGACCGACACGTCGCGGCCGATCGAGGCGCGGGTCAGTTCCTCATGGCCGGTACCGGCGCCATGGACGACCATCCAGGAGTTCGGGCCCATGCGGTAGATGACGCAGTCGTCGGTGAACTTGCCGGCGTCGTTGAGCATGCAGGCATAGACCGACTTGCCGGGGTAGATCTTCTCGACATTGCGGGTGGTGCACAGGTCAATGACATGCCCGGCGTGGGCGCCGGTGATGTGGACCTTCTTGAGGCCCGAAACGTCCATCAGGCCGGCCTTGGTGCGGATCGCGACATATTCCTCGTTCGCGTCCTTGTCGTACGACCAGGCCGTGCCCATGCCGCTCCAGTCTTCGAGATTGGAACCAAGGGCGCGGTGGCGATCGGCCAACGTCGAAAAACGCCATGAAGCTGTCATCGGTAGTACTCCTCCAGTTAGTTCCTCCCGCCTCGTTCCGGCGACCCGGCCTTGAGGCGGACGTTGTTGGGGACATATTGACTCGAAACTTGCCCGAAGAGCAATATCCAAGTGCAAGAATTTTTACTGATAGGCAACTTTTAATAGGCCTTTCATCATGCGCCAGATGGTGGTCCGGCATGGCCCGCCCTGGCTTGGGCGTTTCTTGCCGGCTCCCATCCGCGATTGAAAAAAAAGGCCCGGCACAATGTGCCAGGCCTTGAAGGGCGCTCCGGGCCTGGGGGACAGGAGGGGTGGAAAGGAGCGCCTTGGGAGAGAGATTTATCTCAGAACAGGCCTTCGATCTGACCTGCCTCGTTGAGGAAGATCTTTTCCGACGACGGCGCCTTGGGCAGGCCGGGCATGGTCATGATCTCACCGCAGATGGCGACGATGAAGCCGGCACCGGCCGACAGCCTGACCTCGCGCACCGACACGACATGGCCGGTGGGCGCGCCGCGCAGGTTCGGGTCGGTCGAGAACGAGTACTGCGTCTTGGCCATGCACACCGGCAGGTGGCCGTAGCCGGCGGCTTCCCAGGCATGGAGCTGGTCACGCACCGACTTGTCGGCGATCGCCTCCGAGCCGCGGTAGATACGCTTGACGATGGTGTCGATCTTGTCGAACAGCTTCATGTCGTCGGGATAGAGCGGGGCGAACTGCGAGGCGCCGCTCTCGGCAAGCGAGACCACCTTGTGGGCGAGCTCCTCGATGCCGGCCGAACCATGGGCCCAGTGCTTGCAGACGATGGCTTCTTCGCCCATCGCCGCGACATACTCCTTCATCGCCGCGATCTCGGCGTCGGTGTCGGAGTAGAAGTGGTTGATCGCCACCACCGCCGGCACGCCGAACTGCTTGACGTTTTCGATGTGGCGGCCAAGGTTGGCGCAGCCCTTCTTCACCGCCTCGACGTTTTCCTTGCCGAGGTCTTCCTTCTTGACGCCGCCGTTCATCTTCATGGCGCGCACGGTGGCGACGATGACCGCAGCCGCCGGCTTGAGGCCAGCCTTGCGGCACTTGATGTCGAAGAACTTCTCGGCACCGAGATCGGCGCCGAAGCCGGCTTCGGTGACGACATAGTCGGCGAGCTTCAGCGCGGTCGTGGTGGCGACCACCGAGTTGCAGCCGTGCGCGATGTTGGCGAACGGGCCGCCATGGACGAAGGCGGGGTTGTTTTCCAGCGTCTGCACCAGGTTCGGCTGGACCGCGTCCTTGAGCAGCACGGCCATGGCGCCGTCGGCCTTGAGGTCGCGGGCATAGACGGCGCTCTTGTCGCGGCGGTAGGCGACGATGATGTCGCCGAGGCGCTTTTCGAGATCCTTGAGGTCGGTCGCCAGGCACAGGATCGCCATGACTTCCGAGGCAACCGTGATGTCGAAGCCGGCTTCACGCGGGAAGCCGTTGGCGACGCCGCCGAGCGAGCAGTTGATCTCGCGCAGGGCGCGGTCGTTCATGTCCATGACGCGGCGCCAGACGACGCGGCGGGTGTCGATGTTGAGCTCGTTGCCCCAGTAGATGTGGTTGTCGATCAGCGCCGACAAAAGGTTGTGGGCGGTGGTGATGGCGTGGAAGTCGCCGGTGAAGTGGAGGTTCATGTCCTCCATCGGCACGACCTGGGCATAACCGCCACCCGCTGCACCGCCCTTGACGCCGAAGTTGGGTCCGAGCGAGGCTTCGCGGATGCAGACCACGGCCTTCTTGCCGATGCGGTTGAGGCCGTCGCCCAAGCCCACGGTGGTGGTGGTCTTGCCTTCGCCGGCCGGCGTCGGGTTGATCGCGGTGACCAGGATCAGCTTGCCGTCCTTGTTCTTGCGCGCATTGGCGATGAACTCGGCCGAGATCTTGGCCTTGTCGTGGCCGTAAGGCAGCAGATGCTCGGTCGGAATGCCGATCTTGGCGCCGATCTCCTGGATCTGTTTCTTCTTGGCGCCACGCGCGATCTCGATATCGGTCTTAAATTCGGCCATGACTCTCTTCCCTTGAGGTTGGTTCGATTTCGACGGAGCCGGTAAGGCTCCCGGATTAAAAACGAGGTGCTGCCTGACCTGCCGCGCGGAAGGCCGATACTACGGTGTTGGCCATCAAAAGTGCGATCGTCATCGGGCCGACGCCGCCCGGTACCGGCGTGATGGCGCCGGCCTGTTCGGCCGCACTGGCATAGTCGACATCGCCGACCAGCTTCGACTTGCCGTTGGCGCCGCCGTCGAGGCGGTTGATGCCGACGTCGATGACCGTTGCGCCCGGTTTGACCCAGTCGCCCTTGATCATCTCGGGGCGACCGACGGCCGCAACCAGGATGTCGGCGCTGCGGCATAGCGCCGGCAGGTCCTTGGTCCGGCTGTGGGCAACGGTGACAGTGGCGTTGGCGTTAAGCAGAAGATTGGCCATCGGCTTGCCGACGATGTTGGAGCGCCCGACCACGACGGCGTTGAGGCCCGACAGGTCGCGGCCAAGCGCACGCTCGATCAGCAACATCGAGCCTGCCGGCGTGCAGGGCACGAAGGCGGTATCGAGTTCGCCGGTGCCGAGCTTGCCGACATTGGTGAAATGGAAACCGTCGACATCCTTGTCGGCGGCAATCGTCTGGATGATCTTGCCGGAATCGATGTGGTTCGGCAGCGGCAGCTGCACGAGGATGCCGTGGATTGCCGGATCGGCGTTGAGTTTTTCCACCAGCGCCACGAGATCCGATTCGGAGGTGTCGGACGAAAGCGCATGTTCGATCGAGTGGAAGCCGCACTCCTTGGCCTTCTTGCCCTTGGAGGCGACATAGACCTGGCTTGCCGGATCGTGGCCGACGATGACCACCGCGATACCGGGCACGACGCCGGTTTTTGCGATGAGTTGCTCGGCCGCTACCCTGACCTTCGCCACCACATCGGCCGCCACTGCCTTGCCGTCGATTACCGTCGTCATGCTATGCCATTCCTCCCAGGCGAACGCGTCGATACCCACGGCGGGCGCCGTCGATTCGCAGCCCCGGATATCAGATCCGGACAGCTTTTGCGCTGAATTTTCCCGTCTGAATCTATAAAGGCGAGAGGCGTGAAAGTCAACCGTAATGCAAGAATCTTTCATGGAAAGAAATATTAGCCCAGCGCATTTTCCTGCGATGGCTACGGGCCGCGCCGTGCGGCAGCCCCAAAAGGAAAAGGCCGGCTTGCGCCGGCCTCGACCATAGCGACGAGATGTCTCCGTCAGATGACGAAGAACCAGTTGGCGAGCAGCACGACCGCCACGCCTGCAATCAGCGTCAGGTAGGGCAGGATGCCCGCCTTGCGGTTCTTCAGGTCTTCCTGGGTGATGCCGAGGTCGTCGAGCATGTGTGGCGGGAACTTGCCGCCGTCCTGGATGTAGTGGCGATAGCAGAACACCGGGATGATCAGCGCCGCCGCAATGAAGCCGGCATACAGCGCCCAGGGGTTCCAGACCTTGGCGCCTGCGCCCATGAACATGGCATTGACGTAGGACAGCATGGCGCCGACTGCGATCAGGATCGTCGGTGCTTTCCACGGCCGATGGATGTGGCCGTTGTCGATGCGGTGGATCCAGCCCGCGTTCAGGTTGAGGAAGTTGAAGATGATGTAGCCGCAGTTCGACACCGACAGCACGAAGAAGAAGCTGGTGGCGTCGGCCGCCGCGACGGCGAGCAGGAACACGTTGAAGATCAGGTCGGTCCACATGGCGCGCGTCGGTGCGCCATGGCTGTTGACGTGGCTGAGGAACTTGGGCAGCCAGCCGTCGACCGAGCCCTGGTATAGCGTGCGCGACGAACCGGCCATTGCCGTCATGATCGACAGCATCAGTGCCAGGATCATCAGCATCACCATGATCGAGGTGATGAAGCCGGCGCCGCCGACCATCCGGGCCATGGCTTCGGCAACGCCCGAGCCGTCGACGATCGGCGTGGCCAGCATGCCGTTGAGGCCGAGCACGCCCTGGAAGGTGAACGGCACCAGTGTGTAGAGCGCCAGGCAGAGCAGGCCGGAGTAGAAGATCGCCCGCACCGTGTCACGGCCGGGGTTCTTGAACTCCGAGGTGTAGCAGATGGCCGTCTCGAAGGCATAAGCCGACCAGGCGGCGATGAACATGCCGCCGAAGGCCAGGGTCCAGCCGGCGACGTTCCACGCGCCGGGCTCAGGCGAGTAGGCGGCGGCGAGCGGCACCAGCGGCGAATAGTTGTCCCAGTTGATCTGGCCGGTGATGATCGGGACGATGCCGACGATCAGCATCGGCACGATGACGATCAGGCCGATGTATTTCTGCACATTGGCGGTGCCGAGGATGCCGCGATGCTGGATGGCGAAGGTTATCAGCATCAGGATGACGCCGATGAAGAACACCGAGTTGAGTGAGAAGCTGACCGGGCCGAGCGTGCCGTGATAGAGCGTCCAGGTGCGGATCGCAGGGGTCGCTGCCGCAGTCAGGGCGGTCACTGCATCAGCTGCGCTCGTGCCGACATTGGCTGCCATGTACTGCAGCACCTCGGGCGAGGTTTCGGTGAAGCCGGGGATCGGCGCCAGCGCGTTGAGGATATAGGCCGCCGCAATTGAACAGCCCAGCGACAGCACCGGCGTCCAGGCGAGCCAGTTGCACCACACCGACAGCGGCGCGATGAATTTGGAATAGCGCAGCCATGCAGTCGCGCCATAGACCGAGGCGCCACCCGACTTGGACGGGAACAGCCCGGCAATCTCGGCATAGGTGAAGGACTGGATCAGGCCGAGGATGATCGAGGCCGTCCAGATCAGGAAGGCGATGTTGCCGGTGGTGCCGGCGATGCCGCCGATCGAGAACAGGACGAGGGCCGGCACGCCGCTGGCCACCCAGAAGGCGCCGCGCCAGTCGATTGTTCGTTGAAGCTGGCCGTCACCGGCGTCGCTGTGACTTGCTGTCGTTGTGCTCATTGTCGTTCCCCGTCTTGTTCAAAAAGGCCCCGCGCCTCCCAGCGCGGGACCGTGTCTGCGTTGTTGTTGGGTTCAGCGTGTCAGAGCACAAAGAACCAGTTGGATATCAGAACCACGGCGAGACCGGCGATCAGCGTCACGTAGGGCAGGATACCGGCCTTCCTCTTGCGCAGGTCGGCCTCGTGCATGCCGAGATCGTCGAGCATGTGCGCCGGGAACTTGCCTCCGTCCTGGATGTAGTGGCGGTAGCAGAACACCGGTATGATCAGGGCCACGGTGAACAGGCCAGCCCAAAGAGCCATCGGGTTCCACACCTTGGCGCCAGCGCCCATGAACGCGGCGTTGACGAAGGCGAAGATCGTGCCCAGTGCCAGCAGCCAGGTCGGGGCCTTCCACGGACGGTGGATGTGGCCGTTGTCGATGCGGTGGATCCAGCCGGCGTTCAGGTTCAGGAAGTTGAACATGATGTAGCCGCAGTTGGCGACGGCGAGGATGAAGAAGAAGCTCGTCGCGTCCGTGGCGGCGATCGCCAGCAGGAAGAGGTTGAAGATCAGGTCCGTCCACATGGCACGAGTCGGTGCGCCATGCTCGTTGACGTGGCTGAGATACTTGGGCAGCCAGCCGTCGACCGAACCCTGGTAGAGGGTGCGCGACGAACCGGCCATGGCGGTCATGATCGCGAGCAGCAGCGCCAGGATCATCAGCATGACGAGCAGGGTCTTCACCAGCGCGCCGCCGCCGACCATCGTGGCCATGGCGTCGGCGACGCCCGAACCGTCGACGATCGGGGTTGCCAGCATGCCGTTGATGCCGAGCACGCCCTGGAAGGTGAAGGGCACCAGGATGTAGAGCAGCATGCACAGCAGGCCGGAGTAGAAGATGGCCTTGAAGGTGTCGGTGGCCGGGTTCTTGAATTCGCGGGTATAGCAGACCGCGGTCTCGAAGCCGTAGGTCGACCAGGCGGCGATGAACATGCCGCCGAGCGCCAGCGTCCAGCCGGCAGTGTTCCACGAACCGGGCTCGGGCGCATAGGCTGCGGCCAGCGGCACCAGCGGCGAATAGTTGTCCCAGTTGATCTGCCCGGTGATGATCGGCACGACGCCGACGATCAGCAGCGGGATGATGACCAGCATGCCGACGATCTTCTGCACGCTTGCCGTGCCGAGGATGCCGCGGTGCTGGATGGCGAAGGTCATCAGCATCAGGATCGCGCCGATCCAGAAGGTGGCGTTGAGCGAGAAGCCGACCGGGCCCAGCGTGTGGCTGTAGAGCGTCCAGGTGCGGATACCGGGCGTGCCGGCGGCGGTGACCGCAGCGACCGCGTCAGCGGCGCTCGTGCCGACATTGGCTGCCAGGTACTGCAGCACCTCGGGCGAGGTTTCGGTGAAGCCCGGGATCGGCGCCAGCGCGTTGAGGATATAGGCGGCAGCGATGGTGCAGCCGAGCGACAGCACCGGCGTCCAGGCGAACCAGTTGCACCACACCGACAGCGGCGCGACGAACTTCGAATAGCGCAGCCATGCGGTGGCGCCATAGACCGAGGCACCGCCCGACTTGTTCGGGAACAGGCCGGCGATCTCGGCGTAGGTGAACGACTGGATGAAGCCCATGAGGATGGACAGGGTCCAGATCAGGAAGGCGATGTTGCCTGTGGTGCCGGCGATGCCGCCGATCGAGAACAGAACGAGCGGCGGCACGCCGCTGGCCACCCAGAAGGCGCCTCGCCAGTCGATTGTCCTGTGAAGTTGACCGGCGGATTCCGCCGGACTGATGTCCGTTACAGCGCTCATTTGTTCAGTTCCCCATGGATTGAGAATGCCCGTCGCCCACGCCGGCATTTCCCGGTTTCGTGGTACGGCGGCAGTTTCCGCTAAGGCTTCTTTTTTTCCTCAAAGTGAAGTTTGTCTGAATTCGATGCGCCGTCAAGCCATTTTGTCGCAGCGCTGGTGGAAACTTCGATCCACGCTCCCCATGTCATAAGGTTGGCCAGTACGCGCGTATCTTTCCGGCCAGGCAAACCCCACCCGAAGGGGTAGTGCGGTGGTTTTTCGGCCGTTCGCCGGCTACCAGGACGGCTCCGCTCCTATTTTGCCTAATATACTGGAATGAAAAAATCATTCATGTTATGAATTGAAGCTAAGGCCGAAAATAGATCGACCTGACACAGGAGACGTCGGCAAGAGGTGGGCGCACGAACATAGGCGGGAGGAACATGAACGCCGAATGGAAGGGTCAGCGCCAGGGCATCGGGATTGAGGTGGTGCCAGTGGCAAGAGACAGCAAGTTCAAGATATTGATCGCCGAGCGAAACCCGCTGGTGGTGGCGGCACTTGGCGACATGATCGCGCGCGACGGCCGCTTCGAGCTCGTCGACAGCGTGCCGACCGGCAAGGCCTTTCTCCAGGCGGCTTCCGAGCCAGATCAATCGTTCGATTTGGCGGTGCTCGGCTGGAAGTTGTCCGATATGGACAGTGGCGAGGTGCTGGCCGAAATGCAGCGGCGTTCGCTGCACGCCCGTGTCGTGGTCTTTTCCAATGACCATGACATATCGATCCTCAAGCAGTGCGTCCGCCTTGGCGTCCAAGGCTTCTGCTATCAGTTCGACGACCCGGCGATCCTATTCGATACGCTGGTGGCGGTGGCGCACGGCCGCATCTGTATCCCTTATGTCGACGTGTCCAAGATCAACGACACGCCGCTGTCACGTTTGACCACGCGCGAGCGCGAGCTGCTTTCGGTATTGGCGGATGGCTGGACCAATCTGCAGATCGCGGCGCGCACCGGGATCTCGGAGAATACGGTCAAATACCATCTCAAGAATCTTTACGACAAACTCGACGTCCGCAACCGAGCGATGGCCGTGGCGCTCTACGCCAGCGAAAAAAACCGCGGTCCGAGCGTGAACGCCTAGCCGGACGATTTTTCGGTTTTCGGAACGGGTCGTGCCTTTCGAGGCCGGCCCGTTTTTGTTTGATCGTGCCTTTCGGCGGCAGCAACCGCCCTCTGAAGTCGGCGCTGCTCGCAGGCCCTTTCGGTCCTTACTGCCTCGCTTCGCTCCTCCGGCGAACTCAGGGCCATCTCTCCGCCATTTCGTGGATCCTGGGAGACCGCAGCCCCAGCCGAGATTGACGGTTCCTCTCCCTCGCGAGGGCAGAAGTGGTTCGCGCAGCGAACCAGTGAGAGAGATAAAACCCCGAGATCTGCGCTAACCGAATTTCACCTTGAGGAAAGCCACAAGGCCGAGGCTCGTCGCCCGGTCCTCACGCAGCCTTGGCCGCTGCGATGCCCCGTGAAAGCAAAAATGCCGCCCCGGTCGGGGCGGCATTGCATGTCACTCAAGCAGGGCGCGGTCGTGGGACCGTAAATTACTCTGCTGCGACGGACGAGGCGGTCTGCAGGTACGATTCCAGCGAGTCGTCGAGCGCGTCCTTCCACGGCGTATGATGCGGCGGCGCCATCGTGCCGGTGATGACCGAGCGGTAGGAATGGTTGCGGAACTCCATGATTCCCTTCTTCTTGTGTTCCTTCCACTCGAAGAAGGCCGCGTTGGCGCCGTCCACGTTGAAGCTCGGATAGTCGGTTTCCGCGATCAGTTCCTTGACGTAGTCGCCCTGGTATTCGATCGCGTCATGGGTGTCCTTGCCGGCATCCTCGCGAGCAACGCGGTCCTGCACGTCGGCGACCATCTCCTGCTTGGTGGCAGGCAGCTTGACGCGGCCGAGGATCACGTCGCGTGCCCACCAGGCCTGCGCGTCGAACATGTTGAAGGTGAACCACTGGTCCTGCATGCCGATATAGAACATCGCCGGATTGTGGACGTAGGCGACGCCCTTGTAGAGGTCGGCGGTCGCCAGGCGGTTGGCGGTCCTGAGGCGCAGGTCGTCAGGCAGGAACGGGAAGTGGTGCTTGTAGCCAGTGCACAGGATGATGGCGTCGATGCGCTTGGTCGACCCGTCCTTGAAGGTGGCGGTGTTGATTTCGACCTTCTCCAGCAGCGGCCTCTCTTCCCAGTTGTCGGGCCATTTGAAGCCCATCGGCGCGGTGCGGTAGGAGTTGGTGACCGACTTGGCGCCATACTTCCAGCATTGCGAGCCGATGTCCTCGGCCGAGTAGCTGGTGCCGATGAGCAGGACGTCCTTGCCGGCGAACTCGCGGGCGTCGCGGAAGTCGTGGGCGTGAAGGATGCGGCCGTTGAAGCGGTCGAAGCCGGGGAATTCGGGAACGTTCGGGGTCGAGAAATGGCCCGAGGCGACGATGACGTTGTCGAATTCCTCGGAGTAGCAGTGATCCTTCGGCAGGTCCTGCACGGTGACGGTGAATTTCTTGGTCTCTTCGTTCCAGGTCACCATGCGCACGGCGGTCTCGAAACGGATCCATTTGCGGACGCCGGCCTTGTTCACGCGGCCTTCGATGTAGTCGAAGAGAACAGCGCGCGGCGGATAGGAGGCGATCTGCTTGCCGAAATGCTCTTCGAAGGAATAGTCGGCGAACTCGAGGCCCTCCTTGGGGCCGTTCGACCAGAGATAGCGGTACATGGAACCATGAACGGGCTCGCCATACTGATCGAGGCCGGTGCGCCAGGTGTAGTTCCAAAGGCCACCCCAGTTGGCCTGCTTTTCGAAGCAGACGATTTCCGGGATTTCTGCGCCCTTTTCCGCGGCCGACTGGAATGCTCTCAGCTGGGCCAGACCCGACGGTCCGGCTCCGATCACGGCGACACGCTTAGCTGTCATGGTTTCCTCCTATTTTGGTATAGACCAAATTTGGCTTATTGGTTCCTCTGGTCCAGAGTATATTGACGGCCGTTATACCAATTTGTCAACGATGAGTTTCCTGTGAGGAACAAAAATTTCGCTCCATGAGGATGAAGCTCCCAGGTTTTGATGATACTTACAGCCATGCAGAATTCCAGCTTTGCCCATCATCTTGCGGTTTCCAGCGTCCTGCCGCGGCTTTCCGTCGGCATGCCGAATGCGGTGAATGTCGGGTTCCTGGCTCCGCTCAGCGGGCAGGTCGAGTCATGGGGCTTGCCCGGATTGCATGGCTGCCGGATCTGGGAGGACTGGCTCAACAAGACCGGCGGGTTGCTGATCAACGGGCGGCGCTATCCGATCAAGATCGTCGAGTACGACTGCGACTACGATGCCGGGCGGGCCGAGGCGGGCGCGCGCCATCTGATAGAGCAGCATGACATCAAGCTGCTGATGATGCTGGGCGGAGATACGATTGCGCCGATACGGGATTACCTGACCCAGCGCAAAGTCCTGACCTCAACGCTGCTGCCCAGCGACCTGTCGCCGGATACGCCTTATCTGATCGCACCCAGCGAACTGCATCCGATCTACAATGTGACAGGAGTGGACTGGCTGGCCAAGGCAAAGCCAGAGCTTCGGACTGTCGCGATATGCAGCCAGTCGGATGCGCTTGGCCTGCCCTCGCTAGCGACGTATCGCGCAGCCTTCAAAGCGGCCAATGTGGGGATTGCCAAGGAAATCCAGTACGATCCTGGCACCACAGATGCTGCCGGAATCGTGCAGCCGATGCTGGATTCGAACCCTGATATCCTGTGCTGGTGCACCAGCTATACGCCCATGGTCCATGCCATGACCGAATATGCGCATGCGCAGGGCTTCAAGGGGCAGATCATCTCCTGCACGCTGGACTATTACGATCAGCTCGTGGCCCGGACATCTGTCGAATTCATGGAAGGTTTCGTCTTCCAGTTCCCCGATTTCGACGACGAAAAGCTGACGGACAAGACGTTTTTCTTCAATCAGCCAAAGGGCTTCTTCGACGAGTACAACCACCGCTTTCCCGGCACCTGGACCGCGGTGAGCTGGGAGTATGTCGCCATCCTGGATATCTGGCATGCGGCGGTCGAAAAGTGCAACAGCGTCAATCCTCTACCCGTCTTGGCGGCCATGAAGCAGCTTGGACATGTCACCCACGCGTTCGGTCCGGCTCATTGGTGGGGCGAGAGCATGTTCGGGATCGACAACGCGCTGGTCGGAGACTGGCCGGTGGTGACGCTAAAGAACGGCAAGGCGAAAATTGCTGCTTTCGGCTCGATCCCGCGCTGGCTGAAACGCCATGGCGGCCTTCTCAAGCAGGAAATGTCGGATCTGGGACAGCTTTGGGACCAGCGCCTGCAATCGAGCGGGAATGGAACCGCCTTGCAGGCACGGACTCCGGAGTCAGTCCTGCAGAAATAACTTCTGCTCCTCGACCAGGTGCAGCTTGATGAATTCGACGGCTCGCTCCACGTCGCGAGAGGCAATCGCATTGAACAGCGCGTTGTAGCGCTGTTGGTACTCGAGGATCCGTTTCGGGGACAGATGCCGGCGAAGGAGCGTCGTACGAAAGCTCACCCGGCAGGCCTCGATCGTCAGATTGTAGCAGGATGCGAGCAGGCGATTGTGCGTTCCTTCGGCAATCTTGCGATAGATTTCCTCTTCGCATTTCACGAAAGCGGCAACGTCGGTATGCACGCTTTCGATCTTCGACATGAGTTGTTCCAGGTCCCACACTTCGCGCGGAGTCATGTTGATGACGGCAAGGCGAACCATTTCGGGCTCAAGGATACCGCGCACCACAAGGTGGTCCAGGGGGCTGGTCTCCATGGCGACCGAGCTCTCGCCGCGCTCCGGCACATCGTCCGAGCGATAGGTGACGAAACTGCCGCTGCCGGGACGTCGATTGATGACTTTGCGCGCTTCCAGCACATCCAGTGCCTCGCGCACGGTATTGCGGGCTACCCCCAACTCCGAAGCCAACGCCCGCTCAGACGGAAGGCGCGTGTTCAGCGGATACTCCTCCGACGTTATTTTCGCCAACAAGCGATCCAGAACCGTCTGCACAGTCGCCCCCACCGAGTAGGTTGCGATGATCTGAGATGTGAGTTGGTCGGCTTCAGCCTTCATTTCGCGACCCTGCATATCAGTTCTGCCTCATGGCCACGGCGCGAGGCGAAGCCTACCGCAGCACAGTCTAAGTTTGAAATGTTTGTCGAATCCGACCCAGTAGCACGGTTGACGGGGCGGGGACAATCGCTTGACGGGTTAGGGGACGTCAATGGTCCGGACCTCGCCCGACAGGCCGCCTGCGGTCGGTCGCCTCGCCTCATTTTTCAGCTATGCGGCGAAACGAAGCCTTGCTAGGGCGGTAAAATCGAGTATTCTCTAGACTGAAATATTTTTACACACAGGCAAATTTTGACGAGGTGGTGATGACTATCGCAGACTACCCCGCCGTGACCTCCGGCCCGCCGCGGCCGAGTCTCATCCTGCAGCCCGGGCTGCTGTTGCCGGGCATGGAGCGTTACCATGTGCCGGGCTTGGGCGCCGCACTGATCGAGATCGAGGCCGGCGACCGCGTGACGGTGCGCAACCTCGAGGGCGGCCAGCCTTGCGAGCTGGTGGCCTTCGATGCCGCCGGCAAGGCCGATCCGGGCATCCTGGGCACACGCTCGAACAGCGATGCTGCCGGGCTCAAGGCGCTTCTGGTCGACGGCGACGACAGCCTGCAGGCGTTCCGCGCCGGGCTGGCGCGGCGCAAGCTCGAACTCGGCCGTGTCGAGGCCGTGCGCTTCTTCGATGGTGCGACCGCTGCAGGCACCGAAGAGAGCTTCACCGTCACCCGTCCGGGCACGCTGGTGGTCGCTGCCCCCGGTGCTGCGATGGCGATCGACAGCCATGACACCTCGACGCCGCTTGCGGTGATGATCAAGCACGCGACGATCAGGCCCGCCGGCAAGTCCGACCTGCCCGATCCGCTCGCCGATCCGCTGCTCGACCTCAGGGTCAAGTCGAAGACGGCCGAGTCCTTCTTCGTCAAGGCCGGCGACTACATCCAGATCATCGACGTCGACGGTCGCCAGTGCACCGACTTCCAGTGCTTCTCGGCGCGCAAGCTCGACAAGGGCCGCGACCTTGCCCTCGACGTCACCGCCACCCGCTCGCTGATGGGCCACGCCTATCCGATGCCGGGCCTGCATGCCAAATATTTCGACCAGGATTTCGAGCCTTTGGTCGAGGTCATCCAGGACACCTGCGGCCGGCACGACGCGTTCGCGCTCGCCTGCTACGCCAAATATTACGACGACATCGGCTATCCCGGCCACATCAACTGCTCGGAGAACTTCAACGGCGCACTGACCCCGCATGGCGTCAACGCCCGTGCCGGCTGGATGGCGGTCAACTTCTTCTTCAACACCGGCATCGACGCCCATGGCGTGATGTTCTCCGACGAACCCTGGTCGCGGCCGGGCGACTATGTGCTGCTGAGAGCCCTGACCGACATCGTCTGCGTCTCCTCGGCCTGCCCCGACGACACCACCCCGGCCAATGGCTGGAACCTCACCGACATCCACGTCCGGACCTATTCCGGCCAGCACAAATTCTCGCGCGCGATCGCCAGACGCACGACCCCGGAGGCCGAACCCAAAATGACCCGTGAGACCGCCTTCCATTCAAGCTTTGCCAAGCACACGCGCAACTTCATCGAATACAAGGGCTTCTGGCTGCCGCAGGAATTCGCCAAGGAAGGCCCGATCGAGGAATACTGGGCCTGCCGCCAGAAGGCGGTGGTGATGGATCTTTCCGCCCTGCGCAAGTTCGAGGTGACGGGCCCGGATGCAGAAGCCCTGATGCAGTACACGCTGACCCGCGACGTCAAGAAGCTCGGCGTCGGCCAGGTCGTCTATACCGCGATGTGCTACGAGCACGGCGGCATGATCGACGACGGCACCTTGCTGCGCCTCGGCAAGGACAATTTCCGCTGGATCTGCGGTGACGACTATTCCGGCGTGTGGCTGCGCGAAGTGGCGGAAAAGCTCGGTCTCAAGGTGCTCATCCGCTCCTCGACCGACCAGATGCACAACATCGCCGTGCAGGGCCCCAACAGCCGCGACATCCTCAAGGAGATCGTCTGGACGCCGCCGCACCAGCCGGCGCTCAGCGAGCTCGAATGGTTCCGCTTCACCATCGGCCGCATCGGCGATGCGCAAGGGGTGCCGATCGTGGTCTCGCGCACCGGCTATACCGGCGAGCTCGGCTACGAGGTCTGGTGCCATCCGCGCGACGCCGAAAAGGTCTTCGACGCGGTGTGGGAAGCGGGCCAGCCGCATGGGCTCAAGCCGATGGGCTTTGCCGCCCTCGACATGGTGCGCATCGAGGCCGGGCTGATCTTTGCCAATTACGAGTTCTCCGACCAGACCGACCCGTTCGAGGCTGGCATCGGCTTCACCGTGCCGCTGAAGACCAAGACCGACGACTTCATCGGCCGCGAGGCGCTGATCAGGCGCAAGGACAACCCGATCCACAAGCTGGTCGGCCTCGACATCGACAGTAACGTCGTCGTCGGCCATGGCGACTGCGTCCATATCGGCCGCGCCCAGATCGGCATCGTCACCTCGTCGATGCGCTCGCCGGTGCTGAACAAGAACATCGCGCTCGCCCGCGTCGACGCCACCCACGCCAATGTCGGCACCGAGGTCGAGATCGGCAAGCTCGACGGCCACCAGAAGCGTCTGCCGGCCAGGATCGTGCCTTTCGCCCACTACGATCCCAAGAAGGAAAAGCCACGGTCGTAAATCAACCGCGACTTCGCCGTCATCAATGCAAAAGCCCCGCGACCTGCGGGGCTTTTTGTTTGAGGATTCCGGGAATTGGCTTATTCACGGTCAATAGAGAACACCCTTGGCGCAAGGCAGCATCGTGGAAATATTCTCCTGGTCGCCCATCGTATTGACGCTTCCCTTTATCGTCATCGGCATCGTTTCATTTTTCCTGGGTGCGGCGTTCCTCGCGATCTTCGCCAGGCAGGCACAAGGCGACCCTCTATCGATGCCGGTCGCCGCTTTCGTCGGCACCATCACCACGGCCTGGGCGCTGTCGCTCGGTTTCACGGCCGCGGATGTATGGTCGGTCAATGCGCGCGCAAGTGAGGTCGCCAGCGCCGAGCGTTCGTCGATGATGCGGCTTGCCGGCATGGCGAAGCCGGAGGCGCTTGCCTCTGCCGAATTGTTGAATGGCCTACTGGCCTACAAGGATGCCGTCATTTCGCTGGAATGGCCGAATGCGAACCATTCGCCTGAGCCCGCCGTCGAACAGGCCTTGCAGGACATCCGCCTGGCATTGATCGCGCTGTCGAAGTCAGGCCTTCCTGATCCGATCATTGGCCAGATGGTGCAGGACTTCGACGAATTGCAGGACGCCCGCAATTCGCGCCTGGCCATCGGCGCAGGTTCGGTCAATCAGCTCAAATGGTACCTGGTGCTGTTCCTGACCATGCTTTCGGCGGTGGTCATCGGGGCAGTCCACGCCGACAGGCCGCATGCCGGCAGGAAGGCGATCCTGATCTTCGCCGTCACGGCAAGCGTCAGCCTGTGGATCCTGGCCTTGCATGCCAATCCCTATGTCGGCGTTGCGCAGGTGACATTGGGCGACGCACGCATCTAGCCCCGACTGCCCCTAGGCAGTTCGGGCGACGACAGGCTGGGGAGAGGCGTTGCGCATGGCCAGCCACGCCTCGGCCTGAGCGTCGGGCATCGGAAAGGCTATGCCATAGCCCTGGACTGCGGGGCAGCCCAGCTCCCGCAGGAAGGACAGCTCCCTTTCGGTTTCGGCACCCTCGGCGATGATCGAAATGCCGAGGCCGCGCGCCAGTTCGATGATCGCCTTGACGATCTTGGAGTTGGCCGGGTTCTTGTGGATGTCGCGGATGAAGCGGCGGTCGATCTTCAGCCGGTCGACCTCGTTGGCGCTGATATGCGACAGCGATGCGTAGCCGGTGCCGAAATCGTCCAGTTCCATGCGGATGCCGGCCTTGCGCAGACGCTTCAGCGTCAGCCCGATGCCGCTGTTTTCGTCGTCGAGCATGACCGATTCGACGATTTCCAGCGCCACCAGGCGGTTGGGCAGGCCTTCGGCCTTGAGAAGGCCGAGCAAATGATTGGCGAAGTCGGCCTCGTGTAGCTCCTGGGCAGACACATTGAGCGAGAGCCGGCCGAAATCCAGTCCCATGCGGTGCCACCCCGCGGCCGTGCGTATGGCCTTCGCAAAGATGGAACGGCCGATCGCTGGCATCAGCCCGGCCTTTTCAGCTGCCGGAAGGAACTCGCCGGGCGAAACGTTCCTGCCCATGACCTCCCAGCGCACCAGCGCCTCGACGCCGATCACCTTCCCGGTCTGCAGGGAGACCTGTGGCTGGAAATGGACCGCGAAGGCCTCGGTAGCGATGGCTTCGCGCAGTTCGCGTTCGAGGTTGGCCTTTTCTTCGAACTTGTCGCGCAGCGTCGTGGCAAAGAGCTGATAACCGCCGCGCCCATCGGCCTTGGCGCGGTAGAGCGCCAGGTCGGCGTTGACGAATAGCTCATCCATCGTGGCGGTGGCGTCGTGGAACAGTGCCACGCCTGCGCTTGCGCTCGGCTTCAGCGAAGCTCCGGCGAACTCCAGCGGCTGCTTGATGCTCGCGGTGATCCGCGCCGCGACTTCGACGGCGGCCGCCTCGGTGCCCACGTCGGTCAGGATCACGGTGAATTCGTCGCCGCCAAGGCGCACGCAGACGTCGGATTCGCGAACGCTGGCGACAAGGCGCCGTGCGGTCTCGATCAGCACGGCATCGCCCGCGGCATGGCCGAGCGTGTCGTTGACGGTCTTGAAGTGGTCGAGGTCGAGATGGATGACGGCGATCGCCTCGCCCTTGCGGCGGGCGGTGGCCAATGCCGTATCCATGTAGTCGTTGAGGAAGGCCCGGTTGTAGAGGCCTGTCAGCGCATCATGATTGGCGGCGAAGTTCATCTGGTCGCGCGCCCTGAGCAGTTCGCTGGTGCAGGACACGACGCGGCGCACCAGCGGCCGGAAGATCAGCACCGCCTCGGCGACGAGCAGCAGCAAAGTGAGGACAAAGACCGTAAGGTGCAGCTTCTCGACCGCTGCGCCCTTTTCGGCAGCTTCCGACGTGAACAGCCGGGTCAGCGTTTCATATTCGCGCCGGGCTTTCTCGGCGACGTAAAGCCTGAGCGCGGCGAAATGTGCGATGGCATCGGCAGGCATCTCTGCGGACACCGAGTCGGGCAGCAGCTTGAGATAGGAATTGACCGTGTGCTCGAGGATCCGCGTCGATGCGTCGATCTGGCCGGGAACCTCGGTAAACAGCTTTGTCGCATCCTCTGAAAGCTCGAGCTGGTGAAGCGGTGACCGGGCGTCGGGCGATCCGTTCCGCAGGATGCGCTCGTTGGCGAGGAAACTTTCGAGCGCCGCCTTGAGGTTCTGGCGCGCCTGGGTGCGCAGCCATTGCGCATCGGCCGTATGGGCCTCCGTCGCGCTCAGCAATATCCGCTGCGACAGCATCTGCTGGCGGGCCCCGAGCTCGATCAATGCGGTCTTCTGCGTGTTCGCCGAGATCACCGAGTTCAACATGAAGAAGCTGGCGGTTGCCAGCGACGCGATCAGGATCAGCGCTGCCACATAAGACGCCCTGGTCTTGTGCATCAAGCCGTCTGCGAGTTTCTCGTGTTCCGTGCTCGCCTGCGCGCTCGCCGACATGTCGACTTTCCCCCGCCAACTCGATCTCAGAAGTTCCCCCGGGCAAGAAAATGCAGAACAATGATGAATTGCGTGTAAATGCGAAGAGTTATTGCCGCGCGGACCAGTAGGTATTTCGACCTGGATTCCTGCTCGGTCCTGATTTGCATGAAGTTGCATGAATGTCAGTGTAGTCCTGCATCAATTGTTGTTGGCAGAACTCGTCGGACATTTTGGTCGCAACCGACCGGACAGCGGGTCGAAGGAGACGGGGAGGGCAGTCTCTTCGCGCCACTTGCGCAGTGACGCAGCGTGCCGATTTCTCGCAAGCGATCTGTTTGGGGGAGGAAGTGGTGCCCAGACGCGGATTCGAACCACGGACACGCGGATTTTCAATCCGAGAAGAACCATTGTGTAGCAAGGCATTCAGGGCTTTATGTTGCGTCTATGTCGCGCTCATGAAAGCAGCGCTCGCTCGGCGGCTGCCATTTCGTCTGCGTCGTCGCTCCTCGGGAATAGGTGTCCGTAGACATCCATCGTCATGACGATCGAAGAGTGACCAAGCCGCTCCTGGACGACCTTTGCGGGAAGGCCGAGGCCTCCGTCCTGTGGTCGGTTGATACACCACGACGCATAGAAATGCCGCAGCGCATGCATGCCTGTGTACTTTGCGGCGAGGATAGGCTTGCCGTTCTCATCGATTCTGTCGGTTTCCACGGTGACGCCGGCGCCGATCTGAACGGGGATCAGGCCGCGGTTGATGATGTTCCCCAAGCTTTCGACATTGCCCGAGCCGTTGGCAAAGATGAGGTGCGATGGCTTGACATCTTCCCTGGTCGAATTGCCATCGTCGTCGCGGCCAGTGATCGGCCTGCCGTAGGCGAGCTTCCATTCCTTCAGGGCGTTGACCACCATCGGCGGGATAGGGACCGTTCGCTCTCCGGCTTCCGACTTCGGTCTGCCGATATCGTTGAACCTGTCCGCCCGCTGTCGGACGTGAATCTCGCGTTTTTCCAGATCGACATCGAGCCAGCGCAGCCCCCGTAGCTCCGATGCTCTGAGACCGGCAAAGATTGCTGTCAGCAGCAACGGCCGCCAGCGGCCCTCCAGCGCGCCCACGATGGCCTTGACCTCGTCTCTCGTCGGAATGTCCGTCCCGACCTTTAGGCGGCCCTTCTGGCGCCTTTCTTGGCGTCTGTCTTTGCCTTTCTGCCTGGCGCGGCTCTTCTCCCTGACCGCGTTGCGGACTACCAGCCCCCGCTCCTGCGCGTCGGCCAAGAGCGAGCCGAGGCTGACCAGCACCTTGCGCACCATTGCCGGCGAGCGCCCCGTTTCACGTAGCTTGTCCTCAAAGTCCCGCACGGCGGGCACCGAGAGCTTCGACAGTAGCGTGTCGCCAATCAGTGGCGCGATATGAAGGTCAAGGTGCTGCCGGTACTGATTAGTGGTCGTGCGCTCCAACCCCGCGCCCTCGGCGCTGGCTATCCAGAACTCACCGGCCTGTTTGACCGTGGCGCTGGCGCTGTCTGCTACGTGGGTGCCCTCGCGCACCTCGACCTTGGCCGTGGCCGCGAACGTGTCCGCGTCCTTCTTCTTCGCGAAGGTCTTCAGCCGGCGCGTGCCCTTGGTGTCGACATAATCGACTACCCAGCTGGATTTCTCTTCGCCCTTACCAGTGGTCCAGGTGCGCTTGCGGATGCTCACTTCTTGTCGTCCTCAAACGGATCTTCAAACGGATCGTCTACCGAAGGTGTTCCTTCACCACGTTCCACCGGTTGCCATTCGTGTTGAGGGCCGACGGTTCCATTAGGGTATACGAATTTTTCTGATCGGCCGGTTCGCCTGAGGGACTCGTCTTCAACAGCATCGTATTCCTCAGAGGCGATATCCTGTTCGTACTCGAACTCCCGCTCCTGCCACTCCTCATACTGCTTGCTTATTCTCCGGCGAGTGTCGTCATCGAGACCTTGCACGCGACCGCTGTAGATGCCGACGATGGTCTCCTTAAGCTCCGCGACAAGCTTCGCTACATCCTCTCGTCCACTTTTCCCGCGTTGCAGCACGCTAAGCATGCTGAATATCTCGTCGAACCGATCACCTGCCTGCCACGGCTCAGGGAACTCTCGTTCAAGTATGCGGATGATCTCCTCATTCATCGACCGCCCTTGGTACTCTGCATATGCCTTGATGCGATCCTTCAAGCCGGCCGGCAGGCGCAAAAGGTATTGGTCCGGCTTACTGCGGTTTTCGGCCACTCTGGTATTCCCCATAAAATGATATCCATTGGATAATGGCCTATTGACTGTCAATGATATCCATTGGATAGGGTTAATGATATCCATTGGATAAGGAGACAATTTGGATGGAAACGAAGACGGAAGAACTCGACCTCATCTGGGGCATCGAGGATATCGGCAAGCTGATCGGCCGGAACTATCAGCAGACGTACCACATGGTCGCCACCGGCAAGCTGCCGATGGTGAGGCAGATCGGCGAGCGGTATGTCGTCAGCCGCGCCAAGCTGATCGCGTTCTTCATGGGGGATGCGGCCTGATGACCAACAACCTGATCGAACTGGACGGCCAGCGCGTTTCGCTCAAAGGCGAAATGGTCAGCCTGACCGGACTTTGGAAGGCGGCGGGAAGCGATCCGTCGAAACAGCCGGCGAAGTGGCGCGAGTTGCCTTCGACCAAGGAGTTTGCGTCCCACATAGCGGATGTAGTCCTCCGAAAATCGGAGGATGAGATTTTCACGGTTGCTCGCGGGCGGAATGCGCAGACCTTCGCCCATTGGCAGATCATGAGCTATGCCCGATATCTCGACCCGGCCTTTGCGGTGCGGTGCAACGAGATCGTTCGGCAACACATGGAGCACCGGCTTCCGGCCCATACGGACTTCCCCTCCGAACTGGTGGAGATGATCAAGCGCACGGACGGCATCGTCCGCATGCTGGCGAAGAAGGTCACCAAGATCGAGCATGTTGCCGCCTTCACGATCACCGTCGAACCGAAGAAGCGGAGCGCAGCATGAGCGGCGTTGTCGTTGTTATCGATGGCGCTGAGATCGCCACTTTCGTCGCGGATGAGTTCCCCGGCCTGTCATACGAGAACAGGCTCAGAGTGGAACGAAACGTCGAGGCGTTCTTGTCCTGGCGAGCGCAAAAAGAAAGGCCCGGAGAGGCGGCAACCGTCTCCGAGCCATGGTTCACACAAATCCCTGGGGGAATGGATATGAACAAGGCAGCTAATACCACAGCCGCGGCCTGCGCGGCAACTGTGCCGTTTCCCGCACAGTCACCCATCGACGAAATGGACGATGCTATCGCGTGCCTCCGCACCATCCGGTCGGCGGTCATTGCGGATACCCTCGGCTTGGTCGACTACAGCATGTCCGACGCCGAGGTCATGATTGGCAGGGTGCTCGATCAATTGGACCCGATCCGCACCTTCCTCGCTGAGAACGGCTTCCCCGGTGAACTGGTAATGCCCTTCCTCGAATGCCGGCGCGAGTGGTTCGCCCGGAAGGCAGGTGCGGCATGACCTCCTCCCTGCTCAAAGCCATCTTCGAATACCGGGCGGCGTGGGATGCATACCTCGCGGCCAGCCTCGACGATGACGACGCGCCTTACGCCTACCAGCCGTCGCTGAACCGTCTCTGCGAGTGGAACACGCCAGCCGCGGACAAGGGCGAAGCGACCGAAGCTGTTCGGCTCGCGCTTGAGTTCTACCTGGTCGGCGACAGCGAAGTTATTCCCGCGATGCTGAAGGCTGCTCTCAGCTTCCTTGAGCGGCGGCATCCGATGGAAGGAGCAGCCGCATGATCTCTCGGCGCTCATTCCTGGGACGGTCAATCGCCGGCGTGTCAGCCATGGCGGCAGTTTCGCTGCCGGCCGCTGCCAGTACCTATGACAAAGCCCGCCTCTCTCATTTCCAGATCGATGACGATCACGCCTGCCTCGTGGCGAGAAGGGGAGACGTCATCGCCTACAACACCCAGAACTGCCATCCGGTCGACGGGGCAATGGTCGTGACGCTGACCGATAAGAGCCGTCGTCTGTTTCTCTGCCGTGCTCGGCAAGTCGGGGGTTTGTGGTGGGCCGAGCGCCTCGACGGAAGCGACTGGTACGGGCCGATGGACGAACCGTTCTTTCATGCCCGCATCCAAGGTCGAGCAGTGGCGTTGGCTCGTCAGTTCGGAGGTGCCCAATGAGGTTGCTCCGTGCCCTACGGGCAGTATTCCACGCATGGATGGCTCTGCAGGTCGGTCGGTGGGCCGAGTGGCACGACGACCGTGCCAGCGAAGCCTTGGCTCGCGTCCGGCAAGGTTTGCGCGCCTCCGAAAGTATCCAGCACTCTGGACACTCTTCGGCGATGTCCGCTGCCGATCTCTTCCTCCTCGCATCCATCGTTGGTGTCGGCATTGCCGGCGTCTGGGTCGGGATCGTGTGGAGGGTGGCATGGTAGCTACCATCACCAAACTCCCGAGCTCGCGGACCAGCTACTATTCGGTGCGCAAGTCCGGCCGGGGTTGGGCGCTATGGCTCGTCACTCCCTCAGGCTACGGCAAAGACATTAAGACCAAGCTGGCCCTCTACCCCGACAGAGCTTCTGCCATTTTTCATGGTGAGCAGGCGGCGGCATCGCGGCAGCTGCCACTCCGAACATCGGGAGAGCGGCCATGAGTTCCAAATGGAAGCGCAAGGGCAAATCTAAGTTCATCATGATCGATGGGTACGTGAAGCGCAGCGCCGCATGGAAGGCGCTGACGCCTGTCGAGAAGGTGGCCTACATCGAGGTCAAATGGAGGTACGACGGCCTTAACAATGGGCGCATCGGCTTAGGGTGCCGTGAACTTGGCGACGAATTGAACATGGGGAAGACGACAGCCTCCCAAGCCCTTGATGGGCTTCAGGAGAAGGGCTTCATCGTCAAGGCAAAACCCAGCGCATTCAACGTCAAAAATCGGGCTGTGACCGAGTGGCGGTTGACTGAGTACAAGTGCGATGTGACCGGCGAACTGCCGACCAAGGATTTCATGAAATGGTCGCCGGAGAAAAAACAACAGTCCGCTCCACCGGACACACAGTCCGCTCCACCGGACACCTCCACCCCGAAACTGCCTGAAAATACCCATGACAGTTCGCTCCACCGGACTGTGAGGCCCAATTCTCACGTTCCACAGTCCGCTCCACCGGACACATATAGATATACCATAGGGGGTAGCCGCCATGGTGCATGACACACTGCCTCTCTTCGCATGGCAGCCTCGTCCTAAAGTCCTGCTGTTCCCTTTGACCAGACGCGTTGGCAAGGTCCGTCACACAGCTGCCAAGCTGGCCGGTAAGCACGGTGAGGACGCCGAACTCTACTGGAAGCAGGTAGTCGCCGCGAACCGAAAGCATCTGGAGAGGGTCGGGCTCTCCGAAGACCAGATCAGCGACGAGCTCAGATCGTTGTTTGATGCCGTGCAGGGCGAACTTCATCGCCTCGCATATCAGCGGCAAACGCCAGGAGGCGCAGCATGACGGTCTCACGCGCGATCTACGCCAACCCTGTGGCAGCAGCTGCTCAATGGCTGGCGACCGAGAAGTCTCCACCACACCCCATCATCCCGTACCTGCGGAAGCAATTCGGGCTGTCGTCGGCCGATGCCATAGCCGCGATACGCGAAAGCCACCTGATCAAAGCGAGGTCGTCATGAGCCGGGTTGAGCATCCGCCAATCGGCGGACCCTCTGTAACGGATGAGCCGAACCGTTACATCATCTCGTACTGCCCCATGTGCGAAACGGTCTACGAAGCAAGCCGGCGCGATCAACTGACGTGTTCGCCCGCTTGCCGGGTCAAGGCGCATCGGACGGGTAGGCTCGACGAGTTGAAACGGGTGGCGAAGTTTCTGGACATCCATCCGTCGTTGGCACTGCGGGCCCAAGCGACTGAGATCCTGCGGCCCGATCTGGGCCGGAAGATCGCGGCCGGGGAGATCGATTACGACGACATCCTCTCCGAGATGGACGCCGCTTACAACGCTCGCGCTATGCAAGCCGCACGCATGGTCATGGGAGACGCGGAATGAGCACAACATCATTTCCTGACCCTGGCGACGTGCCGGTGCTCGACTGGCTCGACGTCAACCTGATCTCGGCGGATCCGCTCTATCAGCGCCCGCTCGATCAAGCCCGCGTCGACAGCATCCTTCACGCCTTCACCTGGCGGTCATTCGGTGCGCTCGTCGTCGTGCCTCAGGCTGACGGCAGCTATCATGCAACAGATGGGCAGCACCGGCTGGAAGCGGCCAAGCTGCATCCGATGGTGTCGTTTGTGCCGGCTGTCATTGTGAAGACGGAGGACATACAGTCTGAGGCCTCAATCTTCGTCGAGATCAATGCCTCACGGAAGAATGTCAGCGGCCTCGAGTTGTTCTTCGCCAAGCTCGCGGCAGATGACGACGACGCCGAGACCATCCGGCAGGTGTGCGAGCGTGCCGGCGTCCGTATCCCGAAATATCCCTCGGCTGGTTTCAAGCCCGGTGACTGCATCGCGATCGCCGCCATACAGGCGGTCGTCGGACGACGTGGCGCGATGCGGGCGAGGCAGTACCTCGAAGTGCTCGCCAAAGCCGATCTGGCGCCGATTACAGCCACTCACCTGAAGGCGGTCGAGTTCCTAATGACCGATCCCGAGTTCGGCGGCGTGGTGGAGGCTGAGGATCTCACTGCCACGATCCTGGCAATGAACGGCGGTGCCGAAGCCGAAGCCAAGCGCTTCGCGGCAACGCATGGATGTCCAGTGTGG
Source organism: Aminobacter sp. MSH1 (assembly GCF_003071665.1). Classification (GTDB taxonomy): domain Bacteria; phylum Pseudomonadota; class Alphaproteobacteria; order Rhizobiales; family Rhizobiaceae; genus Aminobacter; species Aminobacter niigataensis. Next base: position 5,014,230 of record NZ_CP026265.1, on the reverse strand, counting down.
AAGGGGCTGGCGTCGACGTGGTTCCAGCGTTGCAGGAAGCGGAGGAAGGCAGCATGAGTGGGCTCAACTGGACAAAGAACGACGACCGCAAGCGGATGGCGCGCCAAGGCGTCGAAGGTAGGGTCGACACCCTCTCGAAGGACGAATTGCGCAAGCAGGCCGATCGGCTTCTGGCCGGTTACACTGGCCCAGTGACGAAGGTTGCACCTGGGGCTTCGCGTCTATCTGGGGGCCCCCCCCAGATGCGCCTTTTCGCTGATACCCAGCAGGCACGATCCGGTGTTGCGACAAAATCGGGGCATTCTGGCAAAAAGACTAAGCGTGGCAATGGGATAGGGTACGATCCGAAAAGTTTGCAGAACTCTGCACACTTTGGCCGCTCCGTTCCTCCCGGCACGGTGATCTATTGCGACGGCGCCTGCGAGCCAAACCCCGGCGCTGGTGGCTGGGGCTTCGTAGTCTACCGTGACGGTGTTGAGATCCACGCTGAGCACGGTGGCGACCTCGAAGCCACGAACAACACTATGGAGCTCACCGGCGCGCTGGTGGCGCTGCGGTGGGCCGCCAACAACGTCTTTACCGATCCACTGCCGCGCCTGTTTTGCGACAGCATGTATGTCGTCAATGGCTGCAATGATTGGCGGCATGGCTGGAAGGCACGCGGGTGGCGCAGGAAGGGAAAGAACCCAGAAATCGCCAACCTCGGGCTTTGGAAGGAACTGGATGCTGTGTTGGTCGCCCTAGGGATTACCTTGGAGTGGTGCAAAGGGCACTGGGGCATCAGCGGTAACGAACGCGCCGACGAGTTGAGCCTGATGGGGCGCCAGGCAGCGCTGGCACCCGCGCAGCCAACGTCGATGGACCTGATACGCGAACAGCTCGACTATTCCGCTCGAGGTGCCATGTGAGCAGGCCCAAGGGCAAACTCGACACTCTGTTGGATGGACTCGGGATCAAGTTGGTTCCGGTCTATCGCCGGCGCGCGGCCGCTCAGAGCCACGCTCGCGGCACCATGCACGAAATCCGCAACCAGTACGGCGATGGACATCTGATCTTCGTCCTTCGCTGCATCAAGCAGACAGGGAACAACCGGGATGAGCTCTGGAGCGAAACCATCGGAGCAATCTCCGACATCCTCGTCCAGCGCCAGGATTGGGCCATGGAACGGGCAGGGGACTTGCTCACCGCCTTCGACACCATCCCGCTCGGCCCGTTGCGTGGCGAGGCCGTGAAGCTCCGTCCATGGCCAGTCCGGGCCACCCTTCGAACGCTGATCTACAAACGCCTGGAGGCCATTCTTGACGAACCGGAGCATCGCCTTGCCGTCTGATCTCTCCTACGAGGCAGCAACCATCGCCGACGCCAGCATCGTCGTGAAGGCCCGACTTATCGAAGCGGCCGACACGATGGCGCATATGGACGTGGGGCGATTGAAGCCCTCGGCAATCCGCTCGTTCTGGCCGCAGGCGCCAGGGGAGACCATCGGCGGCCACGATGTGGGCTATGGCATCAACGGCGACCGCGTGCAGTACCGCCCCTCGGCGGCCGCCATATCCCGCGCCGAAGAGGTCAGCTATGGTTGGATGCTCGACTTCGTTGAGGACGATGAGCGTCGTGTGATCCTCGGCAAGTGGGCGATGTGCCTCGCCGCGCCGCAGCTGGCCGGCTCGTTTCGCGAGTTCTGCAAGAAAACAGGCCGCGTTCGTAGGACGGCAGAGCGGCGGATAGACCAGCAAACGCAAGCCATCGCGGCCGCGATCCTTAGAAAAGCCCAATCGTTACAGGCACCTAATTGGTCAAGAGTGTCGCCACTTCTGCCAAATCAGGGTAGGTCTTTGGGCAAGATGGCGACAGTCACGCACTGGATGGCACCTGGCGCGAAACCGCAGCACCGCCCAGACATACTTGACCCACTCCCAGGACGGAACAAAGCCGCTTAGGCCCCACGAGAGCGAAGGGCCGCCAAGATGTTCTCGACGGTCTCCTCGACATTAAAGACCAGCCAATTGTCGCCTTGAGCGACATTCGTCCAGAGCGAGGTCGTATTCTCGGACCGGTGCATACGAATAATGTTGTCGAAGTTGACGGCTATGCGGTTGCCGCTGGTGTCCGTTAGTTCAAGCCACATGGTGCCCTCCGTCGTGTTTGATTGCACTGGCACGTAATCAGGCTGCCTCATGGTGGCAAATAGGCCGAACATGAGCAAGCTCGCCAACCCCGGAGGCCGCAGGTTCAAATCCTGCCTCCGCAACCAAACATCGTCAGCAGGGTGAATGTCGCACTAGAGCAAGGCGAGGGCGGCAAGCGCGAAAATCACCACGATCACACCGACGACTATGTAGGTGCTTTGATGCATCGCCGGGCTCCTAAGTGAGCGGTTCCCGGCCTAACTGAGCAGCGGCAAATAGGTTCCGCCACATCCCCTCAAACCCAGGAGACAGCCATGCGCTTTGTCGGCGTCATGCTCGGATTGCTGTGCCTGCCGCTGTTACTTGCGGCTTTCCTTCTCACGCCGGTCATCATCCCGGCGCTGCTCGTTCTGAGGGCTGTCGTCCCCGGCTTTAGTGCTTTCCGACGAACGTCGAGCAAGAGCTCGTGGAACCTGGCGGCCTATCACCCGCCGCACAGTCTGACTTGGCGGTGGCTTCTCAGCCTTCGGCGCCATGAATTGATGTGGCTCAAGCCCTTCGCGATTGCCAATTCGTTCGGGTTCGGCGCTGGTGTCGGCACACTCTTTGGCTTCTCTGCCTACAAGCAGCCCAATGGTGGCTGGCAGTGGCATTTCGCGCTGCTCTGGCATGGCCTTTCGTTCAGTCAGCAGGAACCGATGTGGTATCGCGACCTTTACCACCGCGCCCGCGATGAGGCCGACCAGTTGAGCGGCCGCGCATGGTTCAGCGACAAGCACCCCAACAAGGTGTTTGTCCCGCCTCGGGCCACCGTCTCGACGCCTGCCGCTATCCAGTAGCCGGAGCAGTCCGGTGCGCTGGAAGCCCATTCGCAAGCTGACGGAAGCCGACCTCGAAAAGGGGTGGATGCACAACCGGCTGATGCTGTGGAACTCGTGCAACGGCCCGTACCACTACCAGTATGTGCCGGCCGAGGACGCCGACGACATCAAGCGCGAAGGCGTCTGGGAGAAGTTCCTGATCCTTCCCGATCAACTGTGATCTCGGCGGGCGGGTGATCCCGGCAATCAAACCCGATAGTATCCCTACAGCGGCGCCGATGGCTTGCCAGGATCATCCTGATGGCGATCTGCGAGCATCGGCATATCCGGGTCGTACGGTACGCCCAAATGCCAGCAGGCGACCTGCTTGCAGAGCAAACCGAAGAACGGGTGGAGCAGGATGTGATCGTCCGCGCCGTCTGGGGTAAATAGGTAGAATGCGTCGGTCTCGTCGGTTCCCCACGCGCCAAGATATTCTCCATCGGCCGAAACTACAGACCCGTCTGCCAGTAGGTTGACGATGAACTTCAATCTCGGTGCCATAGATGCCGCCCGCCCCTCTGAAATTCATCAAAGGTAATCCGACGTGGCGCTAACTGACAAGCGGGGTCGGTCCCACAACCGCAGCACTGATGCCCAGGCGTATCGCAGGTGGTACGGCCTGAAGGCATGGCAGGCAGCCCGCAAGGTCCAACTCGCCAAGCAGCCGCTATGCGAGCGCTGTCGGGCAATAGGCAGGGTTAGCCGCGACATTCGCTTCGGCCTTTTCATCCTCGTGGTGGCCAGGCCAGCTGGGGTGCTGAGCCCCGGCACCTCCCTGAACTTCTGGATCAAAGGGCACCCGTTAAGCGGGCGGGGTGATTGTCTTTTAAGTCAGGGGTCGCCAGCGGCGCGGTAGAGACGGGTAGCTCCCTTCCCCGGAAGTCGTCGGGTCGGCACGGCGCATCACCCCTGCCATCTTGCTGGATGGTTCAGGGGCGAGTTTCAAGTCGGAGTAGAATATAGGCCTCGCGATTGAGGTTACGATACGGGCTTTAGGCGTTTTGCACTTAGATACATGAGCGCTGCCGCTGCCGTGGTCCTCACCCATCCGGCTGCTTCAGCATTATCCAGAAGCTTGTCTAGATGAGCTGCGAGAGCGTCCTGGCAATCACCGTCATAGTCCACCGATAGGGGCTGATGTTGCGGGGATCTGACGTCTTCCTTACTCATATTCCGGTCACCTCGTTGTTTCGCTCCGACCAGTTTCTCATTTTTCGCGACGTCATCGTCAAGAGACCATGTTGACCGCTCAAACCGGAGACACGGAAGGCATGAGCCATGGCCATAGTCGGTAAGCACAAGCTGACGACGACCGAACGCGGTTACGGATGGACTTGGCAGAAGGTGCGCCGGGTCGTCCTCGCCCGAGAGCCGCTGTGCCGCTTCTGCAAAGAGGCAGGAAAGATGACAGTCGCCGATGAAGTCGACCACATCGACGGCAACAGCTTCAACAATGAGCGGGAGAACCTTCGGCCCCTGTGCCCTCCCTGCCACCTGAAGCGTACGGCACGCGACCAGGCATTCGGCAAGCACCAGTGGCGGCCGGAATGGCTCAGACCGTCGACGATACCTCTGGTCATCGTCTGTGGTGCGCCGGCCTCGGGCAAGAGCACATACGCCAAGGAGCATGCAGGCCCACGCGATCTCGTCATCGATCTCGACGTGATCGCCTGCAGCCTGTCCGGCCAGTCACTCCATGGATGGGACAGGGCTAAGTGGCTGACACCAGCCATCCGCGCCCGCAACGAGATGCTGGGCGACATCAGCCGCCCAACCGCACGCTGGCCCCGAGCATGGCTGATCGTCTCAGAGGCAAGGGCAGACAACAGGCAGTGGTGGGCAGACACGATGAAGCCCGAGCGCATCGTCGTCATGGAGACCAAGCCAGCCGAGTGCATGGCCCGTGTGAGGGCAGACACGACCCGCCCGAGGGAAAGCACCTTCGAGGCCATCGGCAAGTGGTGGAGCGCCTATGAGCGCAGAGAAGGCGATGAGGTGGTGAGATGACGAACGATGAACTCGCATCGCTCACGCCGTCGAATGGGAACTCGTGAGAGGCCCGGCGAAGCGCGCCCTGCATCTGTGACGGGAGGGGGTGGGCCAAAAGCTCCGGCCGTTCCTGCCCTGACCGGCGCCCCCAGGAAAACTTTCGCGAAGCCAAATTAAATTCTGGGGCTGAGATAATCCATGAAGCGCGGTCCCAAGAAAATGCTGCCGGCAGAAAAGGAGATGCGAGGGACATACCGCGCTCACCGTGATGCCGATATCCAGATCATCGAATCTGACGGCATGCCGCAGATGCCGGACTGGCTCACGCCGGAGGGCGAGGAAGTCTGGCAGGACAATGTAGGCCGGGTCAGCCAGAAGCTGGTGTCGGAGGCCGACAGTAACGAGTTTGCCAACTTCTGCGTGTTGCAAGGCGGGATCGTGAAGGCGATCCGCGCTGGCGAAATGCCTCCGGTCGCAGCCTTTGCCGAGGTTCGGAAGAAAGCCGAGATGTTCGGCATCGCTGGCCCGCGCAGCCGCATGGTGGCAGGCGCTCCGAAAGCCCCGGCGTCGAACCCATTCGCCAAGGTAGGGCGTCGTGGATCGTGATTACGTCAAGATCGCCACTGGCTACGCGAAGGAGGTGGCGGCCGGGAAGATACCAGCCTGCAAGTGGGTCCGCCTCGCCTGCAAGCGGCATCTGGACGATCTGAAAAGGGGCAAGGGCTTCGAGTATCGGTTCGACTTCGGCGCGGCCGAGGCAGCGTGCCAGTTCATCGAACTCATGCCACATACCAAAGGCAGTTGGGCAGCGCGCGGCGAGCGCCTGGTAATGCAGCCGTGGCAGGTGTTCATGACCTGCTCGGTGTTTGGCTGGGTCAGCAAGGTCGACGGGTTCAGGCGGTTTCGCCAGGCTATGCTGCTAGTGCCTCGTAAGAATGGCAAGAGCGCGTGGGCAGCGGCAATCGGGCTCTACATGCTGACGGCTGACGGCGAGCACGGCGCGGAAATCTTCTCCGGCGCCACGAACGAAAAGCAGGCCTACGAGGTGTTCCGGCCGGCGAAGATCATGGCGCAGCGGAACCCGGAGTTCCGGGAATTCTACGGCATCGAGGTCAATGCCAAGAGCATCTTCAGTGCCGAGGATGGAGGCCGGTTCGAGCCGGTGATCGGCAAGCCCGGTGATGGCGCATCCCCGTCCTGCGCAATCATCGACGAGTACCATGAACACGATACCGATGCGCTGCTGGAAACCATGGCGACCGGCATGGGTGCGCGGGATCAATCGTTGCTCCTGGTCATCACCACGGCAGGATCGAACATCGCCGGTCCCTGCTACGCCATGATGCAGGAAGCGCGTCGGATGCTGGAAGGCATCATCGATGACGATGGGCTGTTTGCGCTGCTGTACGGCCTCGACGCTGACGACGACTGGACAACGCCGGCGGCGCTGAAGAAGGCCAATCCGAACTTCGGTGTGTCGGTTGGTGAAAAGTTCCTGCTGACCGAACAGCAGCGCGCGATCAACAATGCCCGCCATGTGTCGGCGTTCAAGACCAAGCACCTGAATGAATGGGTGAACGCCAAGGAAGCGTTCTTCAACGTTCAACGCTGGATCGAAAGCGCGGTTGAGGGCCTGAAGCTTTCGGACTTCGACAAGCAGCCGTGCCGGATCGGACTAGATCTCGCGTCGAAGGTCGACGTGGCGGCGATGGAGATCACATTCAGGCTCGACCGATGCGACTGCGCGAAGGCGAAGGAACTGATCGAGGCCGGATACCAGTATGCCCGGTTCGGTCGCTACTACCTGCCCGACGCCACGGTCGAGAAGGGCGAGAACGAGCACTATCAGGCCTGGCACCGCGACGGACTGATCACGCCGACCGATGGCGAGATGATCGATTACACGGTGATCCGCGACGATCTGCTTGAGTATCGGGACAGGTTCCAGGTCGAAGAAATCGACTTTGACCCGCACCAGGCGCGCATGATGGTGAGCGAGTTGCAGGCTCAGGGGCTGCCCTGTGTTGAGGTCCTGCCCACGATGAACAACTTCTCGGAGCCGATGAAGGAAATGGACGCACTGATCCGCGAGCGTGCCATCGCCCATGACGGCGATCCGGTCTTTACGTGGATGCTGTCGAACGTCGTGACCAAGGCCAATCACCGCGATCAGGTCTATCCGCGCAAAGAGCGCGACGAAAACAAGATCGACGGGCCGGTGGCCCACATCATGGCGCTTGGCCGGTGGATGACGGCGGATGAGCCTGTCCCGGTATCACCTTGGGATAATCCCAATTTCAGTCTGGTAGGCGCATGAAAATCGGTTTCGAAATAAGTCGTTCCGCTAGCGAACAGCGGTCGGGCAGCATCGAGAACCCTGCGGTTCCGGTGTCGCAGACCACGGAGTTCATGGCCTATTTCGGCATTGGTGGGGCGAACCTCCCGAATGTCACCATCGACAGCGCCTTGACCGTTCCTGCCGCGCTGGCGGCCGTGGCTTTCCTGTCACGCACCATGGCGACAGTTCCTCTGCATGCCTATCGCGATACGAATGATGGGCCTGTCAAGCTGACCGGCAAGACGGCGGTCACCATTCACGACGCGCCGAACGACCTGATGGGATCGTTCAAGTTCCGGCAGTATTTCTGGCAGTGCGTGTTCACTGGCGGGCGCGGCCTGGCATGGATAGAGCGAAATGGCTCGGTGATCGAGGCGCTGTGGCCGATGGACCCGCGCAAGGTCTCGATCAAGCGCGTCGGCTTCAAGCAGGTCTACAAGTTCGACAACAAGGAATACCCGGCCGCTGACGTGATCGATATTCCCTTCATGCTGAAGGATGATCAGGTTTCGCATCGCGGCCCGATCATGATGGCGTCGAAGGCGATTCAGCTTGCGCTTGCCATGAACGACTACGGCTCGAACTTCTTCGCCGGTGGTGGCGTTCCGCCCCTTGCATTGTCCGGTCCGTTGCCACAGGGCGCCCCGGCCATGCAACGCGCGGCGGACGATGTGGATCGTGCGATCAAGTTTGCAAAGGACAACAAAAGCCCGATCCTGCCGATCCCGGCTGGCCACGAGTTGAAGGCGGTCGGCTTCGATCCTCAAAAGGGGCAGATGACTGATGCCCGCCTGTTCCAGATTCAGGAGATCGCTCGCGCCTACCAGATGCCTCCGGTGTTTCTGCAGGATCTGAGCAAGGGCACTTTCGCCAATGTCGAGCAGCAGGATTTGCATCTCGTCAAGCACCTGATCAGCCAGTGGGCGAAGGCCTTCGAAGACGAGGCGAACCTGAAGCTGTTCGGCCGATTCAAGAACGGCCGCTATGTCGAGCACAACCTGGACGGCCTGATGCGTGGCGACTTCAAGAGCCGGATCGAGGGCATCGCCCGCGCGATCCAGACCGCTCAGATCACGCCAAACGAAGGCCGCGCGCTTGAGAACAGGCCGAAGCACAAGAACCCGGATGCCGATGAACTGCTGGTGCAGGGTGCGACTGTCGTGCTCGGCAAGCAGCCGCTGAAACCTGAACCCGCGAAACCATCCGACGACCTCGACGGAGACAAAAATGACGACCAAGCCTGAAGGTGCAGAAAAGCGCTCGCTTGTCCGTCCGGTCGAGCACCGGGCCGATGGCAATGGAAAGATGACGGTGTCCGGCTATGCGGCGGTGTTCGGAGAAGTTGCCGACATCGGCGGATGGTTCAAGGAAGTCGTTGCCCGCGGCGCTTTCACCAACACGCTGCGCACGGCGGATGTCAGGGCCTACTTCGATCACGACACCGGTCGTGTCCTTGGCCGGCTTTCCTCCGGTACCCTGCGTTGCGAGGAAGACGACAAGGGCCTTCGCGTTGAGATCGACCTTCCCGACACGACCGATGGCCGCGACGTGAAGACGCTCGTCGAGCGCGGCGACGTCTCCGGCATGTCGTTCCGCTTCGAAGCCGTTCGGCAGGAATGGGACGAGACGGTCGACCCGCCGAAGCGCACCCTGCTCGAAGTGAGGCTTGGCGAGGTCAGCATCGTATCCGAGCCGGCCTATGACGGAACGTCGGTCGCGCTCCGATCACGCGAGGAAGCGCGCAACGAGGCCCGCCGCCAGCACAATGCAGCAGCCTTCGCCCGCCGCAAGGCCGAGGCCGAAGCGAAGTTCCGCAAGATTTCCTGAATTCACCCGGCAATCCGGCCGGAGGGCGCGGCAAGCATCCCGCTTCCCGTCTCCATCGCCTGCTTTCGAGCGGGCCTTTCGACGTTGCTCACATAGGAGAAACCCATGAGCAAGGAACTGATTGAGAAGCGGGAAAAGCTCGTTGCCGACGCCCGCTCGGCCCTTGATGAGATCAAGAAGAACACCGACGAGGCACGCGCGGCCGAGTTGGAGAAGCGCCATGACGACATCATGGTCGAGTTCGACAAGGTCGACGGTCAGATCGCCCGCGAAAAGCGCATGGCCGATGCACAGAAGCGCATCGACGATGCCGCTGCCGAGGAACGGGCCAAAAACCGGCCGAACCCTGGCGACGGTGAGGGCCGCGGCCAAGATGACGGTGAACAGGTCACGTATCGCTCCGCTTTCCATCGCTATGTGCAGGTGGCCGGTGACATGTCTGCCCTGTCTTCCGAGGAACGCGCCGCATTGCAGGCTGGTGTCGCTTCGAAGGAGGCTCGCGCGCAGACGACGAGCACGCCGAGCGCCGGCGGCTACACGGTCCCGACCGAACTCAGCAACCAGATCATCAAGTCGATGAAGGCTTGGGGGCCGATGTACGACGAGGATATCTGCACGGCGATGAACACCAGCGCCGGCAATCCAATTGATATCCCGACCATCGACGACACTGGCGTGCCGGTTGCCAAACATACCGAAGCCGGCGCCGTGACGGACGATGGTGGTTCGGATGCGACCTTCGGCAAAAAGACGCTGAACGCCTATGCCTACGACACCGAGTGGGTGAAGTTCTCCTGGGAACTGGCGCAGGACTCGATCTTCAACTTCGAAACCCTGCTTGGCGACCTGCTCGGCCAGCGTCTCGGCCGTCGTGCCAATCTGGAGCTGACCACTGGCGACGGCACCGACGATCCGAACGGCATCGTTACGGCTTCCAGCCTCGGCAAGACCGCCACCGCGACAGCTGCAATCACCTATGACGAGATCATTGACCTCGTGCATTCGGTCGATCCGGCCTATCGCCAGTCGCCCAAGGTGCGTTTCATGTTCAATGACACCACGCTCGGGGCCCTGCGCAAGCTGAAGGACGCGGAAAACCGCTACATCTGGTCTGCCGGCGACGTGCAGAATGGCGTTCCCGGCTCGATCCTCGGCTACCGTTATTCCATCAACCAGGCGATGGATTCTCTGGCGGCGGCCAAGAAGGTCATGCTGTTCGGCGACTTCGGCAAGTATTTCGTCCGCAAGGTCGGCGGCGTCGTGATGTTCGTCGCCCGGGAACGGTTCGCGCCGGATATCGGCCTGCTTGGCCTGATCCGCCTCGATGGTGAACTTGGCGACACTGCCGGCGTCAAGCACCTCATCACTGCTGCCACGTAAGTTCGGCTTTGCAAGGCGGGCGGCCTCGGTCGCCCGCTCTCAAAACCGAAGGAGACGATCATGAAACTGAAGATGCTTGAGAGCATGGCCGGGCGGGATTTCTCCCTGTCAGTCGGGGAAGTCACAGACCGGTTTTCAGACAAGGAAGCGGCCCGATTCATCAAGGTTGGCCTTGCTGAAAGGGCACCTGTCGAGCCCGTCAAGAAGCCCGATACGAAAAAGGAATGGGATGATGAGCGGGCGAAGCTCCTTGAGGAAAACGCGCGTCTGATCAGCGAGAATGAGGCCGCCAAGAGCCGCGAAGCTGAACTGGCCGGGCAGATCGAAGCCCTGGCGGCGTTCAAGGCCACTGTGGTGACAGCGCTTGGTGAGAATCCCGGCGTTCAGGAAACCACCGACGCCGTCACCCTTCCGGAAACGCGTGGCTGATCATGTGGTATCCGTCGACGACTACGGTTCCACCGTCCGTCGAGCCGGTGACGATTGAGCAGGCTAAGCAGCAGTGTCGCGTCGATACAAATGATGACGACGCGCTGCTGACGCGGCTCATCAAGGCCGCGCGCGCCCATGCCGAGGAATATTGCAATGCTCGCTGGGCCGAGCAAACAGTCGTTTCCGAATGCGATAGCTTTTCGGATTTCGCCCGTTTGTCGGAAGGGCCCCTCAAGTCGGTGGGTTCCGTCTCTTATGTAGATCCCGCAGGCGCGGCCGAAACTGTCGAAGACACGGTGTATGAACCACGCAAGGACGGCCTGGAGCCATCTATTGGGCTGAAGCCAGGGCAGGCGTGGCCGCGCATCCGGCCAGGCTCGCGGATTGCGCTGACAGCTGTCTACGGTGGCGGGGTGCCTGAGAGTGTCCAGCACGCCATGCTTGTCTGGATCGAGGATGCTTATCTGAACCGTGAGAACGCGCAGCGCCTGGAATGGACGGTGTTCGACGCGCTGCTCTGCAATCATCGGCGGGGCGCGTGATGCCTGGCGCCGGTATGCTTGACCGCCGCATCACGATCGAGCGGGCGACGTCGGTTCCGAACGAGCTTAACGAGCCCGTCGAGACCTGGGTGACGCTGGTGACGGTTTGGGCGCAGCGGAAGGACAGTTCCGACATGGTCAAGACGGAACTGCTCGGCGCCGAGCAGGTGGGCGCGTACCATCTCAGCCATTTCGTGATCCGTTCGTCCTCGACCACGAAGACCGTCTCTCCCGTCGACCGCATCAACTATGACGGCCACCTCTGGAACATCAAAGGGACCAAGGAGACGGTCGATGGGCGGAACCGCTTCATTGAGATCACCGCGGTAAGGGCGAACAATGGCTAGCCTGCATGGTGGTCGCGTGACCGTGCATCTGACCGTCCACGTGGCGTGGTGGGTGACGCCGTACTTGTTCGCGGTGACGGTATTCCTCAGGTCCATTGCTCCCTTCCTTGATGGCGATGACGATCGGATTGACCACTTCATCGAGCGGCAAGGCGCCTTCATCGCGAAGCGGGGTGTGCGGTTCTATTGTGGCGAGCGGAGGATCTGATGGCTGGCGTCAAGGTCCACGTCGAAGGGCTGAAAGAATTGGAGCAGGCGCTGCAGCAGTTGCCGAAGGCCAACGCCAAGGCCGTCCTGCGCCGGACGCTGAAGGAAGCCGGCGAGCCGGTTGCGAAGACCGCGCGTTCGCTCGCGCCTGCGCATCTAGGTTATCTGCGTGAGGGCATCGACGTCAGCATCCGGCTTTCAAGCCGCCAGGCCAAGCTGCACAAGAAGCAGTCGCCAGTCGAAATGTTCATCGGCCCGAAGCCGGATCCTGCCGCCCATCTGCAGGAGTTCGGCACCGGCCCCGGCCACCAGGCGCAGCCGTTCATGCGGCCGGCATGGGATCAGCACAAGAACGAGGTCCTCGACATCATCGCCAACCGGACGTGGCTTGAGATCGAGAAGACCGCCGCACGCCTGGCGAAGAAAGCCGCGAAGGGCAAATAGTCCATGGAAGAAGCATTGACCGCGCTGCTGGCACCCGTTGCCGGCGGGCGACGCTTTTGGGGGCGCAAGCCGCAGAGCGATCCGGCCCGGCCTTATGTGGTCATGCAGCGGATCGACGGCCTGCGCGATTACCACATGCAGGGCGCGTCCGGTTATGTCGCCAGCCGCGTGCAGATCGATTGCTATGGCGAGACCTATACCTCGACCAAGGCCACGGCGCGTGTCGTGCGCGACATCCTTTCAGGTCATCGCGGCGGCATCATCCAGGGGATTTTCCTTGATGGCGAAAGAGACCTTCCCGCTGCGGACGCGGGCGAGGTGACGAACCTGTTCCGCACTTCACTCGACTTCATGGTTCATCACAAGGAGACCTAAGATGGCCGAAACAGCCGCCTCAATTGGCTATGGCTCATTCTTCCACATCAGCGAAGACAACGGCGCGACATGGATCGAGCTGGCCGAGGTGTTCGACATCACGCCGCCGAACGACACGGTGGATGAGATCGACGCCACGCATATGCAGTCGCCGAACCGCACCCGGGAATTCATTCCCGGCCTCATCGATCCCGGCGAAGCATCGTTCGAAATGAACTTCGTGCCGGGCTCGGCGTCCGATCTGAAGGTTGCGGCGCTGAAGGTCGCCGGGGCGCGCGTCAAGTGCCGCATCACCTTCCCGAACTCGGTGGCCTGGGTGTTTTCCGGCTGGATCTCCAGCTACGAGCCCGCGGTTCCGACCGACGACAAGATGACGGCAACCGTTACCTGGCGCGTCACCGGCTCGACCGTCTCGACGCCTGCGGCAGCCCCGACCAACACTGCGGTCCCGGCGATCGGCGGCATCGCGCAGGTCGGCCAGACGCTGACGGCATATCCCGGCGAATGGACCGGCTCGCCGACCTTCACCTATGTGTGGAAGGCCGAAGGCGTGGCGATCCCCGGCGCGACCGCATCGACCTACGTCCCGGTCGTCGGCGACGTCGGGGACAACATCACGGTCACGGTCACCGGCACGAATGCCGCCGGCAACGCGTCCGCGACGTCGGCCGAAACCCTGCCTGTCATCGCGGCGTAAGGAGCGGAGATGGCTAATCCACATCGTGGCTCGGTCGCCCTCCAGGCGGGCGATCGGGCGTATACCCTGGCGTTTTCGGTCAACGCCATCTGCGAGCTTGAAGCCGAACTTGACAAGCCGGTCACCGAGATCATCGCCAGCATCCAGGACGCGAGGCAGCTTCGGCTGTCTTCGGTGCGGGCGCTGGTCTGGGCGGGGCTTCGCGATCACCATTCCGCCCTGACGGTGCAGGAGGCCGGCGCGATTATCACAGACGCCGGCATCCAGATTGCTGTCGAGAAGGTCGGCGAGGCGTTCAAGCTGGCATTCCCGGAGGCGAAGGCAAAGACAAACCCTCGGAAGGCAGCGGCGGGAGGCTAGACCCTCTGCCGCTGCTGCAGTCGTGGGCCGAAGCCGGACAGAATCCCTCGCTTTTCTGGTGTCTTACCGTGCGGGAAATCGGCGCCATTCTCGACGGCGTATCGAACCGGCTGAAGCGCGAACACAACGACCGTGCCTGGGCCGTTTGGCACATCGAGGCGCTGTCTCGCCAGAAGAAACTCCCGAAGCTCAAGGACCTGCTGCACGACGCTCCGAAAAAATCGAAGCGCCGGCAGACGGTCGAGGAACAGATCGCCATCGCCCATAGGTGGACGGCGGCAGTGACGAGGCATTGACATGGCAGGTAGTGCAGTCATCGGCAGCCTTCGCGTCGTGCTTGGCATCGACACGGCGATGTTCGACAAGGGCCTTGCCGACGCGATGAAGAGCCTGAAGGGCATCGGCAAGTCGATGCAGTCGGCGGGCAAGACCATGTCTGCCGCACTCACGGCGCCCATCCTCGGCTTCGGGGCGCTGACGTTGAAGACGGCCGGCGCCTTCGAGGCGTCGATGAACCGCGTTGCTGCTGCCACCGGGGCGACGGGCGCGGAGTTCCAGGCGCTGGAAACGCTGGCGCGCGACCTTGGCCGAAGCACGTCAAAGTCGGCATCGGAATCTGCCGACATGCTGGAAATGCTGGCCAAGAACGGGTTGAGCGCGGAGCAGATTCTCGGCGGCGCGGCCGAGGCTGCGATCAAGCTTTCCGAGGCGACGGGTGGCGAGCTATCGCGATCCGCCGACGTCGCCACCAACGTCATGGCGCAGTTCGGGCTTGAGGCAAAGGATCTGGCGAAGGTCGTCGACCAGATCACGGCGGTGACCCTCGACTCTCAATTCGGCTTCGACGACTACGCTCTTGCGCTCGGCCAGGCAGGCGGTGTGGCAGGTGCTCTTGGCGTCGAGCTGACCGAATTCAATGCTGTCATTGCTGCAACGTCCGATGTGTTCAACTCAGGCTCCGACGCTGGAACGTCTTTCAAGTCATTCCTGACCCGGCTCGTGCCCGCTTCGGATGCGGCGGCGGCCACCATGGAAGAACTCGGCCTCAAATTCTTCGAGGCTGACGGGTCGATGAAGTCCATGTCGGCCATTGCAGGCGAGCTCCAGACCAAGATGGCGGGCCTGTCCGACGAAAACATGAACGCCGCGCTGAAGGATATCTTCGGCGTCGACGCGATGCGCACCGCGGTTGCGCTGATGAACCAGGGGGCGTCGGGTATCGACGCTGCAACCGCGAGCATCAACCGCAAGGGCATCGCCGATCAACAGGCCGCGGCACGCATGGCAGGCCTCAACGGCGAAATGGAAAAGCTAGCAGGTGCGTTCGAAGATCTGCAGATCGCGTTCGCCGACAGCGGGCTTCTGGCGCTGGTGACCGAGTTCGTGACCAAGCTTGCCGAGTGGGTGCAGTCGCTGGCGGAAGCCAACCCCGAACTGCTGAAATGGGGCACGATCATCGCCGGTGTCGCCGCCGCCCTCGGCCCGCTGGTCCTTGCTCTCGGCGTCGTTGCCACGGGCATTGCCGCCATCGGCGCGCCTGTCGCGCTGGTGATCGCCGGCCTTGCAGGGCTGACGGCGGCCGTCATCGCCTTCTGGCCCGAGATCCAGAATCTCGCCTCTATCGTCACGGCCTTCGTCGCGGGCGCCTGGGCGCAGTTCGTGGCGGCATGGGACGGCATGGTCGCCAAGGTCCATGCGGTCAAGGACAGCATCGTCCAGTTCGTTACCGAGATTCCGGCCATCTTCGCCAACCTGGCATCCCAGATGATGGAGATCGGCGCCCAGATCATGGACGGCCTGTGGCAGGGCATCAAAGGCAAGTTCGCGCAGGTCAAGGACGGCATCGCTGGTTTTGCCAGCGGGCTCGTCGACAGCGTCAAGAGCACGCTCGGCATCCATTCGCCATCGCGCGTGATGTACGAGGTCGGCACCAACGTCATGCAGGGTCTGTCCGACGGCATGACCAGCATGCAAGGCGGCATCTCCAATATCGCCGGAAGCATCGGTTCCACCATCTCCAGCGCCTTCCAGGGCGTCATCGACGGCACCAAGAGCGTCAAGGAGGCTATTTCGGACGTCATGAAGTCGCTCACCAGCATGATGCTTGATGCGAGTTTCAAGATGTTGATTGGCGCCATCTTCGGCGGGGGAGGCGGAGGTCTCGACCCATGGGCAGGTTTGCGGCTTCCGGGCTTTGCGCGGGGCGGCTCGATCCTGCCGGGAGGGGCAGGCGGCATCGACAGCCAAGTGGTCGCCTTCCGAAAGTCACCGAATGAACGCGTCGACATCACCAAGCCTGGCCAGAGGTTGTCGAGTGGCGGGGCAGACGTGAAGATCGAGATCATCAACAACACGCCCGCCCAGGTCCGGCAAGAGAGGGAGCGCGGCGGTGACGGGACGGAAATCCGCCGGTTCATCCTCGATACAGTGAAGCAAGGGATGGCCACAGGCGATCTCGACCAGCCCAACAAGGCGCGCTTCGGCGCCTCACCGATGAAGGTGCTGCGATGAGCGATCCAACCTGGCCTGTCGAGCTGCCACCTGCAGCCCGTATCGGAATTTCTGGCGGCCCCCAGTCCAACGCGGTGTCATTTCAGCCTGAGGTAGGTCCGAGCATCGACCGGCTGCGTGCGTCGACGGTTGTCCGCAAGTATCAGGTCGAACTGCCTCCGATGGAGAGCGCGGCCTATGACGTGTTCATGGCGTTTTTCACCGACACGCTGGCAAGCGGCATCTTGCCGTTCCAATGGTACGACCCGTTCACGCGTAGCGTTCGGCGGTTCAAGTTCGTCCACAACGCCCCCGTCTATTCCGAGCAGGCACTTCGAAGCGGGCTTTACGTGATCAGCTTTGAGATCATGAGGCTCGATTGATGGAGCGCTCGGTCCCGCCTAGTGTTCGGCGTGAGCTGGACCGTCAGGAATCACCAGAGATCCATCTCGTGTTCCTGACGCTTCGGCATAAGATGCTGCCGGAGCCCATTCGCGTCGTGTCCGATCCGGCGGACTTCCTGCTCGGGGGTAATCTCTACCAAGGCTTTGAGTTCGAAATCACCCTACTCTCTGACGCCGAAGAAGCACCAAAAGCACGCCTCACCGTGCAGAACGTCGACCGCTGCATCGGGGATGCGGTGTTCAACGCGACCGAGCCGGCGCGGCTCGACATCGAGGTCATCGCGGGATCGCAGTTCGACCTATCGGTGACACCTCGGGTTCCGCTTGGCCCATCGGTGGAGCGCATCTACGTGGCAAGGCATCTCTACCTGACCGATGTGGAAGGCGACGTGCTGCAGCTCTCAGGCACCATCAGGTCGTGGGACTACACGCAAGAAAGCTGGCCGGCACTTAGGGCAACCCAGAACAGGTTTCCAGGGCTCTACTGGTCGTGACCTGGCTCAATCGCTACGTCGGCATTCCGTTCGTCAGTCGCGGGCGGACGAAAGCGGGGCTCGACTGCTGGGGGCTGGTGCGGCTCATCTATGCGCAGGAACTCGGCATCGAGTTGCCGTCCTATGGCGAGATCGCCGCGCACGACCTCATCAGCGTCAGCCGGGAGGTCACGTCGGGCAAGGACGGCGAGGCGTGGGGCGAGGTCGACAGGCACTATCTGCGCCCATTCGACGTCGTCGTCATGCGCTACCACGGCTCTCGCCGCATCGGCCATGTCGGAACGGTGGCCGATGCCACAACCATGATCCATGTCGAAGAAGCGAGCGCGGCCGTCGTCGTGCCACTCGCCCACTTCACCATCCGCGAGAGAATTGCATGCTTCAGGCGTCACCGCTTCCTGGCGTGATCCAGGCTGTCTGGCGCGAGCCATTCGCGCTCGGCAGCCCGCGCGTCGAATACTGGCCGGGCGGTATGACCGTCGCCGAGATGGCGGCGCGCATGCCTGACATTCCTACCGAGTTCTGGGAGCATGGCCGAATTCTCGTCAACGGGCAGGACGTGCCGCGCGAGATGTGGGCGTTCGTTCGCCCGAAGCCGTCGACAGCCGAGCAGCATGCCGATGTCACGCTGCACCTGCCCCTGCAAGGTGGCGGCGGTCAGGGTCGCAAGAGCATCTTCGGGCTCATCGCCGCCATTGCGCTGACCTTCGTCACCGGCGGTATAGCCCAGTTCGGCATTCCGCTGCTTGGCATCGCCGGTGGCACTGTCGGTGCGCAGTTGCTCGCGGCATCGGTCGGCATCGTTGGAGCGCTGGTCGTCGGCGCGCTCTCGTCGCCACCCGTCCGGTCAGCTGCGAACAAGGACCAGTCCGACACGCGCGAAGTGGAACCGGCGTCGGTATCCGGCAACCTGCTTGAGCCGAATGCCGCCATCCCGCGCGTGATCGGCACGCGGCGCGTGTTCCCGCCCTTCGCCTTCGAGCCAATCGTCGAGCTGATCGGCCAGGACGAATATGTCGAGGCCGTTCACTGCCTTGCCGGGCCGCATCTATTGCAGGACATCCGCCTCGGCGACACGACCTGGGACCCTGCGGCAACCGATACCGACCTGACCATCGAGACGCGCGCCGGCCTGCCGGGAGAAAAGAAGCTCAAGCTGACGCGGCGCCAGGGCAGGACCTTCGACCTCGGTACGGAAATGTCGGTGCATGGCACAGATGCCGAGGACCAGTCCAAGTTCGCGCTGCCCTATCCGGTATGGCACGGCATGGCGACGGCAGAGGCGCCCGACGAGGCATGGCTGCACATCATGGTCGCCGGCTTGACGCGGCAACAGGACCCGGCCCAGAAGCTGCGCATCCCCTTCCGTATCAGGATGCGGCGGCGTGGCAGTGCCGCCTGGCGTTGTCTGCCCGAGATCCACTATATGGACGCCAGCCAGGCGCAGCGGCGCGTGCAGGTCAAGTTCCTGTTCGGCGAGGCGTTCGAGGGCGTCTTGCCCAACCCGAGCCAGGACCGCGGCTTCGTCGAGGCCCGCAAGCTGGTCCCCGGCCAGAACGTGCTGCCTGTTGGCGCCGATTTCGCCTGCGATCCCTATTTCTCGGCCGGTGCCGGTAACGACATCTACCGCTATGCCACCAACGAGACGACGAATGTCCGCAACATCCTGCTTGCGCCCGACATGGTGACGGTGTGCCTGGCGGCGGCGGACTGGCCGGCCGGGGTGTACGAGATCGAGGTGATGCGCGGCGCCACCTTCCGCAATGACCTCTTCACGTCCAACACCTATGTCTACAGCGGCAGCATTCTGGACTTCTACAGCTCAACGACATCGAACAACCTGCCGCTAACGCGCGAAGGCCTGCTTGACCGGGTGCAGCTCAGGCGGATCGTTTCGATCCGTGCCCAGTACCCCATCGCCCAGAAGAACCTTGCGCTGATCGCGTTGAAGGCGCGCAACCGCGCAATCGGTCGGCTGTCGGTCAAGGCCTCCGGCTATGTCCGCGACCTCGATCAATATGATCTTCCCGCGGTCGCGCCTACGGAGTTCGAACCGCTTTCGTTCACTGCCATGGGCGGCGGGACGGTTGCCGGCGATGTCTCTTTTGAGGCCGACATCTTGTTTCCGACTTCGCCGCCTGCCGGCGCCGTCATTTGGGATGCCGGTAGAAACGCTGCCAACGGTTCGTCAATCTTCACATGGTCGGCAGGGACGCTATTGCAGTTTAGGGCCGGCGACGGCTCGGGTGCGGTTGGTGCCAGCAATGCCAATACCTGCGTTCTTAACGTCCCGACATCGTCGCTGCCGTTCGATGGCAGGCGGCATCGCGTTGCATGGGACGTGCGGATCAACCCAGGCAGAATTCGGCTATGGGTGGACAATGTTCTGATCGGTGAAGCTTCCACGACGGGCGGCGGCTCAATTGCCGCCTGGGCGGCAACCGATCTGAACATGGGTTATCTCACTGCCGATGGATCAACCGTTGCAGGTGTCACCGCCGGCACGCGCACCGATTGGTCGGGTGCTTCGCTATCCAGTGAATTGCGCATGTTTGCCGGGCAGTTGTTCACCACCAACAGGTCGACATGGGGTGCATTGGTCGTCACTTCCAATCCGGCGCCTCACTACCTCGACATGCTGACCGGGCCGCTGAACTTCGACCCGATGCCGGAGGATCTGGTCGACTTCGACGGACTGAAAGCCTGGCGGCAGGCCTGCATCGACAACGCTTATAGCTGCGACCTGGTCGCTGAAGGCGAGGGGCTGGCCGATGTGCTCCGCTTGGTCGCTTCTTGCGGCTATGCGCGGCCCTACCAGTCCGAGCTATGGGGCGTGATCCGCGACTATGACCGCAGCGCAGAGGCTCCGGTGCAGGTATTTTCGCCGCGCAACATGGCCGGCTTCAGTTGGAAGAAGGCCTTTCCTCGCGTGCCGGCCGGGCTGCGCGTCAATTACCGCAACGAAGACCTCGACTATGCGGCCAAGCAGATCGTCGTCTACCGCTCGGGTGCAGAGGGGACCGACGCCCGCACCGAGCAGGTGACCTATGACGGCTTCGTCGACGAGGCGAAGATCATCAGCCGCGCCCAGTTCGACCTGGCGCAGGCCGAGCACCGCGCGACGTTCTACTCGTTCACGGCTCCCGTCGAGGCAATCGTCTGCCGCCGCGGTTCGCTGGTGGCAGTCAGCCACGACATCCTGAGCCGGCACTACGGGTTCGGGCGCATCAAGTCGGTGCTGACCAGCGGCGGAAACGTGACGGGCATCGTGCTTGACGGCGCCATCGAGGTGAAGAACGCACCCGACCTGTTGGCCACTGCCGACGTGCTGGCCGTGCCCGACATGCTCGAAGTGGGGCTGAAGACAGGGATCGCAATCCGGCGCGCCGATGGCAGCACGACGGTTCATGCCCTTTCCAATGCTGCGGGAGAAACCGACACGCTGACGTTCGCAACGCCGGTCCCCGATGAGACGACAGCAGGCGGACCGTTCGACGGTGGCCCGCTGATCCCTGAGATTTCCGAGGGCTGTCTCGTTGTCGCCGGCACGCTCGGGCGCGAGTTCAAGCGCCTCATCGTCACCGAAATCGCCAACGGCAAGGACCTCACGGCCAACCTGACCCTGGTCGACGAGGCACCGCAATTGTGGGGCGTGGCGGCGTAACCGCGCTCCCTAGCAGGTAGGAAAAAGATGGCCACCAGAAAACTTCCCACATCGCTCTCGACGCCGCCGGTTGCCGGTCCAGACTACATGGACGCTGTGGCGTCGAAGGTCGGCATGCTGTTCGACGCGGCATCGCTCAAGCCGACGGCAGTGTCCAATTCGGGCAACGACTACACGATCACCGTCGACCCGGTGCTCGATGCCGACGTCGTGGCCAGCATGAGTTTCTACATCGGCCCCAACGCCAGCAACACCGGCCCTTGCCGCCTGCGCGTGACCAACAGCAATCCCTATTACGATCTGGTCAAGGCCACGGGGGAAGCACTGGGGCCGGGGGATTTCGCGACAGGCACCGCCTATCTGGTCGTCTTCATGGGTGGCGAGTTCCGCATCCTCTCCGTCGCCAACAGCGAGTCCGGGGATGGTGCGAGTACGTACTTTCAGGAGTTCCTTGTCTCCGGCACCTGGGCCAAGCCGGCCAATCTAGATCCGAACGCCATTCTTATGGTTGAAGTTTGGGGCGGCGGTGGCGGCGGAGCAAACGGTTCTAACAGCCGGGGCGGCGGCGGTGGTGGTGCGTATAACTTTGATTTCCTCAAGGCATCCGACCTAACATCTTCAGTTTCCGTTACGGTCGGCGCGGGTGGTGCGGCGGGTGGAAACATAGGTGTTGCGGGCGGAAACAGTTCGTTTGGTTCATATGTTACCGCATTTGGCGGCGGTGCCGGCAATAGCACTTTGACAGGTTCAGGCGGCGGCGGTGGCGGCGGCGCTACATCTGCCGGCGCAAACGCCACCACATCTGCGGGCGGGAATGGTGGTGACGGTGCAATTACAACTGACAACTTAATTGCCGCGCCCGGTTTAGGTAGTGGAACGAACGGTTCCGGCAGATACGGCGGTGGCGGAGGCGGTGGTGCTGCTGGCGGCGGCAAAGGTGGCGATGCTATTTGGGGCGGAGGCGGTGGTGGTGCCAATGGTGTTGCATCTTCAGCAGCCTCGGTGGGCGGTAGTAGCGTTTACGGCGGCGGCGGCGGCACTGGTGGCACAAGTGGAAGCACGGCGGGCGGTGTAAGTCTTTATGGCGGCAATGGTGGCGCGCGTGGTGCTGCCGGTTCCGTTCCGGGCGGAGGCGGCGGCGCTTCCGGCACAGGCGCGGCGGGCAAAGTTATTGTAAGGGTGGTTGGCTAAGATGAGCGAAGCGAAGAATTTCGCGGTGGTCGACGCCGCCACTCTTGTCGTCGACAACGTCATCCTGGCGAAAGATGGTTTTGCCATCGACGGCAAGATGTTGGTCGCATCCGATACAGCCGGGATCGGCGATCTCTACGATGAAGCGACCGGGCAATTCACACGGCCCGAGGTGCCGGAGCCTGCACCAACTGTCGACGACTACAAGAATGCCATCGTCGCCATGCTTGATGCGATGGCTCAGCAGCGGCGCTACGACAACGCTGTTTCGATCTCGACCTACGTCAACAGCACGAACCCGCAATGGGCAGCCGAAGCGGCAGCCTATGTCGCCTGGCGTGATGCGGTGTGGGTCTATGCCTATGCCGAACTCATGAGGGTGGAGACTGGTCAGCGGCCACAGCCATCAGTCATCGACTTCCTGGCAGAACTGCCGTCGATGGTCTGGTCCGCCTAGCGCGGCGGGTTGGGCTGTAGCTCGAATGGTCAATTTGACCTTTGCCAGCTGTGCGACTTCAATTGATCCATTACCGATGCATGGCGTTCTGATCCCACACTCATCCCCCACGCCGCATCGAGTTAAGACCGTTCCCTCTCGGGGCGGTCTTTTTTCTAGGTAGCGGTAAGGAAGGTGGCCGGCGCAAAGCTCCTTGGCGGGTACTTCAACGCCGACCTTGGCAGAGTGCATTAGGTGAACTGCCACAACGGCAATCGCATATGCGCGGCGGTCTGTCACTCTTCCAGACAGGGTGAGATAAAGCGCAGGTGCCCGAGGGGGACTAGGGGGCGCCCTAAAGGAGCGCCAAGCGTTCGCGTCGACCGCCCCACCTGCGCGAACGACATTGCATCAAAAAGTTTGTGACCTCAATCGTAGTAGTCAGGCCGACTTCTGCTTGCCGCGAATTACCGACAATGCAATCAGGCCTGCCCCGATCAGGGTTGCACCCCAAGCGATTAGTGTCGGCATCATCGGACTGCCGAAGCATCCATAGAGCCCGATGTAGTCCATCTGGTAGCAATGTCTGGCGGGGTTTTCGTTCTCAAAGCTGTAGGTCCGCGTGAACATTCCGTTGAAGAACAAAAACACGCCAGCGATCAGTATCACCCACTTCATCTAGCCCTCCATCCCGTTGATGCGGCCAGATTGAACGACTTCATCATCAAAGGAAATCCCATGGACCTGACGCACACTAGCGCGCGGCTGATCGCGCTTGTTCCTTATGCTGTATTCGGCTTGATAATGTTGACGGCCATCGCAAACGTCTTCGTTGTGTGGTCTCTCCATCGCATTTCGAGGCGCAATCGAGGTGCCCGTTCTTCTGCGAAGCGAGATGGTTTGCAGTGAGCATAGACGTTGGCGATTGCCAATTCACCTGGGGAGTGCTGGCTCTGATACCCCGCGCGTCCCATACTGGTGGTGGCGGCGACGGTTCGCTTGGTTTGAGCGGTCGGCAACGGGCTCATTAGCGTACGCTCGTTGAAGTCGTTGGGTGCTGAGCCATGCGCCGCTTCGTAGTTCAGCAGCCCGATGCTTTGAGGATTTTCGATTGCGACAGTGAGTAGATCTATCGAAATCGGTGCTCGGTTGCGCATCTCCAAGACTACCAGACTCCAGTCTGGCTCATCTTCGACGGCCTGGATAGTGGCCGCGACAACAGGCAACTCCGGCTGAGACGCGTGGGCAGATAGTCGAAGTTGTCGGTGCGAGACCAGCGCGGCCCAAACCGCTGCCCCGGCGGCAACTATAGCGGCGCCGAGCGTTCCAATAGCTAACCAATCCATGACTTCCCCCGTCCCATGTCGATGAAAGCATCGCGGCTGGCGGAAGTCGAATCTTTCATCGAAAGGCACCGACATGGACAGAACCGTTCCCCCCGGAGCGGCGCTGAATGCTGCCTGCTACGAAACCACAAGCCACATGATCATCGACACCGCCGCGATGACGACTACCCAGTAATACCAGTCCTGCCAGGTCATAGGTGAGAGCGGTCGCATAGCGAACCGCGCCTCCCGCGCGTGCGCCATTTTACTCCCAATCTGAGGAAATCCCATGGACCGTAGCAAGTTCTACGCGACCTTGCGCGCGCGCTCGTCTGGCGCGTTCGGAACGTCGCTCACACAGGGCCAGGTCGACGGCACCGAGCGCATTCTCGACGAGGCGCAGCGCCGCGGCACACCGCTTCGGCACCTCGCTTATATCCTGTCGACGGCCTACCACGAGACGGCGCACACCATGCAGCCCGTCCGCGAAATGGGCGGCGAAAAGTACCTTCGCTCGAAGCGCTACTATCCCTGGGTGGGCGAGGGGCTGGTGCAAGTCACCTGGGAAGAAAACCACCGCAAGTTCGGTGCGACCGCACCGGGCCAGATGATGACCTGGCCGATTGCCCTGCGCGCCATCTTCGACGGCATGACTAAGGGCATGTTCACCGGCAAGAAGCTGGACGACTACATCCACGGTGACAAGGTCGACTATGTCGGGGCCCGGCGCATCGTGAACGGCACCGATCGCGCCGCGGATCTGGCCGGCTACGCCAAGACCTTCGAAACCGCGCTCCGCGCTGCCGGCTACATCGGGCAGGCGCCCAAGACGCTGACTATTCCCGAGCCGAAGCCAGCCAGGCCAGCGTCGGCCGAGAAACCCATCACCGCCCCCGCCGAACCCGCCAAGGGCTTGGCCTACTTCCTGCAACTCATCGGCAAGGCGATTGCCGCGCTCTTCTCGAAGAAAGGACACTGACCATGCGCAAGTATTCGAAATTCTTCGTCGCGGCGTTCGGCATCGGAGCGTTGATCGGGCTGCGGCACTTCGAGATCGACATTACGGGTCTCGATGCTGTTGTCCGCGACCTGATCGTCGGCGCGCTTGTTGCCGGTGGCGTCTATCAGGTTCCCAACCAGTCGGCGGACGAGTGACATGACAGCGCTGCTTCTGTCGTTCCTCTCCAACCCGACGCTGCTGGCGATCATGGGCGGCGTGATTGCGGCTCTGGTCGCCTTCCTGAAGGGCAACAGCCGCGGAGCCAATAAGGAGCGGGCCAAGCACGCCGCCGAGGAAGCCAAGGCCCGCGACATCCGCGACGAGGTTCAGAACGACGTCGGCGCCATGCCGGCCGATCAGGTGCGCGCCGAGCTTGCCAAGAGGGCCGCGAAATGAAGCGCCGGCTCGCCGACATCATCACCCGCATCCTGCTGCTGATCGTCGTCCTGACAGGCTTGGCGGCCTGTACGACGGCCAGGGGCAGCTTCTGTGAGATCGCGCCGGATCTCCGATATTCGCAACAGGTGTACGACGCCATGTCAGATGCTGAGGCAGCTCGGCATCTGACCTATCTCAAGACCGGCGAAAGGCTCTGCGGGTGGAAGCGATGACGGCGACGGTTCTCATCATACCAATCAACGATGTCCTGCTGATCGGCTTCGGCCTGTTCATGGGCTGGCTGACTGCAAGGGCGGTGAAATGAGCGAACGGACAACCGAGATGGACGGCGATCTGCGTTCTCGTGTGGTGTCATTGGAGCATCAAGGCGCGTCACGCGACCAGCGGTTGACCGCGCTCGAAGCTTGGCAGCGTCAGAGCGATATCGCCGACGCCCGCAAGGACGAGCAGTTCAAGCACATGGACATGCGGTTCTCGACGCTCGACGCCAAGATCGATGGTGTAAGCGGCACCCTCAACTGGATCGCCAAGCTGGTCATCAGCGGCATCATCCTAGCCATCGTCGCCTTCATGATGGGCGGAGGCTTCAAACTCCCCTGATGCCCCATGGCTAGAAATCGCAAACTCAAGGTTCTATATGGCAATCGAAACCGATCTTGGATCGAGGGACATGAACCATTTGGCAAGGATAATGTTTAATGTTTATCCTTGCCACGACGGGACTGCCGTCATGTTAAAAAGAGTACCGATTTCATGACTGTCTTCGCCATCATCGCACCAGAAGAGAACGAGGCGCTGACCAGGAAGGTCGAGGAGCATTTTCCAAGCCATCTCGAGTTCTCACCGGGGCAATTTGTGGCGTCTTCGACTACCGGACTAACTGCTGGGCAAGCGGCAGAACTCTTGGGGGCGGAGGGGCAACTCGGCAGGTTTGTCGTCTTTACAGTTGCAGGACATTGGGGTTACCACAGGAAAGACTTGTGGGAATGGCTCAGGGCGAATCCGAGTTGAAGCAAATAGGGACTGATCGCACATCCTCGCAGCCCACGGATCCCGGGACGGGCCAACCGCCACGTGACCAGCGAAATTCTGATATTGCCTTGGTTGAAATTGCCAAGCTGCAAAACGACGCCCAGTATGTCCGACGCGATGTCGACGAGATGCGCAAAGATATGCGCGCGGTTGGTACAGACGTCCGCGACGTTCGGGAACGCCTCGCCAAGCTGGAAACGAAGGTTGATCACCTCCCCGGGAAGGGCTTCATTGTCGTGGTCGTGAGTACGGCTCTGGTGCTGGTCGCTGGCATGCTTACCGTGGCACCCAAAGTTCAGGCCATACTTGCTGCTCCGGTGGCAGTTGCGGGGCAGCCGCCTGCCTTGCCCGCTAGTTCGCAGCCAATTCAGCCAGGTCAGTAAACCATCCTGCGTGCCCAATTATTATTCATAGCCCCGCTGCCGAAAGGTGGCGGGGCTTTTTTGCATTTACCGGGAACTGAGGCCGGACCTGTCGGGTTATGAGCATGCCCGTTGCGAGGGCGGGTTACGTGGTCTTACCCTTTCAGCCACGTTTGAGGTGAAAGCCTGCCGTTTCACAACCGGCAGGCTTTCACATATCTGGGGGAACCATCTGCCCGCTGTTGAATTGTGATGCCGGAGCGCCAGGCAACGACCCGAACCGTCAGGCGCTCTCGCATGGGGCCTGCCGTGAACCCTCCCGGCAGGCCTTTGTATGATTATCGCGTCTGCCTTGTCGTCGTCTTGCCCCGCACCCGGGTTTTCCCGTTACCAGCTTTAAAATTGTCTATGACCGTGGCAACATTCACCCCGCGCCGCACTGTATCCATTTTGAAACCGGTTCTTAGGTTCCGCGCGACTAAGCTCGAGAGAACCTCTCAACCCGTCTCACTAGTCTTTCGCTCTGCCATCTCGGCCAGGGCGTCTTCGACAACGACCGTGTTTCGCCCGCGGCCCTTGGCGTCGTAGAGACAGCGGTCGGCTTGTCGCATCAGCTGCGATGTCAGGTGGTGTCCCCGTGTGAGCGCGACGCCGATGCTGATCGTCAGGGGATAGTGTTTGCCATCGTCCGGTTGAAAGACGAGCCTTTCGACCTCAATGCGGATCCGTTCCGCAATCTGGACCGCATCATCGCGGCTGGCAGCCGGCAGGAAGACGCAAAATTCTTCTCCGCCGATGCGTCCGACAATATCGAGTTCCCTTGTGGTGCGGTCAATCGCGCCGGCAATGAGCTTCAGCGCTTCGTCACCGACAAGATGGCCATATGTATCGTTGATCTTCTTGAAATGGTCGGCGTCAATAAGAGCAAGCGCCCCGGTGTCGGTCCACCGCCTGGCCATCTTGAACTGTTCGAAGAAGGCCTCGCGGTTGAGAAAGCCGGTCATCTGATCCCGGTTGGCCTTGGCTTCCAGCTTGACATGGAGTTCACGCAGCTCTGCGAGCGCCCGCTTGAGCCTGGCGGTCTGCCAGAAGACGTACAGCCCGGCTGGAAAGGCCGTCAGCACCGGCAGGATAGAATTCATCAAGAAGACGAAGAGGGTAAAGGGCTGTCCTGCCGCATAGCGCGTCGCGAAGGAAACGACCTGACTGACGGCGACGACCGCGACCGTAACTGAGCAGGCCTTCAACATGATTTTGAGCATATCGGCCCCAGCATTCAGGAGTGCTCATCCCATGCCGGTCATTAACAAGTCGTAAGATAACGCGCGCCCTGATAGTTGGATGCCGGCCCCTGAGCGGCCCATATCTCACGAGCTGGATATTATTGCTGATGAGATACGTTTTGATATAGTCGCGACGTGGAGCGCGCCCCCCAACCCCCCGCCCCGCGCTCTACCAACAACTAGCACTTTGCCTGCGAGGATAAATTGAAAACCCGCTCCTGTTGGGGAGCGGGTCCTTCTTCCCGGCGCTGTGCCGCACGCTTTTACAGAAGCAAAGAGCCTCCCTTGATGGTCGGTCATTCATATTAATCGGTGCGCTGGCGGGGCCAGCCGTGGTCGCCCGCGGCAGCCCTTTTGAACTTGCCCGTCGAGTTCTTGGTCGTCCAGCAAACGGATGATGCGGCGGATTAAGCCTTGGCCTTGCGCGGCTTCTTCGCCGGCAGCGCTGCAGCTGGCTTGCGGCCGAGTCCCAGCTTCTTCGCCAGTTCGGAGCGCTTAGCCGCGTAGGCCGAAGCGACCATAGGATAGTCTTCTTGATCGGCATGTGGGGCTTAAGCGGCTCTTCCGCTGCACGAGCAAGTGGAACCTCGGCGCTTTTCCCGAGTTCTGCATATGCGCACAACGTGGCTTTTGTCCTTTGGGCTCCGTTGATACCAAAACTGAGGCCTTGCCCTGCGGACACGCGGCGGGCCTCTTTTTTATTGTGGTATCAGTACCTCGGTCACGGTTGCGTGGCGCAGCTTTTCCTCACCGCCCGGCGCGAGGCCGGGGCTTGAGACATTCAGGCGGGCTGCCGCTCAGAACTTGTAGGCCACGCCGAGAAGCACGTCGTGGGTTTTGACGTCGTATTCGTGCGTGTGCGTGCCAGCAAATTCAAATTCGTCTTTGCCGAAATCCGAATACAGGTATTGGCCTCTGACAATCAGATTGTCTGTCACCGCCCACTCGACGCCGGCTCCGACGGAATAGCCGGTCATTGTCTTCTTGGCGATATCGTCGCCATCACCATCATGATCGGCTTCAAAACTGGCGATGGCTACACCGGCGGTGACGTAAGGCATGAAGCGGTCAATCGCATAGCCCACCCGGCCGCGGACGGACCCGCCCAATTCCTGGCTTAGAGGAAGCGTGAAATCGTCGTCCGGTTCGGCGGTTCTGAAGTTCACATCGCCCTCGACGCCCAAGACCACATTGCTGAACTGGAAGTTGTAACCCGCGTAGATAGCTCCGGAAAAGCCGCCGTCGTCACGATCGAAGTAGCCGTTTTCCAGTTCGTCGTAGTTGATCGACGCCCAGCCAACAGCCGCGCCCACATAGACGCCGGACCAGTTGTAGGCTGCCGCGCCAGGCTCAACCACCACGTTGTCTGCAGCGTTCGCTCCGGTAGAGATTGCCAGCATAGCGATGGCAGTTACGAGAATCTTTTTCATTAAAGCACCCCAATCCATAAGCCGTGCGCAATATACGAAATTTTCGGTTGAGCGAAAGTGGATGCTATCCAATAGGTTGCAATTGGCGTCTCTTCCGTGACTTTGTTGCAACATGTTAGTTTCCATGAATATAATGCTTATGCCGCGTCAAACGACGTACTTCTTGCCCTCGGCCTTGTGCTCGCAGCACGGCACTTTGGGCTTCGCCGTCGGCAAGCAGGCGCCGCACTGGTTCTGTCCTTTCTGCTGGCGACATGTTCGTAAAGGCCGCTCGACGCCCTGTGCGATGCGGTGGATTGTTCGTCGCTCATTGCCCGTAGGTTAGCACTATGCGCCTTGGCAAGGCTTCGTAAGCTGTCCTTCTCAAGGTTCTTCCACGTCCGCATTCTCAAGAACTATTTGCACACCACGAAGATCATCCGATGTCGGAAACCTCGATGACGTCCGCGGCGTCCGATAACCCATCCAACGATGGATGGTTTTTGTATCGACACCTTGTTGCACTAACCGAGCTTCGCAGCAGTAACGGAGACCGGACGGCGAAATCGGGCTGCCAATCCCGGCGTCAATCTGCGACCGTCGCCAGGCTGCCCGAAGCCCTTTCAATCTAACTGCCGAAAATGGTCCTTGAGGAAGAGACGACCGGAATGTCAGTGCCTTTGAAGCACGCTGCGTAAGCGGGATCGTTCGCCCGTAGCCGGTTGAGGACCAAAATGTCACGTGCCGGTGGGTAATGTCAGACCATCTCAGTGCAAGGGCTTCCTGCATCGTCGAACCAGTATCAGCAAGAAAGGTGATAAGCTGATGTGATTCGCGGTCACTGGCTTCCAGCGCAGCGAGAGCTCGATTAATCTGATCGTTGCTGAGTAGAGTCGGTGCTTTTGTAATTTCCGGCAGTCGGTCTACCCTGGGGCTTTCTGGTATATAGCCCGCGTCAAAAGCCCCTTTTATCAACTTGCGGAAGAAGGACAGTTTCCGGTTGATCGTGGGATCTGAATTACCGGCGTTTCGATATCGGGTGACTGTTTGGTCAATGGACAGCGCAGTCGCGACGATTCCGCAGCGCCCAGCGAGCCTGTCCAACTCGTTGATCGCAAGCTCAGCATTGTAACGGTGTGCAGCGTTGGGCCATAAACGGAACTTGAGCACGTCCAATACCGCTACCAAGTCATCGTCTAGCAATGATCGGGCCTCCCGTGATCGAGTTTCTAGCATAGGAGAGTGTGTTGAACGGTGATGCCCCCCAACGTCCCCAGAAATTCAAAAAAGAGGACATGGCAGGCCTCATAGCTGCTGAGGTCGAGCAACTGCTTGCGCGTCTGGATCCCGACCTAAAGCGTCCCGCTATCATTAGCGCGGCGAAGTTAGCAGGAGTTGCAGCAACTTCTTATGTTTTCCTATCGCTGAAAAGGCAGGCGGCGCTCACGACGGATCTCAACGATATTGCAGATAAGCTCGACAGTTTCATCGCAGAGATAGCAGGGGTGACGAGACAGGAACTTCTCGCGCAGCGGGCTGCGGACGGAGGCACTACCAAGCCGAGCAACTCACCCATGCCCATCCTAAACCCTCTTTCTGTGGTTGCCTTGCACGACTGGGTCGGGCCATCAGCAGGCCCCACATTCTTGGAGGAAAATTATGGTATTGCTCGTTCTACCCTGCACCGCTGGCAAAGGCGGAATGAAGCCATTGCGCTTCTCGCGGGCGGTAAGAGGCACGTGTTTCCTCTGGCCCAGTTTGTAGATGGCCGACCAGCAAACGGGATCGCGGATGTGAGCGAGGTGATCGGCCATTCTAGACTGACTTGGTATTGGCTAAGCAGGCCGTGTGACGAGCTTGACGGTTATTTGCCAATTGATCTTCTAAAAATGGACCGTGTGCGGGATGTTGTTCGGGCGGCGCGGACTTATGCGGAAACCGTGCGGCTGCCCGAAATCGGCCCGAAGTAGTTGGCGTTCCTCGCGCTCTGTTTTTAACCGCGACGGTAGGTCAGCGCTCTAAGACCCGTACACATGCCTCCAGGTCGGTCTCGGCATACTGCGCATAGCGCATCGTCATCGCGAGCGATCGATGACCTAGCCACTTTTGGACGGTACGCAAGTCGACGCCGCCTTTAACAAGTCGTACAGCGCACGTGTGTCTTAAGACAGTGGGAACGAGGTTCGCGTCGAAGATCCCGGTGTCATGCTTGGCGTTTTTCCAGGCCGTTCGATAGTCCTGGAGCCTTACCGAAAAAACGTAAGGTCCGTCAGCGTTCTCGCGCTGGCCAGCCATGGCACGCTCTGCCCGTTTAGTCAGTGGTATCGTCCGCTTTATCGTTGTCTTTCCCTGCTCGAACGTCACGCTTTGTTCGCCTACTGACGCCCACTTGAGCGCTGTGGCCTCGCCAATGCGGGCGCCGGTGTCTAGGAGAAAGACGGACAGACTGAAATAGAGTTCCGATTGAGTGCGGAGGGCAGCAAACAAAGCTGTTTCCTCTTTCCCGTCCAGAAACCTAACTGGCGGAAGCCCGTCCCGCTGTGCGCGAGCCTTAGACAGGTTGTGGAAATCAGCCATATATTATCCACCAAATCGGCGGAGAAGAAACTGCGCCATTTAAGCACAAACGAAAACGGCCCGCGATCCAAGGACCGCGGGCCGTCTGTCTAAGTCAGCCTTTCAGCCTATTAGAACGATGCGTCGAGACGGAGGAAGCCGTTGAACGAGCCGTCAACGAAGCTGTCGCCGTCGTCGTAGTTGAGAGCGAGCTTGGCGTTCAGGTTCTCGACGATCGTGTAGTCGATGACCGCACCAACCGTCCAGTCGTCGTTGCCGACATCAATCGTGGTGTTGCTCGGGAAATCGCCGAAGTGCGAGTCAGCGAAGTACTGGCCGCCGAAGCCGACGCTCAGCTTCTCGTTGACCTGATACTTCAGGTAACCGCCGACCGACCACTCATAGCCTTCGTAGAAGTCAGCCAGACCGAACCAGGTGGCGCCCGACTCGTAAGCTGCGAGCAGCTCGACGGTCAGAGCATCGGTCGCCTTGACGCGAGCGATACCCTTGAGGGCGAATTCCGAGAAACGATCGTCATAGCCGGCGAACAGGTCGACCGAACCCCAGCCCTGCGACACCGAAACCTTGCCGGTGATGAGCGGGATGTAGTCGAAGTTGTTGTCTTCTTCTTCCAGGCCGAGCGACACTGCGATGCCGTTGCCGGCGTCGAAGGTGTAGCGGATCTGGTTGATGAAGTCGCCGCCGCCGGCGTCGAACTCGCCACCCAGGTCGCCGTCGAACAGGGTGTCGTTACGGCCGACCATCAGGCCGCCCAGCTCGAAGAAGGCATAACGGATCTTCGAGGTCGTAGCGTCGGTGTATTCGCGGAAGCCGTCAACGTCAGCAACGCCGAATTCGCCGCCGTTGTTGGCGTATTCGAGTTCGATGAAGCGGCGGAACGTGCCGTATTCGGTTTCCGAACGGGCGTCGAGGTTCACGCGAGCCTTGGTGGTCTTGATCCAGCCGTCATCGCCGGTCGTCTCGGCCCAGCCGATCTCGTAACGAACGAGGCCGCCGACCTTGAGGCAGGTCTCGGTGCCGGGGATGTAGTAGAAGCCCGCGCCGTAAACGTCGCAGATGCGGACGTATTCCATGGGTTCCGGCTCAGCGACGACGACAGCGTCGGCCGCACGAGCGCCGGAGACTGCGAGCAGAGCCGCAGCGGAGCCGAGAAGAAGGCTCTTAATGTTCATTTTCTGACCTCCAGTCAAAAGTTTCAAAAGAGGGTCTGGGTATTTTTTGCTGAAGGACAGCGTTCCCTGCCCCATCCCCGTTTGAAAAAGATGCGCACCGCGCTCCCTCTTCGACCCCGACATTACTGATGACCGGATGCGGTTCAACAACCAACGTGCCAAACGTCCATGCCAAATCGCGCTATCCAATTACCGTGTGGCAGAAAAGCCACGATTTGAGGGGGCGCATTAGAACTCTGTTAATCCTCGGAGCGCCGAAAGCCAGAAATAGCGCTACGAACGCCCTCAGAGAGGAAGCCTCGATGCTGGATGATTCTCCTCGGACTTCTTGTCACAGGAGACCAGGGGCGACCACTCGACATCAATATCTCTCACAAAGCGGGCTTTCTGTTCCTGCGGTCAAAACAGGCTTGCCGTAGCACTGCTGCGCCATAGTTCTTCATGTTAGAAAAATCTAATGGAGGCAGTGATGAAGCACCATAGCATCGAGCAACTGCAAGCCTTGGCCGACGTCCACATGCTCCTGCCAATGACGCGCACCGAGCGTCTCGAACGCTGGGCCCGGCTACTTGAGCACCAGCCAGATCGGCGTCTGGGCACGCTTGCTGGCACCGAGTTTGCCCCGCGCGCCGAGCGTATTGCCATGCGCGTACCAAACTCGCCCCTAACGGTGGCGTTCGAGGATCCAGCCTTCCGCTCGGCTGGCCTCGCCGACGATAGCTATGGAGAGGCCAGGCGTTTCTTTGACCTGTCCGACGGGCAACTGCACGATATCGTGTGCTATTGCCATCTCGGCGATACGGTCAGGGGCGCCACTGCCGCCCGCCGTGTTCGCGCAGCAATCGGGTTGTGGACGCGCATCCGAGCCTTCTTTGCCTGAAGAGGCAGTTAGAGTTTAAGATCGGCCCCTCCCGGGCCGGTCCTTTCTGTTTGGTAGCGACGAGGACGGGCACCGATGGGAGCAATCCTGCCAGTCTTCGAGGAAGCCAGTTGAAGGCGGGTCTATGGGCGCGGCGTGTGTCTAGCATCGAGGCGTTTTATTGTTTCGAACGGATCAGTGCTAAATTGCCGCTCCATTTGGGTTTTGGCACGAATGGCTTTCGGCCCCAATTATCTCGCGCCCATGTCGCGTTCCATGTCGCGTCGACTAGCCGAGTGTGAGTGAAACCCCTTGGAAATCAAGGGAAGCCAGTTGCAACACGATGCGACATGAGACCGACGAATTTGCAGTCGTCGTTCGAGCTTAAAGTGCTGAATTTGTTGAGGAAAGATGTGGTGCCCAGACGCGGATTCGAACCACGGACACGCGGATTTTCAATCCGCTGCTCTACCAACTGAGCTATCTGGGCCTAGTTCCAGGATCGGGCAAGGAGCCTTGATCCGGATGCCTTGAGTGGTGCGCTGCACCCTTGAAAGCGGGTGGGTTATAGC
Source organism: Aminobacter sp. MSH1 (assembly GCF_003071665.1). Classification (GTDB taxonomy): domain Bacteria; phylum Pseudomonadota; class Alphaproteobacteria; order Rhizobiales; family Rhizobiaceae; genus Aminobacter; species Aminobacter niigataensis. Next base: position 4,979,631 of record NZ_CP026265.1, on the reverse strand, counting down.
ACGAGATTTGCCTCTGTCCAGCGCCTGGGATGTCTTTTTCTGCAAAGAAATCACAGGCCGTCGCGGAAGCCGAAATGGGGCGTCAGCTTCGTTCGCCGGCTTCGCTGCTGCTGGTCGAATCTTCCTCCTCGTCGTCGCGGACGGGAATGGCATAGGAGCCCGAGAGCCAGCGGTTGAGATCGACCGCCTTGCAGCGCGGCGAGCAAAAGGGGTAGCTCTCGCGCGCCGACGGCTTGCCGCATTCGGGGCAGGGCTTCTTGGCGCGCAAGGGCGTCACGATATCGGCGGGCTTGTTCGTCATGCGCGTGCCCCGGCCTGCCAGTTGAGCTGGACCTGGTAGCCTTCGCCCGAAAGCAGCGACGTCGTCTCGTAGAGCGGCAGGCCCACGACATTGGTGTAGGAGCCGACGAGCTTGACCACGAAGGTGCCGGCAAGCCCCTGGATGCCATAGCCGCCGGCCTTGCCGCGCCATTCGCCCGAGGCGAGGTAATTTTCCATGTCCTGCTTCGACAGGCGCTTGAAGCGCACGCGCGTCTCGACCAGGCGCTGGCGCAGTTTGCCCGCAGGCGTCACCAATGCAAGCCCGGTATAGACGCGGTGCGAGCGCCCCGACAGAAGCTGCAGGCAATGCAGTGCCTCGTCCGACGTCTCCGCCTTCGGCAGGATGCGCCGCCCGACCGAGACCACCGTATCGGCGGCAAGGATGAAGCCCGAAACAGGCTCGGCTTCCTTGGCCAGCACTTCGTGCGCCTTCTGCGCCTTGGTCACCGACAGTCGCTTGGCAAGCGAGCGCGGGTGTTCGGCGCGCATCGGCCGTTCGTCGACATCGGCTGGAAACAGCCGGTCGGGCTCGATGCCTGCCTGCTGCAACAGCTCGACACGGCGGGGCGAACCCGAGGCAAGCACAAGCTTTTGCAGATCGCTCAATCCAAGATCCTGTAGGCTGAGGCCGGCCGACGCGCTCGAGGCAGCAGACGGTCTACTTGAAGCGGTAGGTGATGCGGCCCTTGGTCAGGTCGTAGGGCGTCATTTCTACGAGGACCTTGTCGCCGGTCAGAACGCGAATGCGATTCTTGCGCATGCGGCCGGCGGTGTGGGCGATGATTTCGTGTTCGTTTTCGAGCTTGACCCGGAACATCGCATTCGGCAACAATTCCGTTACGACGCCCGGAAACTCGAGGACTTCTTCCTTCGGCATTCGGTACCTTTGGTTTGGATGACTTGCCCGGCGTCCCGGCCGGAATTTGCGCGGAACCTATATGATAATCCGCGCTTTGTGAACACGCTTAATCGGCGTCGATTTTCTGTGCGTCTACCGCAAATCTTTCGACCATTCTTGCCTTCAGCCGTTCGCGCACGTCCCTGTAGGCACTCATGATCTGATCGCGCGTACCGGTCGCTGCCGTCGGGTCGGGGGTCGGCCAGTACTCGACGTCGACGGCCATCGACCGGGTGAGTTCGAGGGCGGCGTGATGCGCTTCCGGCGCAAGCGTGACGATCAGGTCGAAATAGTCATCCTCCAGATCGTCGATGGTGCGCGGCTGGTGCTCGTCCAGTGCCATGCCTTCTTCGGCCAGAACGGCATCGACGAAGGGGTCGCGGTCGCCGGCGCGCACGCCTGCCGAGGTGACGAAGATCGACGGCGACAGGCTGTGGCGGGCAATCGCTTCGGCCATCGGCGAGCGGACCGAATTCATTCGGCACATGAACAGGATGGAGCGCGGAGAGGTTGCGTTTCCCGCCATATGTCATCCGCGCCAGTGCAGAACGCAGATCAGCGTGAAGAGGCGGCGGGCGGTGTCGAAGTCGATCTCGATCTTGCCGGAGAGACGATCGAGCAGGGTCTGCGAACCCTCGTTGTGCAGGCCGCGCCGGCCCATGTCGATCGCCTCGATCTGGCTCGGCGTCGAAGAGCGGATCGCCTCGTAATAGCTTTCGCAGATCATGAAGTAGTCCTTCACGATACGGCGGAACGGCGTCAGCGACAGGATGTGGGTGACCACAGCCTCGCCGTGCTCGCGCGAGATGGCGAACACCAGCCGCGCGTCGACCAGCGACAGCTTGAGCCGATATGGGCCATGGCCGTCGTCGTTCATCGGATGGAACGAGTTTTCCTCGATCAGGTCGAAGATCGCGACAGCGCGTTCATGCTCGACGTCGGGCGTGGAACGGCCGATCGATTCGTCGAGTTCGACGTCGACCAGGCGGGAGCGTGCGTGGCCTTTGTCGGACATGGCCGCCTACATGTTCAATCTGATGGCGACGGAGCGCGCATGTGCGTCGAGCCCCTCCGCCTTGGCCAGCGCGATCGCCGCCGGGGCCAGCGCCCTGAGCTGATCGGGGCCGAGCTTCAGGATCGAGCTGCGCTTGACGAAGTCGAGCACCGAAAGCCCGGAGGAAAAGCGCGCCGAGCGGGCCGTAGGCAACACGTGGTTGGAGCCGCCGACATAGTCGCCGATGACTTCGGGCGTATGCTTGCCGACGAAGATCGCCCCGGCGTTGCGGATGCGTGGCAGCAGGGCTTCCGGGTCGGCGACCGCGAGCTCGAGGTGCTCGGCGGCGATGCGGTTGACAAGCGGCAGGGCAGCATCGAAGTCGTCGACCAGGATGACCGCGCCGAAATCGCGCCAGCTGGCTGCTGCCGTCTCGGCGCGAGGCAGGAGCTTGATCTGGCGTTCGACTGCCTCCTCGACCTGCTTGCCGAAGGCGGCATCGTCGGTGATCAGGATCGACTGCGCCGACACGTCATGCTCGGCCTGGGCCAGCAGATCGGCGGCAAGCCAGTCCGGGTCGTTGTCGCTGTCGGCGACGATCAGCACCTCCGAGGGGCCTGCGATCATGTCGATGCCGACGGTGCCGAACACCTGGCGCTTGGCGGCGGCGACATAGGCATTGCCGGGCCCGACGATCTTGGCCACCGGGGGGATCGTCTCGGTGCCATAGGCAAGGGCTGCCACCGCCTGTGCGCCGCCGACGCGGTAGATTTCTGACACGCCGGCGAGATCGGCGGCAACCAGCACCAGCGGGTTGATGACGCCGCCGGTGGCGGGCACCACGATGACGATGCGCTCGACGCCGGCGACCTGTGCCGGCACCGCATTCATCAGCACCGAACTCGGATAGCTCGCCGTGCCGCCGGGCACATAGAGCCCGACTGCCTCGACCGCCGTCCAGCGCGAGCCGAGTTCGACGCCGATCGGGTCGACGTAGCGGTCGTCCTTGGGCATCTGGCGGGCATGGTGCGAGCGGATGCGATCGCGGGCGAAACGCAACGCCTCGACCGTCGCGGGATCGGCGTCCTTGTAGGCCTGGTCGATATCGGCGCGGGTCACCGCGATGCCGAGCGTCGTCAGGTCGGCCCGGTCGAACTTCCGGGTGTAGTCGATCAGCGCCGCGTCGCCGCGCGCGCGCACGTCGTCGATGATGGCGCGCACGGTGGCCTCAACGTCGGGCGATACTTCGCGCTTGGTCGTCAGGAACGCTGCGAAGCGCGTCTCGAAGTCTGCATCGGATTGGCGAAGGGTGATGGCCATCGAGAATGCTCAGGTCTTGTGGATGGGGCGCGACGAGGCCTGCCAGGCGGCCCCGGTGTCGGTCAATCGGGCTTCGATGACCTCGACCTCGAGCCGGATCGCGGCGTCGCCGGAAAACAGCAGTTCGATCTCGCCGGCGGGATCCTCGCCCTGCGCGAAACCGATCGCCAGAAGCTCCAGCACCTCGTCTTTCTTGGTGCGCGAAATGCCGAAAAGCTTGACCGACAGCACGCGGTCGAAATGCAGGATCGAGCGCCGGCGCTCATATTTGGGCCGGAAAAAGCCGGTCTTGGTTTCCCAGGCAAAACGGTTCATCGCCAGCGCAAAACGCTTCGAGGGCGCGTCGTAAGCGAGGTCGCCGACCTTGACCACGGCATCCTGCACATGGGCCGAGACGATCTCCAGATCCTCTTCGTCGAGGGCGACTAGCTTGAGCTGGTTCATGTCCGGTCGGCTGCCTGTGCGGAATGTAATGCTTCCGGCTTTGTTAGGCGGTCTTGATGCAGCGCGCAACCGCAAGGGGGAGTAGGGAGGAGGGAGGAGGGAGTAGGGAGTAGGGAGTAGGGAGTAGGGGAGCAGCTTTCCTGTTCCCTTACTCCCTTATTCCCCTATTCCCTTCATTCAGCCGCTGATCCGCTCGATGACGGCGCCGCAGCGCGACAGCTTTTCTTCCAGCCGCTCGAAACCGCGGTCGAGGTGGTAGACGCGGTTGACCACCGTCTCGCCTTCGGCGGCGAGGCCGGCGATGACCAGCGACACCGAGGCGCGCAGGTCGGTCGCCATGACAGGCGCGCCCTTGAGCTTGGAGACGCCTTCGACAATCGCCGTCTGGCCCGACAGCGTGATGTGGGCGCCGAGGCGTGCGAGTTCCTGCACGTGCATGAAGCGGTTCTCGAAGATCGTCTCGGTGATCTTCGACTTGCCCTTCGACATCGTCATCAGGCCCATGAACTGCGCCTGGAGGTCGGTGGGGAAACCCGGGAAGGGCTCGGTTGTGACGTCGACCGGCGAGATGCCCGAGCCGTTACGCATGACGCGGACGCCGGAGTTGGTCTGGATGATCTCGGCGCCTGTGCGCGAGACGACATCGAGCGCACCCTGCAACAGGTCGGCACGCGCGCCTTCGAGCAGCACGTCGCCGCCGGTCATGGCCACCGCCATGGCATAGGTGCCGGTCTCGATGCGGTCGGGGATGACGCGGTGGCGCGCGCCCGACAGCGAATCGACGCCCTCGATGGTGATGGTCGAGGTGCCGGCGCCGGTGATCCTGGCGCCCATGGCGTTGAGGCATTCGGCGAGATTGACGACCTCGGGCTCGCGGGCGGCGTTTTCGAGCACCGTTTCGCCGCGGGCGAGTGTCGCCGCCATCATCAGCACATGCGTGGCGCCGACCGAAATCTTGGGGAACACATAGCGGTTGCCGATCAGCCTGTTCTTGGCCTTGGCGACGACATAGCCGTTATCGACGTCGATGTCGGCGCCGAGCGCCTGCAAGCCTTCGATGAACAGGTCGACCGGCCGCGTGCCGATGGCGCAGCCGCCGGGCAGCGAGACCTTGGCCTCGCCCATGCGGGCGAGCAGCGGGCCGACGACCCAGAAGCTGGCACGCATCTTGGAGACCAGCTCATAGGGAGCGGTGGTGTCGACGATGTTGCGCGCGCTGAAGCTGATGGTGCGCGAATAGCCTTCGCTCTGGCGTTCGCGGCGGCCGCTGACCGTATAGTCGACGCCGTGGTTGCCCAGGATGCGGATCAGTTGCTCGACATCGGCCAGGTGCGGCACGTTCTCCAGCGTCAGCGTATCGTCGGTGAGCAGCGAGGCGATCATCAGCGGAAGGGCTGCGTTTTTCGCGCCCGAGATCGGGATGGTTCCGGTCAGCTCGTTGCCGCCGACAATTCTGATGCGATCCATTGGCCGTCGTTTCTCCGGGGGATCCCGGTTCTGGCGAGAAATTTTCTTGCCGCCGTCTAGACCATCGCGCCACCCGGTTCAAGAATCAGGGTTTTGCGGGTCCATGCGCCAAGCGCCTGCCGTGGCCGGTCAGGCTTTCTCGGGTTTCTCTGTCTCTCCCTCGGCCGCGGCAAGGCCTTCCGGCCTCGTATCGGCTTCGCCGGTACGGCGCGAGCGCGCCTGCGCCTTGCGCTTCATCAGGTTGGCGCGCAGCTCGGCTGCGAGCCGCGCCTTGCGCGCGTCTGCACCGCTCGAGGGCATTTTTGGTTTCGACGACATGTGGTGGTCCCCGCTTGCCGATCGTTCATAACCGCTTGGCAACGGAAATGGCCAGTTTTGTGGCGTAATGGCGTCTGTGGAAAATCAGTGTCGATTTGCAGCAACTGATAACTTGCGCTCCCCCGATTCATGTGTCAAAAGCCGCCCCGTCCACGGATGCTGCCGTAGCTCAGTGGTAGAGCACTCCCTTGGTAAGGGAGAGGTCGAGAGTTCAATCCTCTCTGGCAGCACCATTTTTCTATAACAGATTCAACGCGATAAGTCACGTTCGACCTTGTGCTATCCGGCATGTTTAGGCGAACGAAGGCGAAACTCGGCACCAGAATCCGTGGAGGACTCGTGGACTTTGTTCCGCTTCCGTTTCCGAGTCGGGAGCAGTGCTGCCTTCCGTGATTCCTCCGACACCACGACATGCTCATAGCGAGCCGCTGATTTGGCGTCCTTCCAGCGCGTCGTCCCCACCAGCCCGCGCGTGTCGAGCTTCGCATAGCGGCGCATCCATGTTGCCCATGTGTGGCAGAGGACGTGGAACGTCACAAAATCCAGATCAGCGCCCGCATTCTTTTTGACGGCGGCCATAAGGCTGTAGAGGCGCCCATTCTTGCGGAATCGGAACACCTTCGCCTTGCCTCGCTCAAGGCCGCGAGGGTGGCTGGCCAGTGCATTGACCAAGTTGGGCGGTAGGTAGACGCCGCGCGGATCGCCGTTCTTGGTCTGCTCGATGTAGGCGAACTCATCCACGAGATTAACTCGGTCGCAGGTCAGCCCAAGCGCGTCGCTCAGCCGCACACCCGTGTAGGTTAGGAATTCCAGGAAGATGCCGAATTCGGGGTCTTTGGCCTCTGCGGCATCCAATAGCCGGAATATCTGCTCGGGCTGGCACCAGTTAACTCGTGGCGTCCCCTGAGAGCCCTTCGGTCGTTTGATGGGCAATGCGACCCCGGCCTGTTTCAGGATGGCCGACATCGGCGTGTACACCTGCCGGTTCCGAGTCGCTGGTGTGGCGGTTGGGTAGAGAGCCGCTGCGGCATCATCAATCGCCTGTTGGTCGATATCGCGAAGCTTCATTTCGGCAAAATGGGTGATCAGCCCGACCTTCCATTTTCCGGTTTCCTCGTCAAACTCTCCGATAAACCGCCGCTCACCCCCGGTCGCCAGATAGGCCACGGCGGCGTCTAGAAAGCTTGGAACCGCCTTTACGGCCTTGCGGGTTTCAAACTCACCACGTTCGATCCGCTCGACTGCGGTTTTGAGAAACTGTTTCGCGACTTCTTTCCGAGTAGTTCCTGTGCTCTCGTCCACATATTGTCCGAGGTACGTCCCCCTGATGTAATAGTTCGGCGTTTTGCCGGGACGGGGCGGGATGAGTTTAATCGGCATTCTTCTTCCTCTCGCAAAGCTCTCCTGATCGCCTCGATATCGGCGTCAGTGAACAGTTTGCGCCTGCCATTGGGGTAGTAAAAGGGGTAGCGTTTGACGATCTCCTGAAAGGAGCGGCGCCCGATTCGCAGTGCGTTTGCGGCCTCGTCCATGGTGAGAGCCCTCGTCATTCCGCCTGTTCCTTATGTGCGGGGGCGGGGGAGACCTGCTGTTCAAGTCGGTCCAGCCATCCGCGGATTTCGGCTGTGAACATGGCGACCGTTTCAACCCTGACAGGGGTATGGTGCTCTTCTGGCAGGGTCAGCATGTCGCCGGCCCATGCCGCAGTGACTTTGGCGAGATAGGCGCATCGTTGCGCAAACTCAGCGTTTGTCAGTTTTCGCGTCTCCACCCTTCTAGCCATTAGCTTTACCCTCGGGTGGGCGAACGTCGATGGCGTAGACCAAAACCGGGTCTGGCCCGAAATGCGGGTGGGTGATGGTCTTGACGGTGAAACCGCGCCACGGACGTTTGAGCCGACGTCCAAAGTCGATTAGGCGCGGATACCCCTTTGTCAGGACGATGCAGTCGTAGGAACGGCATTCGAGGCGCTTGGCCCAGAACGGCGTCACCAGCCGGTATTCCTCCATCTTTGAACCATCGCGGATGGCATCGAAATACTCCGCCTTGAGCGGAAGCGTCAGGCTAGCCATTTCGATCTTCCTTATTCGGGAGGCTGGAGGCGGCTTGCATGCCCGCGTGTCGCTGGTGGCGTTCCTGACGTAGCCGCAGGAGCGGCAGCACGTCATGCCGTTGAACTCGAACCAGTCGTGAGCCTCAAAATACGGCAGCGCCTTGGTGTCAGTTAACGGCATGGCGGGCCTCTCGCATCAAGTTGAGGATGTATTCAGCGAGCCCAACTTCGCTAGTGCTACGAACTGTCACCCACGGCATATCAATTGTGATGACCTTGTCATCCATCAGAATACCGACCCTGAAACTCTCGTTGCCGCGTGCAGCATCGATCTTTTCAGCGAAGCGCACATCGATCTTCTCGCCGCGTTCGGCTGCCTTGAGTGTTTGTGCGATCTTGTCGGCCTGCGCCTTCAGAGCGCTCAGCGGCGAATGTTTAGTCGTCATGTGCCTACCTTTTCGCTGGTGCCGTCCCATACAAATTCCCCATCCGGGCCGACCGGAAAATGCGCACCGCAGCCGCAACAGAACGTGCCGCTGTAGAAATTTTGGTCGCGCGCGTAAGTCTCAGCAAGCGTCAGCCCCATCGTGGTGATAACGCCACACGTCAGGTGCCGGTATGAGCGGCGCACGGGCCGCACGAAGCCTCTGGCGCGTTCCTCCTCCGCCAGCACCACATAGCCCTTCTGCTGGCCAGCCTGCGGGCCTTCCGTGATGATATTGCGATGTTCGGGATAGACTTGCGTGCCATCAGACAGCGTTGTTCGTGGCTTGCGTGTCTCAGCCATTTCGATCTTCCTTATTGGGGAGGCTGGAGGCGGCTCGATCAGCAGCCCAATCGGCCCACTTGGCTTTGTCGCAAGACAGGAGGTGCGGTCCTGCTGCAATCTCGGACAGCGCCGCCTTCAGTTCAGCTATTTGCTTATCCTTGGCGTCGAGGGCGTCGGCTGCGTCTCGCATTGCGGCGCGAGCTACGTTGATGGGGCCAAGCTTCGATTGCTGGCGAAGAATGGTGGTGAGTTCAGCCATTCTGTTGCTCCATGGCTTTCAGGGTGGCGATCAGGAGGGCAATGGCGGGAGTGGCGCCGGTGGCGTCAGGCTCGCTCCAAGGGCCAACACGCGCCCATGGCACCGTTTGTTCGGTCTGTCCCCAGCCAATAAGAACTGTCTTCCCCGGCAGCACGCGCTCTACCAGAGCAACGGCCGCGTCGAGCGAGGCGGTAAGCCTCGGAACCGGGATGCGGTCGAGGTGCGCCCGGTCCGCCCTGTTCATGGTCCAGCCGCTGCGACCGTAGCAGTAGGACGGCTTCAGGTGGTCTGCGTCGTCACCCTCGTCAGATTTGAAGGCCTCGGGGTCGACGGCCCACAAAATGTTGGCGTCGGAAAGCCGATCCGGC